>CAMCYD010000001.1 GCA_945883785.1 Helicobacter pylori PMSS1
TCTTTAAATTTCTCTTGGATAGCTGATATGGTAAGAAGCAATTTTCCAAATGGTCCAAATTGGAGAGGATTGTCTTTATTTTCTTTTTCGTGTGCTATAAAAGCTTCAAGTCCATATTGTTTATACACAAGTTCTGATTCTTCACTAAACAAAACGGCATCCCCATCAAAAGCGATTCGTACTTGCTCCCCTAAAGAGTTATGAACATCTGGAGTGGAAGGGAGTATTTTAGCTGCTGCTATTCCACATTCTATAGCTTTTATCACATCATTATCATTTGCACTCAAAAACAGATCTACTTTAAAAGCTTTGAGGTAGTTTGTTATCTCATTGCCACTTGTCCAACCTGATCTACTTATTGGAAGACTGTGGGATTCTATAGCATTTGTGATTCTAAGACTTGTTGCTGCATTATTTCGTGAGAGAATTATCACTTCTACTTGTTTATTGGCTTCACTAAAATGATTATTTATCTTTAAAAGATTTTCAATAAGTCTATAACTTGTCCCTTTAGCAAGAGGTTTTGATTCATTTTCAAGTTGGTACTTGTAGTATTCATCAAGCCCTTTTTCTTCATATATTTCATTTTCCTCTTCAAGGTCAAAAAGTGCTCTTGATGAGACTGCAACTACTAGTTTGTCTTTGAGATTATATGCCATTGTGGAGTTCCTTTCTTTTTATACATAGTTTTTATGTATCAATCTTCTTGAGTATCAATACCGCGTTCTTTGAGTATCGTTTTGGCTTCTTCGTGAGTTGATAATTCTTTCCTATTTTGTAATATCGCATCTGTTCTTGTAGCTTCAGCATCCATTTCATCGAGAGCTTCTTGAGGTAATTCTTTATACTTTGTTACTAAATATTTCTTTTGATTCCTTTTAAAATCCCCTTTTTCTTCAAAAAAATTTGTCAATGAATTTTGAATTTTTACTCTAATTTCATCTAGGCTTTGTTGTTCTATATCACCTGGATTAATAATTTTTATTGTATTTATAGTTGACCATTTTGTGGATTTAGAATTATTGTTAAATTTTTGTAATAATATTTTTCTATACTCTTCATTATTTGTTGGGCCAACGATTAATCTTAGTGATACCCCATTTTGTGCAGTGTTATAAAATTCATAAATTAAAACTCTTCCTGATTCAGTCCATTGTTTAGTACCTTTATCATTATCTTCTGTAAAGTCAAGATCATAAAATCTAATATAATTTTTAGTTGAAGAATCGATGCTTATCTCTTTAAATTTGCTTAATTCATCTTTTAAAATATCACTAATCTTTATTTGAATATCTGGTTTATATTCAAATAATATTTCGAGTGCTTTTTTATAATTTTCATTACTCCAAATTTTTTTGCATATATCTGCTATCTCTTTATTTTCCACGATTCCTCTCCTTTTTAACAAATCCAAATAACTCTCTAACACTAATATTGTTTTATTATCTAAATTAGACTGTTTATTATTCATTACTTCTTCTACACTCTCAGCAATCATATTATAATTTCCAATTAACCAAATGTCATCTGATGGATTAGTCCCATCAATTGTTAAATAAATGAAATATTTATTCCAACCAACGTATTTTCCATCTATATAGTTTTTGTATTTTGTTAATTGTCCAGCGCTTTCGTTGGCATAAATTTTATTTTCTATAGCAATTACAATTTTATTTTGCTCATCTTCAATCAATAAATCAATATTTGACTGCTCTCTAAAAATATTTATGTTTTTTTTATTTGATAGATAAACATAGTGTTTTAGAGTAGTGTCTTGATTGTATTCACTTACTTTGACTAAAAACTTTTCCAAAATTTTATGCTCTAATTCATGATTATTATCGCCAAACATCCAAGCTAAGATATTGGAATGTTTAATCTCCTGTGTTCCCATACCAGTAATTTCTAAGATATTAAAATCTAAAATACTGTTATTAATCATTTGAAAAGCTTCTTGCACATTATCATCAAAAATAAATTTTTCTAATTCATTCATTTATAAATCTCCCATGTAGTATAAATCAATTGTATCATTTCATATCTCCCTAATATTTTTTTGTTCTATCTTACATTTACTTCAAGCTTTTTGGGCTTTGAAAAAATCCTCAAGTATCTTTTTATGGTCAAACACCAACTCCTCAAGTGGGATTTTATCCTCCTCAAAAACAAATACTTTTTTAGCATCATCAGCAGCTTTTGGTTGTCCATTTGCTTTGCAGATATAGACTATACTTACGGTATGAAATCTTTCATCTCTTAGAGGGTCTGAATAAACTCCAAGGAGTGATTCTATTGTGACATCCAAGCACACCTCCTCTTTCATCTCCCTCACCAAGGCATCTTCAACTTTTTCACCAATATCTACAAATCCTCCAGGGAGTGCTATCCCAAAAGGTTTATTTTTTCTCTCTATAAAAACAATTCCAAGGTATTTATCATTTTCATCATAGAGTTTGATGATTCCATCTGTTGCTAAAAAAGGTGTTTGTATCATATGTTCCTCGTTTTATTTTTACGATTATTGTATCTAAGTTTTTAAACACTAGTTATTTTAATTTTCTCTTTTTGATATCGTCCACATATCTTTGAATTTCATAGGAGTATCTCGTTTAACCCATCAACTCCACCAAGTGGCACACTATATCCTTTTCCGCCTCCAAGATTATATTCCCTTGGATTGATTCGTATCAGTGTTGCAAGTGGATTTTTTCTTGATAGTATCTCCCCTTGATATCTTACTGTTGGTATTGCTCCGCCTGCACCAATCTCTATAATAGCTATTTTTTTAGTACGATTGTTTTTGAGCCACTTATTGTATTTTGCTTCTTGATAATTAAATCGTTTTGTATTCCAATCCCAGTCACCAAACATCAAAATATTTGGTCGTGCTATTTCATTACATTTTGGACATTGGGGAATATCAATAGCTAAGAACTCTTCTGTATCAATTGGGACATTTGTATCTTTAGCACTCCAAATATCACGTGAGCAATTTTTACTACATTGAAGATGGTGGATACTTCCATGTACTTCATAGATTTTTTCTTCATCAAATCCAGCTTTTTGAAACTGTCCATCTACGTTGGAAGTGAAGATGAAATAGTTGTTGTTTTTAGAAGACACTAAGTCTAAAAGTAATTGAAATCCAATGTGGGGGATAGTATCACGATAGAGATGTAATCTATGACCATAAAATCCCCAAGCTAAAAATGGATTGGTATCAAACCATTTGGGATTTGCCATTTGGGAAAAGTTTAATCCTAGTTTTTTTAAAGGTGGATATGCTTTCCAAAATCCCTCATCTCCTCTAAAATCAGGTAATCCACTATCTACTCCCATACCAGCACCTGCTGTTATTAGGATAGCATCTGCCTCTTGTATCGTTTGTTTAATTTGGTTCAAATCATCCATATCATTTTGCCTTTTTATTTTATGTCATTATGAAAATTGCATACTTGAGAAATTGACAATTTCACATTCGATATCTTTTCTACCGATGACTAATTCTTTTAAGATATCTATGATCTGTTTATTTCTTTTTTTCTTTCATTTTTTCAATCAAATTCGCTATCTATTATCTCCATTCTTTCATCATGGTGCTTTTTAGCAAAATCAAATTCTATAATCCAAAGCACTTTATTATTTACTGTTGCATCATCGTATGGATTTCCATATTTTTCGGATAATAATTTATATGCTGGACTATCTATGTCTGTATCAATTGCAAAACTGCCTAGATATTTCCATTGAAGATAGTTTAAACTTACCAAATCAAATACAGGGCTAATTTGTATATCAGGCAAATTTGTTTTCATAAACTCCAAAAACTCTTCTTTGGCGATATTGTCTGTGTATTTTGGATTAAGATATTTGTCATAATCTTCTTGCTCTAACTCTTTGTGAAATGAATGAACATCATTGTAAACGGTATTAAAGACTATAAAAATAGTATCTTTTTTCCGTATTTGGCTAGTGTATTCCTCTATAGTTGGTACAGCTTGTGGCATTTTATTATCCTTTTTTATTTGATAAGGAAATTATATTCAACCATATGGACAAAAAAGTGTCTAGATTAAAGAAAAAAGAACTGAAACTTACAACTCTTTGTGATACTCCCCAACTCTAGTTTTTACCATATCAGCTAACCAATCTGGGCTTAATACTTTGATATATGGGATATACCAAAAAATAATTGGTAATATCTCCATCTCATTTGAGATTGAAACAACTATCTCTAATGAGCCATCTTTTTCTTCTCCTGTGATTACTTGGCTTTTGAGAGGTTTTCGTATGAAATATTTTGCGATATCTTTTTCTATTAAGAGATGAACATCAAAGAGTTCTTTGTCAAGGTCAAACCAAATAGAGTTTGCTTTGATGAGTCTATTTTCTATATCACTACTGATTGAAAAAGTATTTTCAAGTTGGGTAAGCTCACTTATAGATTTAAGATGGAACTTTTTGAATTTATCTTTATCTTCACTATCAAATGCAAGTAGATACCAAAACCCATCGAAAAATGCTAATTTGAGTGGTTTAAGTGTGAAGATGTGTTTTTTGTAAAGGAACGATACCTCTTGTTTGTTTTTGATACTTTTTTCTAAAGTGATAAAGAGTTCAAGGTTTCCATCATCTAAAGTTTCACTATCCATATTGGTAAAAATTGGTTGTTCTAATTGTTGGGTCATTTTTGCTAAAAGGGAATGGGCTTTCCCATAAAATGTTTTACCACCACCTTTTGCCATTTCATCAAGGATACCAAGAATTATTTTTTCACTAGGATTGAGAGTATCACTTGCTTGTTTTTTATCTATCTTCCAAACTCTTCCATTTTTTACCGCTCCATATTCTGCTAAAACTTCATATAAATCTCTTTGAATTGTTTTTGTGCTCACATTTAGTTCATTAGAAAGTTCAGCAATAGTCAAACCATCACTTGAACGGTTTAAAAGTTCGTAGATTGTATTTATTCTATCCCACTTGGTGTTGTTTTGAGGTTTTTCAATTTGTTGCATGAAGATATCCCTTGTAATTTTTATAAAGAGATTATACACAAAAATAAGACAGATTTGTGTCTAGGTTTGGAATTTATGCTATTTTATATTTGGATAGAATTTTATTTCTTTTCAACTAGTTCTTTTTGTAAGATCTCTATTTTATGCTTATATGTATGAATAAGTTTTTCATCTGTTTCTTTGGAAAGTTTTTGTTGTAAATGGTTTAATTCTACAATAATTGCATTTCTCTCTTGTGCTTTGAAATCATTTTTAACTTTTTTAAAAATAACATATGAAAAATATGCGATAGCTATCATCAATCCGTAAATTGTCATAGTCAGTTCAAAAGAAACATCATCATTTATTTGTAAATATGAGAATAACAAAAAAATAAATATTAGTGGAATAATTATAAACATCTAGATCCTAATGGCATTTTTTTCTTTTTTCTAAAAGGATTGCATTATATTTTAACTATTTGGAAAGATGCGTTAAAAAGTTTTTTTTTGAAAAGAAATTCTCCCTCCAATTTTTTCTCAAAACTCATAGAAAATACACTCCATCGAGAAGCAGTTTTGAGAATGATTTTTGAGAAGAGATGAAGTGTGATTTTTAGGCTTGACGGAAACTGGTGAAATTTGTTCTTATAAACGACCGTTTATAAGAAGAACTATAATAGTGAAAGCGGAAGAGATATGTGGGAAAGAGCTATAGCTGATTAAGCAAATTTTAAAGCGTATACGGGAAAACCCTATTTGTATGATTACACCAGAATTATAACTCTCAACACTTCCACTCAAAAAAAATTTATTAAAATTAGAAGCGAAGCTAATCCATATGATACATCGTTTGATGATTATAGTATTAAACGATATTTTACCCTCAAAAACCTCACGCGGTGAAAGTCGCAAGTACAGTTCTTAGGTGAGGATGTCACTGTGAAGTGATGTTCTTACTTGACATTAATTTAATTTATATGAATTTAATTTATGCTCTTTGATTTGATTTTCTAAAATTTTAATATATGGTGAATGATGAACATCTTCTACATAATATATATCTTTAATATTTACTAAATTTTTACTGTCTACAGGATCATCTACAATAAAAGAAATCGAGATATTTGAACTATTAATAATATTAGTAAAGTCTCCGTAAGAAACTGATATGCCCTCAAAGATAATTAATTTCTTTTTTTTCTTAAAGATTTTAACATCGTTAAATATGTGAATAATATTTTTCAAAATCAATAAATTTTCAACCTTATTAGAAGATTCTATTTTAAAATTATGTATTTTATTTTCATTATTAAAATCAATGTTAGAAGAAAAATTATCTAGACTAAATAATTGCTGATCAAATTTTTCAATTATTTGCTTTATTTGTAAGATATTTTTCTTTGAGGTAAACAATATATAAAATGGTTTCATTTTTTTATTAGAATCTGATAAATGTATAAAATTTTCTAATGTTAAACGCATTGTATTTGCTATAATATCTTTTTGACGGCGATCTTCTTCATTTGTAAACTCTACAATGAGTTGAAATAAATCAATTCTTTTGAATTTTTCTGACAGCATGACTATATTTTTAAGATCTTCTATAAGATCTTTTATGAAAAAATCACGATACTTATTATGATGGTACATTTCGTACAATAAATTTTGTACTAATTGTGTCAAGTGCACATTATTTTTTTGAAATTTTAAAAGATCCTGTAAAAAAAATTCGGTTGTTATATATACTTTATCTAATAAATCTTTATCAGAATAATCGTAATTAAAAAAATAGAATGGATTTGTTTCAAAGCTATGACTTTGTGCTCCAACTTTGAATGATAATTTTCTTGTAAAATTTATATATAAAATTGTTTCAAAATTTTTGGTCAATTCAATGTTAATTTTTTCTAAGATTTCATCTCTTTTCTCAGAATCCTGTCCAAATAAAATAAAATTTGGTTTTTTAGTAATTTGATTTATTAATGCATCTAAAGAAAGTAGTTTCATAATTCTCCAATCAAATTACTATGAATATATGTTTGAAATGTTATTAAAGATGTTTCATGCCCCATTTCTACAGCAAAATTCAACATCTCTTCAGTGTATTTAACTTTCGAAAATAATCTTTGTTCGAATCGATATGTCGCAAACGAAGCTCTCAATGAATGCATTGTACAATATCTTTTTGTAATATTTTGAATAATCTTATTAAGATATACAATTTTATTATATGGCATGATTGATTTTGTCACATTAAGGTTTTCATTATTTTGATTCCATAATTCAACTTCTTTAAATAATGTTTTTGTACTAATATTTTTACTAGCTTTTAAAAATTCATCGAGCAATTTAGCATGATTTTTATTTTGAATAGCAAAAAAAACTTTCCTTTTAGCATTTTTTGTTTTTAATCTAGTAACTTTTGAATCTAATTTAATTCCATTCATGTTAACAAAAATTGTATAACCATTTTCAACTGCTTCCCCTGTATAAATATCATATTTTTCAGGAATTATATCTTGACATAATCTAGTCCTTAACTCACTTTTACGAAGGCCTGTATAAAATAATAGAAGTATAAAAGCCTGATCTTGTAGTATTGCATATCTTAGATGCTTTGTATTGGTTTTTTTATCTTTATCAATAGCTTTCCTCTCATATGTTTCTTTGATTTTATGTAAAATTTTATCAATTTCGAACTCAAAAAGCATCGATTTTGGCATATCTGTAAAAAGTTTTTTTTCTAATATTTTAGATTTATCTAGTTTCGTAATTGTTGCAATAATTCCAGAAACTTTTTTTATAGTATTTTCACTTTTTTTATCTCTTCTGAGGATATTCTTTAAAAATATCAATTTACTTTCATCAAATGTTTCTATATCTTCAAAATAACATAAAAAATTACTTTTTATCAGACTAAGATAATCTTTAAATGTCTGAAATTCAATTTTAGGTTTGAGGTCATTATTTTCATCTAATTGAGGCCCTATCGTACGTTTTAAATAAAAAACAATACCTTTTAATATAATGCCAATTGAAATTTCTTTTTTTTCAAATATAGCATGATCGAATTGTTTTATAACAGATTCTATATACTCTTTTTTCACATCTTTATTGTCAAACGATAATAAAGATGTCTTTTTTTGATGATGATTAAAATACAACAAAGGTGCAATATGTGTATCATAATCAAATCCACCAACATCTAATAATTGATCATAATAATCATCAAATTCATCATCTATATCATGATTTTTTCTATACCTTTTATTGCATGCATTAACTTTTAATAAATGTCTGGGTACAGAATTCTTTTGAAGTGCTTCTAATTCAGATAATATAATAGGAACCATTTGTATTAAATTAAATTTTATTGACACTTGAATTGGAGATTTAAATTGATAAATTTCTTTTGTTATGAAAGCACGTCTAACTAGATTACGATTAACTCGTTCTGATTTAAAAAGTTTTTTAATAATTTCATTTGATTCTTTTAGCAATACATGATATCCTTTATTAAACAAACTTTGATTTGAATTCTCCAATTTATAATTCCAAAAATTTCTTATCGTGTTAGTGAATTCCTCATCTATTCTTATTACATGATATGGTTGAAATTTTTTGTGAAAGCTTTTATCAAAAATAACTGTATACAATATTTCATTTCTTATAAATGAATCTTGTACATTTAATTTATTTAAATCATCTTTACTAAATTTAGTACCATTGAAAACGGTAAGTACTAAAAATATATATGCTTCTACATTATCTATTTGATTTTTATCTACTGTCTTATTAAATTGAGCAATAGTGTCTTTAATAGATTTAACAAAATCCTCTATTTGATCTATAATCCAAAAGTTATCATCATTTAAAAAATTATGATACTTATTGATTTGTGCAATTTTCTTTGAAATTGGAAAGTTTAAAGATGAGTCATCGAAATAATTATTTTCAATTAAATACTTGAAACAATCATATAGAGTTTCATCGGCTACTTTCAGTTGTACATACATATCAAGTGATACAAATGAAGAGTAAAATTCTACATCTAAAATAAACCGCTTTTGACGAATTTTAATCTTTTCAGATATATCTATAAGTTGCAAAGCATTGAGTATGGTTGAGTATATTTTTAAATATTTGTTAGGTATCTTTTTAGTTTGAATGAGTAAATACTCAATTGACTCTTCATATGCCAATGTCATGACTTATTTCACTTATAAAATAGATTTTAGAAATATCTTCCAATAAATTTCTAAATAAAATACTATAGCTATTGCTATCAAGCATACTTAATATACCTAAAGACTCTGAACCATTAATTGAATGCCCCATAAAAGCTAAAATTTTATCTTTATCTAAACTAGCATCTGAAGCTAAGGTTACAATGGTATGCCTTCCAACATTTAATGCGATTGATTCAATTTTGTTAAAAATCTCATCATGTTCATTCAAAAAAAAATCATTATAAATCATTCTAATATTAGACAATGTCACATCATAAATCTTTTGTTTTTTATCAAGAAACACTATTCTTTTTGCATCTATTTCATACTCTTTTAATACTGCAAAATATTTTTCAATAATTGTAGCAGCTGAATTACAAAGTGGTACAACTCTGTGCCCAGTATTTTCATAGTGACCTTTTTCTTGAATATGATAAATTTTATATAGAAGACTTACTTTTGACAAATTAACAGACTTTTCAAAATCTCTAGTTCCACAAAGCAATGATAGTGCAAATCTAACATATAAACTGTATAAATTAAATTTCTTTAATTTGTTTTTTTCATTTTTGGCTGCTTGTTTCATTTGATTAAAGAAATTTGTTAAATCACTCGTATGAATAAGCTTTCTAGAACCAACATATTCTTCTTCAAATTCATCATAATCACTATTCCGATTTACTTTCGTTCGAGTAAATTTTTTTAAAATTAAATCATTTATTTCCAGCTTATTTAAATAGCTTTTCAAAAAGTGGGAATGTTTAGCTAAGTTTGATGAAGTCAGAGTATATTTTATGATTGGTGAATTATTCTGATCAATGTTATTGGTAGCTAATAAACTTTGAGTATTGATACTTTTATCAAATATCTTTTGATGCACAAGCATTGTGTTCCATATATGATTAAAATTAATTGTAAAATTTCTATCTATACCCTTTACATATTTCTCAATTACATCCCTAAATCGTTCAAAAGAAATTTCTTTGTTATAAGTTTTTAAACAATTTAAGAATAATTCAATGCTCATTGGTACCTTATAATTAACAAACTCTTGAGTTTTAATACCAATAGAATCATTAAATTGTTCATAATTTGCAAATAATTTTTTATTAAGTTTTCTCTCAATTAATGAGTAATCACTATGTTTTAAAAGTTCTTCAATGTCTTGTGTGCTTATTCCTAGAATAATCCCTGTAAGAAAATAGATTTTATAAAAATCTTCATCATCTTGAATTTGATATTTTCTATTAAGCTTTACAGAAATAATAAGTTGAGATAGTAAGTTTGAAAGTTGAAAAACGGTTGGGTATCTGTATAGCGAGGGTAACATTAATTTTGATTTTGCAATTGCTGCGCTTTTCGATTTAATCTGTTTGTGCTGTTGTTTTTTAGTTGTTCTTTCTTTGTTGCTACTTTTTTCACGAAAAAATTCTGCTTGTGATATTTTTTGCTCTGCCTTCTCTTCATCATTGATTGGTAAATCTTCATCAGGAATGATGTATTGTGAAGTAGAAACACCATGGCTAGATGTTTCTTCTAAATGTTTTGCATTCTCTTTTGTAGTGTCGGTGTATTTCTTTTGTGTGAAGGATCTTTTTTTAGGGGTATAATTTGCCAGATTCTCAAAAGTTTTTATTTCATCAAAAGAACTTTCTAATAAATTATTGACATTA
Source organism: Helicobacter pylori PMSS1 (assembly GCA_945883785.1). Lineage (GTDB taxonomy): Bacteria > Campylobacterota > Campylobacteria > Campylobacterales > Arcobacteraceae > CAIJNA01. The sequence continues at coordinate 10,899 of CAMCYD010000001.1, forward strand.
ACTTTCAATAAACTTTTAATCCCTATATGATTTTCTTCATTTATTCCAATTGTAAATGAAAATTTTTCTTTATTTTTCGTTTCTATCCCATATATCTTTTTATTTGCTAGCAACTCTAAAACATTTAATGGATACCTTGTGTCATTAATGATTTCTTTTATTTTTAATTTTTCAAATGTATGTATAATTTCAATAAAATGTACAAAAAAACGGAGAGCATTTGATAAATTTATTTCATATTGATTTTTATCTTTTAAAATTTTAAGTATTGTCAAATGTACGGACAGTATAAATGAACACACGATTTTTGATAATTTTGTATCAAAAAGTGGTAAATAAAAATATAATCGAGCAAGTTCGTAATCAGTGAATTCTTTTTTATTTGAAAAGTGAGATGAAGAAATTTGTTTTGAAACTTCAACAAATTTATTTTTATCGATTATTTCTGTTAAATCATTTCTAAATTTCTTTTTTTTGTCTTCAAATTGTTCTATACTTTTGTTATGACCGTGTAAATATTCAATTATTTGCAATTGATCTCTAAGATAGGAATTGTCAAAAACAAATAAAAAATTACTTACTATGTTATGCAGTGCAAAACTTTGATCGTATAAAAATAGTTTTTTTATCATTTAAGATAACTACTTAAATCTAAAATCTCAAAGTCATCACTTGTAATATGTCTTTTAATTACTTTACGACCATTTACAAAAACACCGCTGTATTTAGAAACTAAAGCTAATGTATGAAAAATATGTTCATACTCTTTTGAACAAGCATCATGTAAATGTTTAAAATTATTTAATTCCAGTGTAGAATCATCCAATGCATGAATGTAAAAATCTCCATATTGTTTAAAATCTCCATCGTGAACACATTTAAAATAATATTTTTTATTTTTTATATAGACTAATTCTTCATATGACTTGTATTTGTCATTAGTATCATTTTGAATATTTAATGAGATTTGTAATTTATGTAATTGATCACAAATAGGGCATTTTACATCTAATTGTAATAATCTATTTTTTATCAAAAGATTTGAATATTTATAGAAATCAGCGGTATTCATTAAATATTTCACGGTTGGAATACTCGCTTGGATATTGTTATCAAAAATGTCAATGTAGTAAATAAAATCTTTATTTATTGGTTTTATATTAGATTTGAACCATTTAATTAATTGATTATTATTTAATTTTGTAATCATTACATCATTAAATTTGTAGCTAAATGAAGCATAATTTCTAAATATTGTACGATCATGATTACAATCAAAATAAATTTTATCTTCCATAATATTAATATAATTGTTTTTCTCACTGACGGAAAACTTTTTTGCACAAATAGGACAATATAAATATTTAACTTCTTTCCACGTAAAATCACCACTAATTGTTTCTGAAGATAAATACTCTTTTCTGGATTCTTGTAATAAATTAATTCTTGGATTGCTATTTCCATCATTCAAAAAATTCTTTTTATTTCTTGTTTTGTGAAAAACTGTTCCATAAAAAGATTTTTGTGTATTTTCATTTAGTAATAAAAATTTTTGATTTTCAAAAATATCTTTAATTATTTTTGAACTTAGTTCTCCGTATTCGTTAGAATAAAGTAACATAAATGATAAAATTTCTAGTTGACCATGTTTGATTTTCTTTTCTGCTGAGCAAGAAATAAACTCTACCTTTATAGTATCTTCTTTTGAAATGTATTCATTATAATATAGTATTTTTATTATCATATATTTTGTCAAATCTACGACTTCGTGTATATCTGAAATGACTGGTGATAAAATATTTGGCAAATTTGATAATGAACCTTGAAAATATTTAGAATTTTCATCAACAAAAATTCTTAATGGCAAATCTAAAATATTTTTGATTTGACCCTTATCAATTGAATTAAAAATATCTAGGTTTCTATAATTCGTTAAAATTTTCTTCCATGTGGGATCAGCATACAAATATCTATCTATGTAATAAAATAAAATCTCCAAATTAACTGTAATAACTCGTTTTAAAGGTTTCTTTAACATATGTTTATATCAGATTACTTAAATTGGATAGAACATATTTTGATAAGTATTCAAATGATGGTGGATTATCGACAAGTGTATAAATTGGTTGATCATAATTTTGATCATATTGTTTTATCTTTTGTTCAAGTGTTAATAAAAACAATTTAATACCTTCCCCTTGATATGCCAATTCGTATTGTTGAATTAAATTCAATGTATCATTAATAGTAAAATTATAGTCTTTATTACTATATAGAGAGTATAAATCAAAATAATCCCTTATCTTAACACGTTTATAAAACATCAATGATTTAAATTTAAATATTGATTCAACTGACATTATTTTAATATTACCGTAAAAACTATAAGAATCTTGATTAAATATATCTTGATTTCCAACATTATGACTGCAATCAAAAAAAGTAATTTTTACATCACTAATTAACCAATCTTGTTGATAGTTATCTATACTATCTCCATCTCTTTCAAATTCATATTGCTGGCTCTTTGATGCTTCAAGCGGTACAATCTTTTCTTCCCCATAAATTTCTATACAAAATTTGATAAAATTTTCTATTTCATTAGTCGGCAATTTTCCATTAATAAAGAAATCTAAATCTTCCGATTCTCTATGTTGAATGCGATATGATAATGCTGTTCCACCAGCTAAACGAAAATCAAATTCTGAAAAAATTGAATGATCTTTAATTTGCTCAAGCACATTTTTTAATTGTAACGTCATTGAATTCCTTTTCAAAATAATTAATCATTTTTTTAATGATCAGTTTCTTTCTGAATGTTATATTAGAAGCATCAACTTCTTTTTCAACTTCATCATATCCGTTAACTCGACAGAAATAATCTACTACTCTTTGTGATGGATTAATAAGAAATTGAATATTTAATTCATCATGATAATTAAACTCTTTATTATACAGTTTAGATTCAAAATAATCGATTTGTCTTAGTGCTTCATATTTATTCTTATCATCAATTTTAGAATTATAAACAGTTGTTCTTACTCTATCTATTCCAAAAGATTTACAAAGAATATCAGTATCAATTTGGTCTGCTCTTTCCATATAAACAATAATTATATTTTTGATATTTAACTTTTCCTTATTCTTTGTAGACCAAAATAAATCTTTTGAGAATATTGATTTATCTAGACTAATATAACGTGTAGTGTCTTTGTATTTTGGAATATATTTATCCTTTTCTTTTTGATAAGACAGAATTAATTCTACCTGTTTTGTGTCTAGTGATTTCAAAAGGATAGCTAGGTTTTTCCTATTATGATTATCGTTAGACCAATCAAATAAAGTACTATTTGAAATATTGAATATATCATTTATCTCTTTATTTGTCACCTGATACTCCTCTATATGTATATCTAGTATTTTATCCGAATATAGTATTTTTGTCAAATTTCCGTTAAAAAGTAAAATTCACCTATTTTTAGCTGAGTTATACAATAATGCAGGGTAAAAAACCATATTTAATAATAATTATTGCCATAATTACATAAATAATAGATATATAATCCAAATGTATTAATAAATATTTTGGGGTTATTTGGCATATTGCGACGACTTTTTCAGATAAGAATATATACAAATATTTACTACAAACTAGAGTGAAATCACTTTTTAGATTCTACTCTATCTTTGCACATAAGTTGATTTGCTTTTAATCCATTTTGAATAAAACTATCCAAAACTATATTCATAATTTTTTCTTTGTTCTCTTTATTTTCTTTATTGAGAATGACAATTCTTTCTAAATATAATTTTTTTGCTTTTTCTAATTTATCTTTTTCTTTTTTTAAAATAGCATTAAACTTTGAATCTATCCTTTCAATTTCTTCTTTTGTCTCTATATTCATTTCATCAATTTTTAATTTTAAAAGTGTATTTAAAAAGTCTTTAATCTCTTTAGATAGAGTATCTTTTTTATTTATATATTTTTTAATTATTTTATCATCAATCATGTCTAACTTCCTATATTATTCTTTTATTCAATTTGTAGTATATAATGATTTTTATTAAAAAATATTATTGTGAATATATTGAAGATTTGAGCTACTTTTTGAATTGATATTAAACTTAATTATTTAAAATCTCATTTTAGATCTTTTGTTATAACTTGTTTTTTTTCTAAGGTTTTGTTACAGATCATCACATTGCCATTTTTACTTTACCATCAGTTTGTAAAATTGCTTTTAATAAACATTTACCTATTTTAATTTCATTATCAATATTAATGTATTGGTATACAAAATTAAAATTTTTCTTATCTAATTTTTTGCCAATCAAATTACTTTTGACAATTTGTCTACCATTATAATCTGCAGAAATAATATTTTTATATCGTTTCTTACTTCACCACTCTCTTCTTTTTGGACTTCCGAATCTCAATTAAATATCAATATTTTATTTTTATTACACTTGTGCTGTGATATTTGAATATATAATTCACATTAAACCTCAAATTATTTTCACTTAAAACTAACGGCTACTTTTCTCATCCTACTTTGGCTCTTCTTATAGTATATTCTTGTTATAGAGGGATCTGAATGACCTAAAAAATCTTGTGCATCACCCAAATCCACACCATTTTCTCTCATTTGCATAGCACAGGTGTGTCTTAAAATATGGATTCCCCTACTTTTAACATTAGCACATTTGGTGATATCACTAAAATAGTTATATAAACTGTGTCTAGTAAGCTTACCACCTCTAATCTGGTGGAATAGGAGTTCGTTTGACTTTCTTATGATTTTAAAAAAATCAAGTTCTTTTTTTATATGTGCATAAAGAATTGGAACGATTCTCTCTTTATGCCCTTTTCCTTTAACCGTAATATCCACGATTGCTACTTTTTGATCGATGTAGGGTTCAGAGATACTTGATGGTTGGAGTGTACAGATCTCTTCTGCCCTTAATCCTCCGTAAAGTCCAAATTTAAAAGCTAGGTTTACTGTATAGATATACTCTTGTGATTTTAGTTCATCACAAAGATTATTTTTATTATTGGTCATAGAGTATCTTCTATAGAGGTTGGAGAGATACTTTTTGATTTTTGTTAGAGATTCAACATCAAGTGATTTTATTTCACATTGTTCCCTTTTAAATTGAATTTTATTCCATTTAATCTTGAGTGATAGTTCGTTCTCATCTTCTATAAAATTAATAAAAAGTTTGAGTGCTTTTTTATATGCACTGTTTGTCCAATAGGAAAAAATTCTTAGTGAGTTGTTTTTATTTTCAGCAAACTTAATTGCTTCGCTTATAATTCGATGATTAAGCTCTTCAATTGTAGTCATTCTATTTTTCTCATCGATATAGGCTAAAAAATTATCAATAATATATTGATAGCTATCAATAGTTTTTGGATCTTTTTGTTGGAGTTCTAATTCAGTGATAAACTGATCTTTGAAATAACTAAAAAACTTATACATCTCTCAAACCTCCATTTTATAATATTTTGAAGCACTTTTTACTCTGCCGATAAAATTACATACTAGCTTAGTATGTAATATTGCGCATAAACCTCTTTTTATCTTTTCTTGCACTGTTTTATTTGCATTATTCAATTGTATAAGAACTTACCGCATCTGAAATTTCGTTTTTAAAAGTCCTCATTTACAGATTTTCTATTTTAATTCACTTCGCGAAACACCCTCTTCGAGTAAATAATTTATACTTCAATTAATAAAAACTGTTCACTGAGACTTTCAAAAAAGGATAGAAAAAATGGCAAATCTCAATAGTTCACGAATAAAAGCAATCCAAGTGCAAATTGCAAAAATTGAAGAGGATATTAAACGATACAATAATGATATAAGTGATATTCAGATGAATATCACTACAAAACAACAACAAATTAAAAACTATAAAGAAGAACTCTCCAAACTTCAAACTGCTTCAAAAAATATCATCATCTCTGAACATGCAATAGTAAGATACGTAGAGCGGGTTCTCAAAATTGATATGGATAAACTTTCTAAAGAAATCATTAGTGATGAGTTTAAAAAAAGTGTAGCAAAACTTGGAAATGGTACTTATACTCATAACAATCATTTTATTAAAGTTGTTGATAATGTAATTGTTACAGTTACGTCAAAAGAAGATGCTCCAGTATCAAAACCTTTAAAGCCAAAAAAACAGACAAAAAAGCCCCATTTTTCTCAAAAAAATCTAAAAGATAAAAAACCAAAAAAATATGTGGATGAGTTTATGGATGATTATTTTGAAGATGGAGATAGCGATGAATTTGAGAATCTTTAAGGAGTACTTGAAAGTATAGAAATAAAATATTTTATAACCAGTGAAGTACCCCCAAACTATAACAACCCACTCCACAAAAAGCCCCAATAAATGGGCTATACAACAATACCAATCTTAATATCTTAAAAAGCAACTCCTCTTTGCTCTTTAACTCACCATTGATTTTTCTATTGAACTTTTTAAGATGTGCGCATAACAGTAAAGATGCACTAAAAAGAGAAACTATCAGTTTTTCTTGTCCATTAAATTCATAATAAAAGAGATATTCAACTACAATTTCTACCATATAGGATAAAAAATAAACTATAGCAAACGATAAACCACTAAAAAATAGGAAAATAGCAACTAAAATTAAAAATGATACTAGAAGAGCCATAATCTCTAAAGATAATCTTTTTATATCCAATGGTTTATTTTCTCTCTAATTTTCTCATTTTTGACATAGTTATCAATTAAGAGTGCAGATATCACATCTCTAACAATTCTCATCAATCCCTCTTTGTTTTAGTATCTTGCACACTTCCAAATTATCAACATAATTCCAAGCTCTTAGTAGTTCAAAGTAAAAATCTGATTTTACAACTATTGCTTGGAGTGTGTCATTTTCCACGAGAGCTAGATTGGTTTGTAAAGAGTGAAGTAACTCTTTAGTATTCTCTTTAAAATTTTCCAATTCAACTACATCTTTTCCTTGAAATGGAAATCCTTCATAAAAATCTCGATTTAAATAGGCTAAATGGGTGTCAAGTTGTTCTGGTGTCATCAATCTCTCCTAAATATAATCAGCGAATGTTTTTAACATCTTAGAATCTAGCACAAATTTATCGTAGCTAAAAATTATCCCAAGAGTAAGGAGTGATAATCCACCTGCTAACTCTTCATAATTTGTGTAGTTTATTATCAAATAGATACCAGATGAATAAAAAAATACAAAGAGGATCACTAAACTTTTGAGATTATTTCGTGTCATCATTTAGTAGCTCCATTTTCCCATAAGCTTTTAAATTGTTTCATATCAAGATAGGAGGTAAGTGCTTCATTTATAATCTCTTGTGTAGAGAGATGAAGCTCTTTTTGTAAGCTCTCTAATATTGTTCTTTGTTCATAGGATAGATTTACTATCACTTTTAGAGGCTTTTCACCTTTTATAATCTTCACAATATCACTTCGTTTTTTAGTATTCCCCATTGCTATCCCCTTCTTCTACCTCTTGGTATTGTTGGTATGTTTCATCTAGTGATACTCTAGCATTGTTGTAGAGATAGCCCATAAACCCAACATATGTAAAAGTGACAACCCCAATAGGAAAATAAGATAGAAAATCTGGGTACTCTAAAAACATAAACCATAAAGAGAATCCAATAGAAATAAGCAAATAGTAAAATGTACCCCGTTTCATTTTTGTTTGTATACCAATAATAATTCGTAATCTTTCTAACTTCTCAGCTTGTGTCATAGTTTCTCCAAAATAGATTTTTATACTTGAAATTTTACTTATCTATCACGAATAGGGTTTTTCGTAAGATGATTTATGACTTTTTTATTTTCAAAATCCTCATACTTTAAATAGTTTTTAAATCCAAACGAAAGAGGGTATTCGAATGGTTGATTTACACTTTCGTAATAAAAATAAAACCAAAAACCAAACCAAAAGGAAAACACAATGTTTCAATTTTTTGATATAAAACTTACAATAATCACATCTTTAGTAGTACTAGTTGCACTCATTTCATTAGATAAAAAGAAAGAGAAAAGAAAATACACTTTTTTAACATTTACACTTTTACTCTTCACTTATACTTTTACACTGTTTCCTTATGTTCAATATAGATATGCCATTGATAGTATTAGAATCTTTAACAATGGAAAATCTTTAGAGTGCATCTCAAACCAAAACAATTTTGGAAGTACTGAAAAGTTCCTTGTGAATAACCAAAATTGGACAGTAAAAGAGTATGAGTTTGTAAGAGATGATGGCTTGATGGTTATGGCTCATAAGTGTGAGGAGTAAAATAAAAGATAAAGTTTTTACAATGTATCCTTCGTTCAAAAATTACAATGGATACCAAATGATAGATGATGCACTTTTAAATGAACTCATAAGCTTTTCAATAATAGCTATTGTAATTATTGCTCTTGCTTTCTTTGGAAACTTTTATGCTAATAAGCTTGATAAAAAGAGTGAGGAATCATAATCAATGGAAAATATAGACAAAATAGAACTAACTGCTACCAATATGGAAAACCTAGAAGCATATTCAAAAATGCTCCATATCACTCCAAACCAAATTATGAATGTTGCACTTGAACAATACTTTAATAATCTTCATAAAAAACAAGGTGATGAGAATCACAATACAAATTTAGATTATGATGAGTTTTGGGAAGGGGTTGAACTATAAATGGTACAACTAGAACAAATATTAAAATAGATGCCAAAGTTAATATCGTACTAAAAGAGGATCAACGAAGTGGAAAACTCACTTCTGGTATCGTAAAAAATATCCTCACAAATTCACCAACTCATCCCCATGGAATAAAAGTCAGACTTGAAAGTGGAGCAGTAGGGAGAGCCCAAGAGGTGCTTGGGTAAATTTCGCTGGTAGGATAATTTCTCAAAATTGGGAATAGTTTCAAGAAATCACAAAAGTTGAGATTTAGTTACCCTACTCCCTTCTCCTTAATTATGGGATTTTTATAGAAAAAACAATGGTAACTTTTTTGAGAACTTTTTCTTTAACAGTGGTTAAAACTATCTCTACTTTCCTTTGGCAAACTACACTACAATCCCTAATAGCACTAATGGGATAAAAATATAATCTATTTGGGTCATACTTTATCCTCGCAATTGTTGTGTGTGCTTTTTTTTGCTTTGAATATCATAATCCCTATAAATGCAATAAGAAGGGGTGTTACTAAGATAATTGAAGAGATAATTGAAGTTTGCAAGTTTGAGTCTCCTTTTGTGACTACTTATAAAATATGATTTTCATCATACTTTATCCTCACAATTTTCATCGTATCTCTCTTTTTTTGCTGAAAAGATGACGATTATTGCTAAACTAAATAAAATTGGTAATAGCAAAGTGAGGATTGCTAAGAGTGTGTCGGTTGTTGTAGGCTCCATAATAAGTGCTCCTTTTTAAAATATATTTGTTAGTTTTTAGATGGTTCTAAATCATCTTTTATCCCATCATATCCAAGTGCAAATGCCAAGATAGAATAGAACAGATACTCTATGATAGAGATATTATTTTCAATTTTATAAAATGGATCATCTAGAAATATCCCAAGTGTTAAATAGATAAACCCACCAAACAAAAGATTTATTCCACCAAGAAAAAGTATCCAACTAATCACTTTTATAGTTTTTGCAAGGGTATTGATAAATTGGCAATTATTTTTCATTGTGTATATCTCTCTTTTTACAGGTGCTTAGATTGACAACTGTATCACCATTGGTGATAAGGTTTCCATAATTTGTATCAAAGTGATACCCTTTTGGTTTTGAGATTATTTTATTTACTCCAATGTTTGAGCAGATAATCTCTGCATTATTATTAAAAGCATCTATTGTCTCTTGTTGTTCATTGGAGAGCTGGTATATCATACCTATTAAAATCACTCCAAATATCGTGAACAGTATCCCCTTTAGTAAAAAGGAGATGATATATTGTTTTTTCTTTTTGCAATCGTTGTTGTTCACTGGAGTACCTCTTGTGTGGTTGTATCTTTGATTAGTGAAAGAACCATTTTGTAATTCTCTAATCTTGTGTATCCATCTAGTTTTATAGTTTCTATGGAGAGGTTTAAAAGTGGTTTGATTGCCTCTTGAAATAGCTCTTCACTGTAAAACTTATCAATCTCCTCTTTAGATGAGTGGATAGTGAGATTTGGATTATTTGCTATTGCAATATAAACTCTTAGCGACTCTTTTGGTGTTGTTTGGAGTGGTTCCATATAAATATCAAGAACATCGTGTAATGTTCGTTCTTGTTCCTCTTGAAACTCCTCAACCAAATCAAACAGTTGATAAAGATTGATTAATAATAACTCTTGTGTGTATTCTAGTTTGTTCATGAATGGCTCCTTTTTTAGTGTAAAACTTTTTGATAGATCGATTCAAAATTGATTGGACCAAACATTCTGCTATCAAAACTTGTATTTCTATTATCACCCATCACAAAGTATTGATTATCTTGTAGGGTGGTGATATTGGTGTCATACAAATGGGGAAAAAGTTTATGAAATTCTCTATAATCAATGTCCTCTATAAATTGGATTTTTGGATTGGTTTTTAGGTACGGGTCTTTGATAAAGATTTGGTTGTTTTTTGTGATGGTGGTGTACCCTTTGTAATGTGTTTTAATATACTCATTCCCCTCTTGTGGGTGGAGATAGAATCTTCCATCTTTTAAGAAAAAACTATCATATGGAGTTGCTACAATTCTTTTTATCATACTTACTTTCCCCTCTTCAAAATCTTTCCCATCATTTTTGATAATATATTGAAGATATCGATTAGTTGTATCTTTTGGGATATAAAAGTTGATGATATCTCCCCTTTGTGGAGTGTTCCAAGTGAGGAGGTATCTATGTGTTGCATTATTTCTTATCCCATAGGCTTTAGTAAATGTAATATAAGAGGAGTCTGTTTGTAGAGTTCCCTCCATACTATTAGTTATAGGTTTTGCTGTTGCAAAAAAGATAAAATATATTCCAATTGCTCCCATTATAATATTAAAAAAGAGTATCTCTTTTTTCTGAGGTGGGAAAAGTTTATACAGTACAAATGTGAGGATAATGAGGGTAAACCCAATAAGCTCTCCATGATTTTGCACTATTTTTGATAGAAAAAATCCAAGTAAAATAGATGTTGTTGGGGTAAAGAGATAGAGTGTATGAAATGATTTTAGGTTCTCTTTTAGGGTGAGTTCCTTTTGGTGGAGAACTGCTAACCATATAAGTGTAAAAATAGTGCCAAGTATCAAATCTTTTGTGAGTAAATCTATCATAAATTTTTATCCTTTTTGTAATATCTCAATATTACTAATATTTGTTGGTGTTGCTTCAAATGCAACTCTCCATAAAATTCCAAGAAAAACAACAGTTGCTATAATTAACCCTATATTCTTTTTTACCCCTCCCCATGCTACATTCAATATAAGAAGAATGAGTAGAAGAGTGGTGATAAGATAATATGCAGGATTTATAAACTCTAACATTTTATTTCTCTTGTCTTTGTGTTACTGTAACTTCATCTTGCATAGGTGCAACAGTATTTTTCATAGGTTAGTCTCTTTTAAAAGTTTGTGTCACTACACTATGGTGGATTTGGATTGAACGGATAGAACTCATAGGATAAACTACTTGGGAGTTTAGTGTTCTTACCATTTCCCCTTTTGCTTGATAGGTTCTATTATGTTTGTTATACAATAACTCCTCTTCTTTAAAATATTGCAATGCTGTTTCATCTTGAAAGATGTTATTTATTGTTTTTTTTTCTTTAAACTCATTGATATGAAGTGTAATTGAAGATTTTTTAAGTTCAATGAGTGAGCACACAAATAAGCATTGATCATCACAATCTTTTGAGACAAATAAATCATTTGGGAATATCTCTATTACCCTTTTATCGTTTTTTGTGAAGGTTACTCTTACTATTTTATTTTCATATGTTGTTGTTTTCAAAGTGTTTTCCTTATTTTGAGTGTTTATTTTTGTGACTGTAATATTTTTATAATCACAGTGCAATTGTAAGAAAGAGGTACGAATAGGGTTTTTCGTAACTCTTTAAAAAATAGAAGATTACCCCATAAGCCACTTCCATAATCCTCCAAATATTTTTACTATCACATGGATTGGGATAGTAGAAACGGCTGGTTTAATATTGGTAAAATAGAGTATTGTTCCAAAGAATAACCCTTGAATATAATAGATAAATATATGAGTTTCTCTATTAAAATTACCAAGAAGTGTTTTTGCAACAAATTGTTCAAGTACCACAAAATAATAAAAACTTGTAGTTCCAAGCCAAGCTAAGATATAAGCAAACCGTGTTGGGTTTGGGTTTATCTCATTTACCATATAAATAGCTATATCCCCTACCCATAAAACTGGAATAAGTGCTAATAAAATAGCAATTGCAAAAAATATTGCAGCAAATGCTCCTGCATCTTTATAATCCATTGTAATCATCTTTATTTTCTCCTTGTAAAATGTACCATTTTGAGAATTTGAATGTTTGGTTTCTTTTTATAAAGTAAAAAGAACCACCTAAAGTGAGGAACAAGTTCCCCTACCCTCTTTTTTAATCTCTAACTGTTTGAAACAATTTTTTTCAATGTTAAATGGTTTTAATCTTTTATAGATATCGTTTTGGATAGTACGAAGGGTTACATTGTATTCTTGTACTAGATCATCCATTGTGGGTCTCTCATCGTTATAGAGTTTGAGCATAATATCAACTACCCTAAACATCGCTGGGTCATAATCCTTTTTATCTCTTTTTTTTCTAATTGGTTTGCCAACAACAGTAGCTGGTGTTTGTGATACTCCATTAGAACTCTTTGGTGTTACTACTCCACCAGTTGTTGCTGTTGCTGTTTTTATAGATTTAATTTTTTGAAAATAGGTCATTCTCTCCTCCTTCTAAACTAACTGAGTAAACCCAAGTTTTAAAACTGTTTCAAGGATACTTGGATTGAGTGATGCAAAACTATTATTTGCAAATAGATTAACAATATCAAGCAAGAACCAATCAACACTGATAATAGCTATATGGTAAAAAGTGATAAATTTTATTTTTACTATATGAGCTACTTTATAACTAGCAATTGCAAAGAGTAAAAATAAAACTACAAATACCACTTGGTTAGTACATATATTTACACAAAGGTAATATCCTAATGTTCCAATTGGGATAATTGGAGAGAGGAGAAAGTCAATTATGTTGGTGGTGGTTTGGGTGGTGGTCATATTTGCTCCTTTTTAACATTTTATGTGTTTTATTGAAAGTATTTTAACATATTATGTTATTTATGTCAATAGATTTATATCATTTTATGTTAAATAAATAGCTATTTTTGTCATTTTATGTTATTTTTGTGTATAATAGTGAATACAATAAAGGATTTTATTAAATGACATATGAAGAATTTAAAGCTAAATTAAAAGAAAATAATTTAGATATGGCTGTATGGGCTGAATATATGGGACTTAGTTATCGTGGTGTCACTAATTGGAAAGCAACTGAAGTACCAGTATGGGTTGATAATTATTTTGAAGTATATGAAGAAAATAAAAAAGCAAAAGAATTAAAAGTATTGCTCAAAGATTTTTGTGAGAAATTATAAATACCGCCCTGCTCCATAATATTTCACTCAAAACTACAAATAAATGACTTCGTTTTTAACTAGAATGGCTATTTTATAGTCCTTGATTTTAGAGGTGAAGTGACAATTTATGGTATTATTTCCATCTTAAAAACAATCTACACCCCTTACAAAGGCAATAATTTACAATGTTTGGAAAAACTAAAATTCCAGTTCAAGCTTCTCTTATGATAGGGACAAATAAATCACTTAAAAGTCTTAACTATTTTCAAGACAAGGGTTTTACTGAATACAAAACTCTTCATCTTATCCCTTAATAGCCTAAGAGCGAAATATTCATTAAATTTTTACTAGTGAAGAGGTTTTGATTTAGAACCATTTTACGTAAATAAGAATGTGTATGTTGGTGTATCATTATGTAAGAATGAAAAGCAAGTTTTTACTGTTATTGATATTGTAAAAATACTGTTGATGACACATACTCATAAAAAATGAATTCTAGGAAAAGTATTCAAATGATAAAAGCAAAAAATACAGCTATATTTTTGAATATTTGCAACCCATCATAAGTCCTAAAATATAGTATATTATATTACTTTGATGATATATTATATTTCTTTTGCAATATATTATATTCGATTTTTTTGACAGCCATTTGATACTCTCTTGTTTACATTAAATCTGGGCTAACATTTGCAAGGATTTAATTGATTGACAAAAAATAATCTAGATAAAAACCGAAAAAATAGTGAAAATTATGTAATTTTATTGAAATATAGAGTTTTGGCATTAGAAAACGACAGATATGTGACAGCCATTTGATACTTTTTGACAGCCATTTGATACTTTTTGACAGCCATTTGATACTTTTATGCGGCCATTTGATACTTTTTGACAGCCATTTGATACTTTTTTGGGCTTATTTTCGTAATTTTGAAGAGTATTAAGAGTATTAAGACTTTAAAGAGTCTTAATATACTAGAAAAATAAAAGCTTTTTGGGCTTTTAATTTTCTAGCTGTATAAATTCGGATTTTGTGGGAGGTATGAAGTTGATATTATCTGTGATTTGAGTATAAATAAAATTTTCTTTTTCGTTATAATATATACCAAATTCATTTTCAAGCATCTCTTTATTGTCTTTTATTTCTTTTTTTGCAGTTCTAATAGCTCTTTCGCTTTCGATAGGATAACCTATGCTTCTTAACATTTGTTCGACGGATATATTGCAATATTTGTGCGTCCAAAAAAATCTTATTATAGATTTTAGTAAAGCACTATCAATTTTTAAAAGCTTAGGGAGTTCCTCTTTGTAGTCTAAAGTTAAATTTTGCTCTACATATTTTCTATAATCAGCACTAAATACTATACCCCAAAGCTCATGCTCTTCTGAATATGCAACTTTCTCTATAATATTAAAGCTCACAAAGTTCTTTTTATCTTTTTCTTTAAATTCAATTCCAGTCGTTTGAACTTCTTGTAACTTCTTTTTTACCCAGCTAAAGTTCTTTTTATTTCCAGTGTTGTAGGTATTTAATACATCAGTAAATTTAAAATAGTAAGCGACACTACCACCTTCTATAGCTACAGGTTGGCTAGCTACTGTTAAAACACAATCTAATAAATCACGATGAGTTTGAGTTAATATATTTCCTAAAACATTAACTTCACCCCAGCTAGAAACGATATTTCTTCTTTTTCCATTCTTAACAAAAGCTATATTTGTTGCACTATTATGAGAAATTTTTTCAATTGGTGCATAAATACCAGTTCTTAATTCATTTACTGTCGCATTAAAATTTTCAAACTTATTAACATCAAAATTAAATACTTGCTGCTGTTGAGCGACCGTCATTTGTTGTTTTTTCTTTGCCATCCGTTGTCCTTTAAAATTTTGGAAAATCTATTTTACCTGATTCAAATTTCGTTATGCTCACGCCATTTTTTATAGGTTCTTTCCCGTCAAATAGTTTTAAATCATATTCTTTTTTCCCTGAAAAATGGTTTGTTTTCTCAATCTTGAGGATTCTCAGCCTTGTATCTATCTCTTTTTTCTCTTTATCTAAGTATTTATAATCAAGGGTATAGTGGATACGACAAGCATCGATGAATGCTCCAGCACCTCTTGCTGTTCCACCCTCCCCTTTTGAGTGGTGGTGGATAAGTATGATAGTCTTATTGTCTTGTTCACACCATTCATTTAAAAGGTTCATAAAGTATCTAGCATCTGCATTACTATTTTCATCTCCACCAAAAAAAGCTATAAGTGGATCTAACACAATAACATCAAAGCTTTTTAGTTGTTTTTTGAGTTTATAAAAAAGATTATTGATTTGTAATCTTCTATTGTCTGTATTTACAAACTGCATCGCCCTATTCTCTTTTCCTGATATCTCTATACCTTTAATTGGGAGATTATGAAGTTTTGATAATGATTTGATTCTTTTTTTAGTTGTTCCTGCATTATCTTCACTAAACCATCCAAAACATTTTAAATGATGTTTATTTGCAAGTTCAAGCATTAGATAAGCTGTAGTGTAACTTTTACCACTTCCACCTTTAGCACTAATGATATTTACCTCTTTTTCTTGTATAGGGGCAATTGATTCTAAAAAGAACTTTGGTTCATGTTCCTCTATAGAATCAAATGAAGCAATATGGAGTATCTCATCAGCTTTTTGATGATTTTCAAATTGTTCAATTGAGAGTTTAATACTATTTAAAAGCTCATCTGAACTTATCTCCTCATCACTTGCTTTTGCTCGAAGAGAATTGATAAGAGTATCTAATTCCCTCTTCTTAGCAGCTTCTTTAAGCTCTTTAGCATAAGCGATAGCATTACTTATAGCATTGGCACTTAATATCTCTATTATTGCCCCCTCTTCTATCTTTCCCCTACTTCTTACAAACTCTTCATCAATTGGTAAGTCCTCTTTATGAAGCATAAGCATAGTTTCATACACTTTTTGATGAACTGGTAGATAGAAATCAATAGGCTCAAGTATATCAATTAGCTCATCAATGTTTTGATTGAAGAATATTGTACTAAGAAGTGATTGCTCGATGGAGATGTTGTATTTCATTATTTACTCTTTTGAATTCTGTTCTCTAGTTCTTTTTGTACCGCTGTGACAATAAAGCTATTTTTTGATTCGTGTCTTGTTGCCAAATTTGCATCAAAATAACTTAACATATCCCATACTTCTTTTGGAAATCTAACAGTAACAGTTCCACCTATCTCCATTTTTTGTTTGTTAGGATTTTTTAAGTTTTCAACTATCTTTTGTGTCATTAGTATAGGGTTTTTCGTTTCCCCTGTTGCTTCTTTTAAAAATTGTTCTACATTTTCTACTTGGGGTCTTTTTGTAAAACCACCCTTTTTTACATCATCCTGTGACATTCTTTATCCTTTCAATCATTATTTTAATATATAACCAAACTAAACCATTTTAAACTATATAGTTACAAATAAAACTAAACAGTTCAAAACAAAACTACACTAAACTATGCTAATCTTCTATCTATCTCGCTGTATAAATTGTCTAGCTCCACTTTTGCTTTATTTCCATCTCCTTCAATCTCTATAACAGATAAACCATCAGATACAACTTTTCTAAATGCAATTCTCTCAAAAACCACTGTATCCAATAGATACATTTCATCTTCTGGTTTTGCAACATCTTTAATAAAATTAATAAGCTCTCCACCCTCTTTAATCATTGGGTTGGGGCTTATCTTGTTTGGAAGGATAAATGCTTTAACTTTTTGATTAAACATTTTCGCATCTCTATAAACATTGAGTATTTTTTCTAACGACCAAGTGTCAAATTGACTTGCAACGGCTGGTATAATTATTGCATCAGAAATAAGCATCGCCGTTCTTGCTTCTACAGAATCTCTACCACCTGTGTCAATTATTGTTAAATCATAATTTCCTGATAATTGTTTAATATCGTGCTGAATGTTTCCAGTTTTAGAAATACAAGTAATTTTGCCTTCAGCATTATTTTTTTGATAACCAAGAGAGTCAGGGCTATTTCTGATTTGAAAAAACATTGATACAGATTGTTGTGGGTCTGCATCAACGACTAATACATCTAATCCTGAATAAGCACATCTAATTGCTAAATTTGAAGCAAGTGTGGATTTTCCAACCCCACCTTTCTCGTTTACAAAGCTTAATATCATTTTATATCCTTTTATGTAATTTTCATTTAATTTAAACCAAACAAGTTAAAACCAATTAAACTAGTTCAAAAGTATATCATTTTAAACTGAATATGTCAATATAGTATAATATAGTTGCTAGTAGTTTCATATAGTGTAGTTTAGTTATATATTGAACTAAATGGTTTTACTAGGTTTTAAATAGTTCTATTTCAAGTAATTATTATATATACCATGTTAATAAGTGACGATAAAGCAACATAGGAACTGGAGGTTAATAAGATAGAATATGTTTTGTTAACACTCAACAAACCCCTATAATTAGGGCTTTCATAAAGCCACAAGAGGAGACTCTTAAGAGAGAGAGAGAATATAAGAGAAGAGGTTTTTTATGTATAATTTACGAACAATTAAATTCGCATTAACTTCTTATAATACCCTATAGAGGAGGATTCTAATATGTTTACCAGTATGACTAGAATAGTAAAAGAAAGAGTGAGATATTACAATATCTCTTTAGAGAAAAACTTATTTGATGAATATATTGTTACAAAAGAATATGGTTCACTTTTGAATAAAAGACCAACAAATACCGTAATAGAGATATTTCTGGATATTTTTGATGCTACAAAGTATTTTGAAAGTGAACAAAAGAGGAAACTCCATAAAGGTTATTGTACAGTCAAATAATAATTTATAGTTCTATAGTTGAAATTTGATACAATCTCAAAACTTGAAAAGTAGGGTAGGGATTATATGTTTAAATTTATTTTTATAGCAGGTACATTTGTAGTTTTAAGTGGTTGTACAACTAAAAAATGAATCTATACACCAAACTAGAAAACTACACCAACAAACACCACACTAAACTAAGAATTTATATATCCTCTATATTCGCCCTAATACTCCTCTACAATGTAGAAGAGATCTTTCCAGATGAAATCTACACAATTATGCTTGTAGCTTTTGTGATAGCTCCTATAGCTATCTATTACATCGTATTAAAAATATTTCCAACCAAGGATTCAGAATGAAAAAATTATCACTTCTCGCAATATTTCTATTATTGCCAACATTATTACTCTCAGCACAACTATCTGATTATATTGATACAAAGAAGTGTGATCAAGTGATTGATAAACAACTCTATTCAATTTGTTATTCATATAAAAATAAAGGAGCTCTTGGTGGTTGGGTTAGATTAGATAATCAATCAACAAGTGAAGGGATTAAAAAACGACCTAAGTTTTATAGTGAAAGTAATATTCCTATGCAATATAGAACAAAAACAAAAGATTACAGTGGATATGGTGAAGATTGGAATAGAGGGCATTTTATAGTTTCAGATGCAGATTTTGATTATGATGAAAAAGCTTTAAATAAAGCATATACAATGGCTAATATTATCCCACAAGCTGCACCAGTTAACCAAAAGACTTGGGTTAAAGTAGAAAAATACGGAAGGATGTTAGCAAGTAAACTTGGATATATCAACTCTATCTCTATTGCTAAATACGATAACCCAAACCAAAAGATTGGTAATGATATTGTTATTCCTACTGTACTTTATAGAATCTACTACAACAACGATGCCAAATTTGAGAAATGTTTCAAGTATGAGAATAAGCTAGATGTTGATTGGAAGAATGATGATATAAAAAATCATGAGATAGATTGTAAACAAATAAAATTGCATTAATAACAAGATAAGGGAGTATTGTGAATTTTTTTACTGGTTGGATTATCTTTTCAATTTTAGTTGGAGTTTATGCTAACTCAAAAGGAAGATCTGCTCTAGGATTTACCCTTTTATCTTTATTTATATCTCCATTGTTTGGATTTATTTTAGCTTTGATTGTTGCACCAATTCGAGATACTATAATTACCAATGAGGAATTGAAAAAGTGTAAATATTGTAAAGAGCTTATTAAAACTGATGCTATTTTTTGTAAACATTGTGGTAAAAAACAATTTGAGGAAACAATTACTGAAGAAAATCATTATCAAAATAGAGTAAACCCTACTAGAGATATCACAAAAGAGTTTAAATACGATACCCATTTTATTACTATTAACAATAGTGAACCAGCTGATTTTTCTTCTATAAAACAAACACTCAATGAACAATATAAACCACTTGGGTATGATTCTATTGCAACTAATAAAGAAAATATTTGGAAAATAAGAAATAGCATTAATGAAAAAACTTACATTGAAGTTATCCAAAAAAATCACAAAATGATTACTATTGAAGCTTATAATGTTCCAGCTGAACCAATTATTTTTCCAAAAGAGAGCAGTAATGTTGATAGGATTATAGAATTAGAAAAATTAGCAGACAAAAATCTTATCACAAAAGAGGAATTGGAGATTCTCAAAAGCCATTTAAAATAGCAGTATTTCTTGTAAGTATAAATGAAAACTTATTCTAGGACTAATCCGTTTGAGAGGTTCTCTTGTAAGGTTGAAACAATCTCATCAGTTATCATCAGCTCATACGCTTCACTAAGAATTCCATATTCACTCTCAAGTTGTGCTTTCATATTTGCATTAAAAAAAGTATCTTGTAAAATCTGTGTAGTTTTTTGTTCAACATAGCTATTTTTATTTAAAAGCTCTTTATCACCATTTGCGAAATCTTTTAAAGCATGCATTAAAGCTCTTGCTCTTAGATGATAATGAAATCTCTCCTTGAAATCCTCTTGATGGCTATAGTGAAGGATTAGTTCAAATATATTAGATATCGAATCGTTTGGATTAACCTCCAAATGAAGTTCACTAATTTTTGCATAGGTTTCATCTATATCTTGGAGTGTCTCAAAAATATAGTTTCCTAATCCTATTTGATAGTAGAGTTCATAATTAGTTAACATCTCAATAAGATTGTCTCTTGTGAAGTATTGTTTAATAGTCTCTTGTAAATTCATAAGTGATTATACAATTTTTATTTTAAACCAAAAAATCCTTATCCTTAATTGTTTCAAATTTCACACCAAACATTCACTCCCATACTTAACAATATCCACCCCATATTTATCCCTCATTAGTGAGAGTTTTTCATTTAAAGCTTTAAACTTTAAATCTTTTTCAAGTTCAAGGATTGAGAATGTTTTTATATTGTGCTCATTTGCAAAATTAGAAGAACTTAGAGCAATATAGTGGATCTTATATCCTGGATGGTTATCTAATCTTTTTATCATCTTTAATGCTAAATCGATAAAAAATCTTTCATTAAAGAGTCTACTTTCACTTAATGATACAGAGTTCTTTAACCCATATTCATATCGTATTTTAAAATAAAAGGTTGTTGGATTGAGTGAGAGTTTTGCTATAGTATGACTAAGATACCTTGCAAGTATTGTAACCCTTCTATATATTTCCCCTCTATCACTGATTGCTTTAAAGTTTCTACTTATCCCAATCCCCCTTCTATCACTATAGGGGATAACTTTTTCATTATCAGTACCACAAATTCTTTTATAGAGATCTCTTCCTGTTTTTCCATAAGGGGTTAATAGAGTAGGGCGCTCTCGAAGAACGCCAAGAGTTTTTACCCTTTTACTATCAAGCATTTTTCCTAATGCACTTCCAATCCCTGGGAAATCATGAACAAAGTAATCTTTTGTGAAATCTAAAACATCTTTCTCTTCTAAAACAAACACCCCATATGGTTTGATTTTATCAGTTAAGAGTTTGGCTATCCATTTTGATTTGCTAGCAGCTATTGTTATTGGTAAATCAAACTTCTCCATAATCTCATCTCGTAAATTGGTAATAAACTCCAATGTATCTTCATCTTTTATCCATCCCCCAAGGTCACCAGCCCACTCATCAATTGATAGAACCTCTAATACAGGGATTTTGAGTTCTAAAAAGTTTTTGAGTTTTGAGGAGAGTTCCACATAAAAAAGATGATCACTTGGTATTACTATTAGATCAGGGCACATCCTAAGAGCATCTCTAAGGGGTGTTCCTGTTTGAATTCCATATTTTTTTGCTTCATAGCTTTTTGTAATTACAATCCCATGGATAGTCCCATCCTCATCAATAAACTCTTTTTTCCAAGCATTGGTTATATGATCAGCATAATAATTTGTTCTAAATTCAAATGCACTATTAAATGCTCCAGCTCCACCAACCATCACACCACTTTTTTTGTTATTACTAAAAATTGTTTTATCACTC
This sequence comes from Helicobacter pylori PMSS1, assembly GCA_945883785.1. GTDB lineage: Bacteria > Campylobacterota > Campylobacteria > Campylobacterales > Arcobacteraceae > CAIJNA01. Next base: position 32,893 of record CAMCYD010000001.1, read on the forward strand.
CCTTTTACAATGACAACATTTTTCCCTTTTAAAAAAGGGTATCTGGTTCGTTCAGCCGAACAAAAAAAGCAGTCTAAATCCAAATGTATCTTCATATCTTTCCCTAATATCTCTAAAATTAAAGGAACTATAACTATAATTTCACAATAGAATAAAAAAGTTAAAGAATATTTAATTAAAATAGGAAACCAAATGGAAATAAAAGAGATTATTGAAAAACTAAAAGATATCCTATCGTTAGAACTTCAAACGAAAAAGGTATTTGAAAAAGATGTAGCACAAGCTCTAAATCTTTCAAAAGAATCCCTCTCAATCCTTAAAAAGAAAAACGGAATCCCCTATGAAGCAATAGCAAAGTTTTGTGCAAAGAGGAAAATATCAATTAATTGGGTTTTATTTGATCAACTTCCAAAATCTCTTGAAGAGGAAACAAACAAATACACAAAAATAAAACACTTTACCAAAATCAATGCAAGTGCAGGGGGAGGGGGGATAAACTTTGATGAGGAGTATGAATATCTCTCTATAGATAAAAAACTCCTTGATTCTCTTTATAAATCAAATAATGCCAATCCAAACTCTATTGTTGCTTTAAATGTAATAGGGGACTCAATGGAGCCAACCTTACAAGATAAAGAGGTGATTCTAATAGATATAGAGGATAATGAACTAAAAAATGGTGGAATATTTATAGTATTAACCAATAGTGGATTATTTGTAAAAAGGATAGCTTTGAAAATTGATGGTTCACTTGAACTTATCAGTGATAATAAAAACTACAATAGTGAAATACTCTCAAAAAACGAACAAGATAGCATCAATTTTTTAGGTAAAGTGATAGGGAAAGTGGCAGTGGTTTAACACCATAACCAAATAAAATCGATTATAATAGATTTTTTAAATGTAAATAGGAAAAATGATGATTATTTTACCAACTCAAAACCTCCAAAAGTTTCTTCATATCCCTGGCAAAGGGGTCCCTTTACCTGATATTGCAAATCTTGATGCTCTTTGGCATGGGAATATATTTCTTCATAAAAAAAGAAAAGTGATTCAACTTACCCATGAGATCTCAAGATATACAATCTTTATCTATGGTATCACCCAAAAAGATTTACAAAATCTTCCAAAGATTATCAATGAACATCTCCATTACCATATCATCAAAGATAAAATACCACAAAAAGAAGCTAGATACATTTTAGATATCTCAGAAAACTTCTCCTATTTTAAAAGAACAGATAAAAAAGTTTTAGGGACAATGAATAACCAAAAGTTTATATTTGAAACCCTTTGCGAAGAAGAACAAACTATTAATGATAAAGGAATCTCCCATAAAATTAACCATATGATTTTCTCATTCAATGGTGAATACCATACTCCTTCTAAAGTATTCAAAGAGTATTTCCAAATGACAATCGAACAAATGGAAGATAGTTTTGAGACGATATGAAAACTAGAAAAATAAAACTCAACCCACTATTTAATCCACCTGTTACAAAAACAGATGATATTGAACTCTATCCAAATGGTATATTTGATTTTAATATCACAAAGATTTTAGAAGATATTGAAGATGGTATACTTATACCAGTAATTGAAAAGATTTCACTTCATGATTGGTTTAGGGAACATTATGAAAGTCGATCACTAGATGAAAGTTTTGTGATGAGAGCAAATATAGAGATACCTGTAATTCAAGCAGAAATACGAATTGGAAGATATGAACTCATTGATGGAAATCATAGAGTGGCAAAAGCAAACAGAACCAACACTCCCTCTATTAAATCTTATAAAATACAAGGGGAGCAATTAGCTAACTATTGCAACACAAAACAGGGCTATGAAGCGTTTGTTCGGTATTGGAATGAAAAACTTAAAGAATAAACAATTATGAAAATTTAAATTATTGAGATAAGTTATTTTATTGGTGCTGATTGATATTGGTATGGTATAAAATCGTTTGAAACATCTTTATCTAATACATTCTTTACTAATGTATAACCAAGTCCTAAAGCCAAAAGTAAACCTATAATTAGATTAACAGTGTATCTTTTTTCTTTTGATTCATTTCCATTATAATCATCCATTTGTGATAGTGATGGTTCCATTTGAGTACCCCTTGTATTTTTATTGTTAATGATAAGAATGATAAAATAGAAGTGTTAATTATTTGTTAAGTGAGATAAATTTTAAAATGAAATGTTTTTGACATTTTTATTTGGTACAATTTTTTTATAATTGAAGATGATTGGGAGATTGTAAATCCTTTCTAGCACAAAATGACCTCGTCTATTTCGCACATAATCTAAAATGGATTCAAATCTTTCTCAAATCCCACATATTTAGATCCAATAAAGAAGAGTTTCTCAAAGAGGAGTTTCAATTTGTAAAGTTTTTGGGAAAGTGGCAGTGGTGTAGATTATACACAACACCACAAGAAAAAAATAGTGTATAATTCGCTAAAAATTCAAACATAAAATAATATAAAATATATTTTTCATAGCCCATAGGAGATAATTTGTACCAAGCAGCCATCCAAGCAAAAGGATCAATAATTGATAAAAACAATCAAGATAAAGAGATTCTTATAGAAGTATACTATGGAGTATTTCCTTCAATTGAAGAAGCAACACTCTTTGCAAGACAAAGTAGAATAGGTATCTCTAAACAAAAAAACTCAATCGAAATATGTTGGAATGGAAATGATGCAGCTCCATGTAAACTTGACCCTGAAGATATCTACTTCCTCCCTTTTTATGATACTACTGATCCATCTAAAAAAGATGAAACACTGAATATTGAGGATTACACCGACGAAGAGTTTTTACATCTTCTTTGGAACTATGATGATTTTGGAGGGGATGAAGGATTGATGTGGCTGAGTGCTAGAGGATATGGGAGTAGGGCGATTAATTGATTATAAAAGATACCAAGAAACATCGATAAAATGTTTGCGGTAGAATTAGTTTTATTTCTCAATTAAAGTCAATTTTTCATTATTTGTCATGTGAGCACTTTTTGTAAGAACACCAACACCTCTAGCTAATAAATACCATGCAAATATTGGACCGAAAATAACCAAATACGAAAGTCTACTTGCTAAAGAGATACCAATATCTGGAGCTATTTTTTTCAATGCATTTTCATATTGTTCATAACTTATTTTTTTTCTTGCATATGCCATTGTAAACGGCCATATTGCTCCAATAAGAGAAACAGCCACTCCACCAATAACAACTTGATTGGCGTTAATCGAGGGTTCAATTGAGCTGATTAGCTTGTCTATATTTTCTTCAGTTATATTTTGAAGTGATTCATTATCAATTCCACTTCCAATTATTCTAGAATCATCACCATATATTTTTGCAATCTCATCTGTAGTCATAATAATTGTATCTGGGTATTTTTCAAGTGCATGTTCTATAATAGATTTATTTTCTGTTGCCTTCAAAGAAACTTCTATAATTTCACCTGTTTGTGGATTTGAGAAAATAATATCAGAATCAGGATGACTTTCATCTTCAAATAATTTTGCTTCCCAAATATCGCTATCAGTATTTTCTTTTTGAGCAACCATTAGTTCGAACATTTTTCCTTTTACAGTATTTACTACTCCAACTAATGCTTCTTGGTCATATTGTGAGAATTTTTCAGCTATCTCTTGAACAGTTGCATCTGGTGCTAATTGTGCTGACCATCTTAATCGTATAGCTTCTAAAAATAGATTTCCTAGTGGACCATCTAATTTTTCATATGAACCTTGAATAAGGTAAGCCATTGATGCTGTTGCAAAGATTTCTCCATTGATTGATTTCGAATCTTGAACAAAATCACCCGTAAACCATTGTTTTAATCTTGTGCCTACTTTTTTAATATTATCAATAGAAAAAACATTTTTAAGTGTTTGGAATTGATATGATAATAGCTCTTTTGAAGCAGTTGAAATTTCCAATAACATTCTTGCAGGAATTTTAAAACTACCATCTTTTTTTGCCTCTTTAAATCCAACCCAAAATAAAATTCCTACAAAATTTGTAATAGCTAACTCAGCAAAAATCAACGGGTTAATCCCTGGTATTATTGAAAACATACTAAATCCAAAACTCAATAAGGTTTTAAATCCATATAGAATTATCCCAGCAGTAGCTGCAAGTATTCCAAAATATTTAAAAATATCACTAGGTTTATCTAATTTAATTCCAATATGCTTTGCAATTGCATAAGCCATATATCCCTCTAATGCCATAGATACAAATACACCGACACCCAGTTTCCCAGGTAATCCAGCTAATACAGCATTAATAAGAGCTACCTGAGTTATGATGAAGTAAATATCCTTATCAAATGTTTTTAAAGGCGTATGGAACAAGTCTTTAAATGGTTCAAAAATAAAGTCATTTAGGGTTTTATCTTTAAATAATTTTTCAATCTTTTCAAAGTTTTCTTCAAAATATACTTTGGCACCTTCTAAATTTTTGGAGTAAAAAGAAAATTTATCATTGATATTTGTTTTATTGTCCAAGTCATTCCCCTTAATAGAAATTTCTTCTAAATTAATTATCAGTAGTCATATTTTATTTTTTATTAGCCAAGACTAGTTTACTTAATGATTTGAAAAATACTTGTTCCACAAACTATAAGAACAAAAACTAATATAACATACATTATATTAGTTTGCTTTTTATTATCCTCAGTTAATTTGTTTGACATAGCTGATAATGTTTGTTCTGAATGTGACTTCAATTGGTTTAAATTATGAGTAAGCTCATTTCTAATATCAGTTTGAATAGCAATTTTTAATTTATCAAGAGTTGTGTTAATTGTTGAATCTAAATTTCTTTGAAATGATTTATTTTCAATATGGAGATCATCAATATTTTTTATAAACTTTTTATTAAATTCATCATTTGATGTCTGAAGTTTTGTGAGATTATTTTCAATCATTTTTCCAACATCATTCCTTAATAAGTCATTATTTTTAAATAATTCATCAAATTTGGATGATGTATTGGTATAAAAATCATTATTAGATTGCTGAATATCATTTAACATTTTTTCGATATTTGACCGAATATTAGAGAATACCTCATTATAGCTATTTGTAATTTTAATTAATTCATCCCTACTACTATTAATTAAATCAACACTTTGGGCAAGATTACTCGCTGTAGTATTTATAGATAGATCTAATCCTTCTATTCTTTTTAAAACTGTTGAAAACTCTTTGATATTTTCAAGTTCATTTTCAAGCTCTGTAATAACTTCATTTATTTTAATTAAATCTGACATATTTTCCCCATTGTTTGATATATTTTTTTAAGTCTAGTTGTGTAGCTATTTATAATTATTGCAGCTGAATAATCGTCTTCTAATGATTTATAAATTTTGTATTTAAATTCACCATCATGAAAATGTCCAAGTAAAAACTGAGCCATTTCTCTCTTTGTGTCCATATTTAATGTTTGAATTATAGTAAGTAAATTTGTGATAATGAAATCTGGATCAAAGTTAGCATCTTCTTTTATTTTTTGTATCGATGATGACATCCTTAAAGAACCATCAGAATTATCAAAGTCACTTAATAACAATCTTGTTAGACCGCTAATAAAATCTAAGCCAGGATTGCTCATATAGCTTTCGAGAAATCTGCTTAATTGATCTTTTAGTGCCACAAGTTCAGAGTTGCTTATTAAAACATTTTCTTTGGAATAAAAAACATCAAACCACTTAGTATAATCATATGGATAATCAGCAATGTGTTGAAGTAAAAAACTAGCTTCATTGAATTTGAAATAATTTTCTAATGTCTGTTTGAACTCATCTTTTGAAATTACACTTGAGCTTAGATTTAAACAATTTTCATATACATTCTTTAATGATTGTCGTCTATTATATGCAAAATGATCGTACGACCATATTAGTAAAACCAAAATTGATTTTTCAATCTCAGAAAATCGATCTGGATTTTGATATAAAACATAGTAATAGTTACTTTGAATATCTTTTTGAAAACTATCAAAAGAAAAGTCTTTTTCATATTTATGAATTACATCTAAGAGATTGTTTCTAATTGTTTTCTCACTTAAATCCTCTGCTATTTCAATTTCGAATATCCCTGAAAAAAAGTTATCAATTGTCCAATCTTTGATAATTCCTAATTGGTTGAGTCTATAAATTGCTTTTTCAACTTTAGCTTTATTACTTAGTAGCTTTTTACTTTCTACTTTAGTGTTATTGGTCATACAGTAACTATTAAAAAGGTTTCTTATCAATTTAAACTCATTGTTAATTGTGTCTAAACTATTAGCAAACATAAAAAAGTTAGTATTAATATCACCAGTTGTTTTCTTTTGAAGTAAAGATATCTGATCTAAATTAGTTTTAGGATCCCAAAGTTGATCTAATATTGTTTTATTTTCATCTTTTTCTTTTGAGAACAATACAATACATTTTGCTTTTTTAGTTAAAAACTTTTGTTTATCTCTTCCTGCTCTTCCTGCTTCTTGATATAATGATTCCATAGAAGCTGGTAATCCATAATGAATTGTGTAATGAATATTTCCTTTATTAACACCCATTCCAAAAGCTTTTGTGGCGGCTAATAATGTAAATTCATTTTTTTTAAAACGATCTTGAACATCCCGTTTGAATATATCAAATTCTTTTTCAGGCATTATTGGCATTTTATTAATGGTTGGCACACTACCAGAGTAATAAAGTATCTCAGTTTGAAATTTTTGCGTTAAATGTTGAGAAACTTCAAAGCAACCTTTTTTGCCGTTTACTGTTGGTGTAAAAATAATTCCACACTTACTTTCATTTCCATTGGGTGCAAAAATAGATGATTTCTCATTAAGATTTGTTAAAATCTTTTCTATAGCATTTAGTTTTTGTTGTTGATCGTCAATGACATTAAATACTAACTCTTTTCTGGTATAGCTGAGTGGAGTTTTAACATTCATTTGTGAAATATTAAATTCATTCTGAATATCTTTTAATACATTCAGTGATGCTGTTGCTGTCAACCCTATGTATCTAGAGTCTGGAGAATATCGTTTTATTGTATTTGATAAATTGAGATAGGATGTTCTAAAGTCATGCCCCCATTCTGAGAGACAATGTACTTCATCAATTACAGAATAAGCAAAATGAAGGTCTTTATTAATTTTGCTTAATTCTAAACGAAAAGTTTTTGTTTGAAATCTTTCAGGCGAGATAAATATAAAAAGATATTTACCATTCGAGAATTGATTAGCAACTTGTTCTTTTTCAAATGATTCCATATCACTTGTAATATAATTGCTTCTGTGAAATAAAATTGAATCTAAGTCCGCCTTTTGGTCATACATTAATGATTTAATAGGACATACTACAAAGCTAACGGCAGGCTGTAATAATGCTGATAATTGATAACAGATCGATTTTCCACTTCCAGTTGGTAGTAATCCAATTGTATCATTACCACTTAAAGCATTGGCTATAATTGCTAATTGTCCTTCGTTAAAGTCTAAATTAGGAATTTCTTGTAGAAAAATATTCTCTAAAAAGAATAATAAACTAAAATAATCTGAACCTTCATCTCCAAATTGAAATTTATAGTCTATTGGCGTAGTTGTTGATATTCTAAAATAATCATATGGTTTAAATTTGAAAAGATCAATGTTAGTGGCATTATCTAGATTAAGGTATTGATACTCATCCAAGTAGTGATTTCTGACAAATATGATATTTTGATTATGCTGGAATTCATCTGTGTATCGTTTCATAAGACTAAAGTCAATTTTTATGGTGTTGTTTCCACTTGAATGTTTTTTGTTTTTATGAATATATTGAATTGAATAGTGTGGTCTAAGGAATGGAACTTTTTGAAGTTTATAAATATGTTGAAACCAGATAAATAGATCCTCAATAGCCAATTCTATAAATTCTTCTACATCATGTAATTTAACCTCTAAACGCCAATCACTCTCAAACGATAAGATCCCGTTTTCTAATAGTTCAAGAAGTACTAATTGTATACGAATAATAGAAGTAGCTTTTAAAAAAGTATTATTATAGTCATCATTAAGAGCATATGCAGCCTGGTAATCTTTAAGAGATATAAATTGTGGCTCACTTTTTTTTCGTTTTTCCTGAAACTCAATAAAATCATTAATTCTATTTTTAATTTGATTTATTGTGTTGAAAAAAAACTCATTTTCACTCTCTAAATCATTCGTTTTAATTCTAAAAACTTCAATACCAAATTTTCTTAAATAATTGTCTCTATTGATATCATCAAGATTATTGTCACCATGCTGTGAACCGTCAATTTCAATTACTAACATAGCTTGTTGTAAATAAAAATCAACTTGTTGCTTTGCAAATTCTTTAGATTGAGCTTGAGTTATTTCATAAATTGTAACTTCTGGCAAAAGTAAAGATTGAATAAAAGATAATTCTTTTAAATATTTTGGAATAATAATTTCAAAAAACTTTTTCGCAGGATAATATTGTGCCCTATCATCTCCCCTAATAATATTCTTCCATTTTGGAGTACTTGCTTCAATAAATGCTATAGAGTTTCTAAAAAAAGGATCTTTTTGTAAACTTCCTAAATTCATCTGCAAAAATTTAGACATTAAAGTTGGCTTTCCACGTTGAAGGATATTCTTTAAAATAAAAATACCAGGTATATATTTCATGTGTGTTGTTGAAGTATAGAATCTATTATCATATAGGTTTTGTACAATAAAATTATGATTAGAATTAGTGTAGTTTGCAGTAAAAAATTTGTTAAAAAATTTGTTTGTATTTTTTTTAGCTTTTAACATTTGGAATGTTTTTAACAATTTTATATTATGAATTTGCTTGAATGACAAGCTAGAATCAGCATATGAAGTTTTAACTAGAGAGAAGATATAACACTTGACATCAGGATAGTCATGATGAATCGCTCGTATAATTTCATTTGTTGTAGCACCACTTGTAAATACATCATCAATAATTAAAATTGAACTATCTTTAGTCAAATGTTTAGTAGAAACATCATTATCTAGATAATATTTATGATGAATTTCATTATATCTTTCAATTTGAGTTAATGTAGTGGATTTTTTTGTTTTAGAATGCTTTTTAAGAAGGTTTGGCAGATAAATTGTTTTTGTAAATTGTGTTATTGAAAAAGCTAATTCATCCAGAGGTGTATTAGTCTCTGTTATTTCCATTTCTTCATGCCCAAGGGCTCTTACAACAAAATTAAATTTAGGCAAAAGCTCCACATTTTCGCATACAATTGAAATCCATTCATTAATTACAATAGTTTTACGACTTTTAAAATCAAGTAATTTATATTTAATTTCATCCAAATAGTAACCTAAATAAAAGTGATCATCTTCATGCTGAATCAACTTAGCATTGAGTTCGTTCAAAATAAGAAGTTCAAAAAAGTTATTAGTTGAATCATTTTCAAGGAATTTGATTAAATGAGGTGAATTAAATTTCCCCCAAGGAACACCTACAAAATCTATATTTGCATTTACAGCAGTTTTATAATCAAGCTCATCGTCACCAATAAATATAACATCATTTTCTTCTAACGAAAAATATTTTAAGATTTTGGTGATACCTTCTGGGGATGGTTTGTGTAAAGTTACATCATGATAAGCTACTATAAAATCACAATGTATATTAAAGTTCAAAAGAGCATTTTCTAAATACATTTTTGGAGAATTAGAGAATATTGCTATTAGTATGTTATTTTCGTGAGCAAGATTAATAAGATTAATTGTCGATTGATGTAATGGACAATTTTTTAATTCATTTATTGCTGATGACCAATCTTTGTTTTTTCTATATTCTAATAAAGAAGATGTATCGGCAATCGTATTGTCAAAATCTAAAATTAAACATTTAATCAAAAAGACCCCTTTGTGTCTTTTTTGGTTGTTGAAGTTTCTCAATCATTTCGTTTATCATTGTTGTCACAACACTATAAGTTTCTTTTGAATATGGAATCGCTTTTTTTTCTGATAATAAATTTTCTATTCCCTCAATTTGTTTACAAGGTATATAAGACAATTTGCTAAGATCAGGACAAAATAAAAGTCGTTCTTCTTTCAAGCAATTATGAACAGCATGCATAGTACCGCCATTTTTACTTGTTTCAATTGCAAATACTGCTGCTGCTAATCCACTTTGAATACGATCTCTAGAGACAAAATGTCCTGGAACAATTTTTGTCCCAGGAGGATTTTCGGCTATCCATAAGCCATTATTCTTTAATATATTTTCGGCTAATTGTCTATTCTTAGCAGGCTGTACATTTTCAACATCTACTAATATAGCTATTGTTTTTCCATTATTTATTAATGTTTGCTCATGAGCTATGCTATCAATACCAAGAGCTAAACCACTAACGATAACAAATCCTTTAGAACATAAAAAATCTACACTTTTACGAGTGATTTTATCGCCTAATTCAGTATTATCTCTTGTACCTATTACAGCGATATTATTCCAATTGTTTAAAAGACTAATATTACCTTTACAGTACAAGAATAAAGGAAAGTTATCTGCCAATAACAAAATTTTAGGATAGCTAGGATTCATATAACTGATTAAGACAATATTGTTCGAATTGTAGAAATTTATTTTATCTAAAGCAATTTGGTAATACTTGTGAAAATCATTGGAAATAATCGAATCTTCTAGAATGGAATAATATTGGGGTCTAATTTTAGTCGCCAAAAGTGAAAGATTTAAATCTAATAATGAATCACAATCATCTTCACTCATTGTGTGTATTATGTCTTTGATTGTTTTTGGACCTATGCCTTTAAGCATAGTCATTGCAAGAATTTCTGTATCGCAAATCATATGAATAACCCTAACTATAAAATCTTGCACTAATTTAAATAAAGACTTGGCAGCTATCTAAAGTGAAGAATATTCTAACATAAATAGCTTTTAAAATATTCATCGTATTGAGTATAAAAACTTAATTTTAATAAATTATTTTTGCTATCCAAAATGTGTTTGTTGTACTACTTATTTATAAAAGCAGTAAAAACATATTCTAAAGAGCAATTAGGAAGAGATTTGATTGCCTTCCAAAATATGATTGTATGATTTTATAAGTCCAAATGAATTTGAAAAAAGATACAATGAAAAGAGGATGGTTTATGGAAAAAATCAAAGATAGTTTAGAAACATTTTTTACAATTTGGGGAATTCTTTTAATTGTTAATCAAGCTGTTATATTTGGAGGCTGTTTTAATCCATTGTGTATATTTGCTGCATTACCTCATACAGGAGTAATAGCATTTTACTTAACACTTTTAATCTCTAATGAGGACAATACTTTAAAATATAATGAAGTTGATACACAACCGCAATACGACAAAACAAAAGTTCATGCGGCAAATCCTTTCATCAATAACAAAAAGGAGACAGAAAAAAACACTGATTATGTTGCTAATATAGGTCTTATCTTTACAAATAAGTTAATTATTACCCAAGATAAAATAACTTGGAAAAATACAACTTTCTTATTGAATGAAATAACCGAGTTATCATGGGGGATACTAGAATATACAGACACAGGTTGGGGAACAACAAAAACAACCTACTATATAAATTTTAAAGATAATAATGTTATTGCTAATATTGTAGTCGATAAAAAAAGAATATATGATGAAATAATTTCTAGATTAAATTTAGCCGTAGGTCAACGTATTACGAATGATTGGATAGAGTTTTTTAATAATGATAAAGTCAAAAGTTACAATAATGCAATTATTCATAATGATGGTGTAATTATTCGAAAAAAAACTTTTTACCCCCCAGTGAAAAAGATGTTTTATTGGAATGAAATAGTTGCTACTGCCAGAAATGGTAATTTTATCATTGAAGCAATAGAAGACAAAAAATTTAATGTAGAAATAAGCTTTAGAAATTTTTATAATATTTATTTTCTTAAGAATTTAATTTTAATGGTGAAAGAAAATCAAAATATTACAAAAATAAGTGATTTGAAGAATATAAATCATAATCGAGATATTCAAAAGTTGAATTATGTACTCAAATCCCTAGAATTAAGTCTCCAAAATGTAATTGAGAAAAGAGCAGAGTATCTAAATAATATAAAAGAATTCAAAAATACATACAATCTCAATCTTGGAGAACTTATAAGAAGCATTTTTATTTTAAAAAAAGAGATTCTTTATCAACAGATTATCAAATTGGAACAATTTGGAGAGCCGTATAAAAGTAATTTTAAAATATTTGAAGAGTTTAAAGGGACTATTAATGAGTTTGAAAGGAAAGAAGAGTACGTTGAAGATTACAGGATAAAAATGATGTACGAAGAAGCAAAAGTAAATTTTGATGAGTATGAAAATGAATACAAACAATCAAAAGAAAACCAAAAAGATGTGTTGCAACTAAGCGATGATGAAAAAGTTGAAATTAAAGAACTTTTCAAAAAAGCAATAAGACGGTTCCATCCTGATATAGTTCCTGATGAGTTTAAAGAAAAAACAACGAAAATTATACAGCAATTTAATGATGCCTATAGTAATAAAAATTTAAAAAAAGTTAAAGAGATAGTCTCAAGTTTAGAAAATGACTTTGTTTTTGAATTTGCAAGTAATATTATAGAAGACAAAATTGAACTCCAAGAAAAAATCAATGAGTACAAGCAAAATATAAAAGAAATAGAAGATGAGATAGCTCGTATTGTTGAGGATGATACTTTTCAAACTATAAGTGAAATTGATGATTGGAATTCCTATTTCGAAGCACGTAATAGGGATCTTGAAAAGGGAAAAGAGATTCTTGTAGAAGAATTTAAAATTATTTTCGAAGATAAGATCAAAAGGCATATTAAGGATAATCTTAGATCAGATAAATTTGATGGGTTGCTAATTGATAGATATAATATTGAAATACTTGAAATTCAAAATAACACTGCCTATCTAAAGACTAAATATACTGGTTTAATTCCAATATATAGTTATGTGAATATAGAAGCAGCAATTAAAGATAAAACACATTTTCAATGTATTTTGGAAAATCCTTTTTGTAAAGTTGTACTTTTGGATGACTATTTCGGTATACGAGGATTTGGGATTAATTCGAATGAATATAAAGAATTAAATACTGGAAATGACATAGAATATCAGAAAATATTACAATTATAAAAGAACTAAGGATTTTTAATGTTTTTGATTCATTTTAAAAGGTTTATACTTTGGATAATGGCTACCGTTTTAATTGGAATAGTAATTAGTTTAGCTTCAATTTTTAGCAGAGAATTAACATTAAATACTGTAAAAATAAATGAGTTTAAAATTTATTATTCATTTTTAAATCAAGAAACAAAGCATAATGAAGTTTTGGTAAAATCCCAATTTGATATTTTATTATCTCCTAAAAAGTTTCCATTATTACCAATTGCACTAATAGGAAAAGACACTTGTATTGACAATGTCAATAAATATTATAATGACCGTTTTAATCTTTCAATTTGCAATAATTTGTCATACAATCAATTGAAAAGTAATGAAATTGAAGTGCAACAATATTATGATTCGCAAATCATAGTCTATAAGAAGCAGTATTTTTTATTTAAAGAGTTAGAACACACTAATAGTTTTTTAGTTGCAAGAATTAATGATTATTACGCCAAAAATGATTTTTCTAGATTTTTAATCTTTTTATCCTCAAAGGAAGGGTTGTCTTGGCTGACATCTTATAATTCGTTTCAAACATTTTTATCAAAAACCCAATTTATCTGGTTTATACTTCTTCCTCTCTCAGTTGTTTTATATTTAGTCTTAACAATGTATTTTTTAAATAAAACAAAAAAATTTAATGCTTTAAATTTTGAAAAAGAACAACTAGTTCAAAAATGGGGTGAAATAAATAACGATATAAAAAACTTATCAAGCGAACAAGATGATTTAGAAACTAAAATTAATGAACAAGGAAAAAATTCAATTGCTTCAGAAGTTTCATTAGAAGATTTGCAGAGTAAACTAGATGTAGTTATAGAAAAGAAAAATAATTTAATTAAGAGTTTAAAAGCAATAGAAGAAAAAGAGGAAATTTTATTTCAAAAAATAAATAATGCTTTGAAAAATATCACAACTCAAGAGAAAGAGAACATTTTAAAAAATATACAAGTGAAGCAATCTCAGATTGATCAATTATGGAAATATACTCCAACTTGGCAGGAGAGACATTTGATTGAAAATAATGTCTCTTTACGAGATGATTTTACCCCTTTTACAATCAGTCAAGCTTTTATATGTTTTGAGCAAATCATTGAAAGTATCGTAGTAAAAATTAATGATGAATATAAAGATAAGAATTTAATAGAACAAATCAATATTATTTTTGAGAATAATCTTTGGCCTGCTCAATTTGAACAACAATTGCACTCAATTAGAATAGCTAGAAATAAATGGTTTCATCATGGTAAAGAACCAAGTAAAGAAGTTTTTATTTCATTATTAGATGTCTTGGATAAAACAAATACTCGTCCATTGTTGTAAAATTGATCATAGTTTAAATCATACAAAATTAGTTTTGTACAAATAATTTTCCTCGGGTTAATAATTTTTTTTTCGTCCAAAATATGTCCATCTCTTTTTTTATACTTCTTTATCCCAAAAGGAAAGGAAAAAGAGATGAACAACAGTTTGAAAATTACAGCATTTGCACTATGTGGTGCTTTTGTGTTTACAGGGTGTAGCGCAAATGGTCCGCAGTTTACAAAGTTTGATACTCCTAAAGATGATAAATCTTTAGTATATGTGTATAGAACTTCAGGATTGGGTGGAGCAATCACTCCAAAAATCCATCAAACAGATCTTACTACCAATGAAGATAAAGTTATTGGATATGTAGAGCCGTCTGGATATATTAAGGCAGAGATTAAAGATGGTGATTACCAATTTTGGGCAAAAACAGAAGCCAAAAATGAAGTGGACTTGAAAATCGAAAAAAATAAAATTTACTGTATTGAAAGCTACATTACAATGGGATTTTTTGTAGGTCATCCACAATTTAAACTCATTCCACTTGATAAGTGTGAAGCAGAAATCAAAACAACAAAATTAACAATACAGGAATAAAACAATGAAAAAGAACTTAGCAATAATCGGTATGATTGGAATAATGGCATCAAATGCAAATGCAGTTGAGGATAAAAACTTGTATCTTGGATTTGGACTTTCAAAAGGAAGTGGAACTCAAACAAGAGAGTATGCTAATACATATTACACATATCCTGGTACATACACAACAGACTACGATGCAAGTGGTAAAACACTCAAATTGGGATATATCTTCGAATCTAAAAATAGATTTGAATTTAGTATTAGCACATTTGATGCAAAAAGAACAGCTGGTAATAGTTTTGCAATGAATACAAATGATACTCAAAATTCTAAATTTGTAGGATATGATTTGGACTGGTTATTTACATTTAGAAATAAAGAAGCACTTCAACCATATCTAGGTGTTGGATTTGGAATCTATAAAGATAATGATATAGATGGATACAATACAACTACACATAGTACAGAAACAGTAACAGGTTTGGCACTTAATCTTATGGGTGGAGCAACTTACCATTTTAATGACACTTTTGAACTTGAAGCAGCTTATAAATCGAAATATATTGGATGGAATTTAGAAAATCCAGATATGAAAGAGAATATTGGAAGTCTTTATTTTGGGGCAAATATAAAATTCTAATACAAGAGGTAAATGATGTACAATAAAATTATTCAAATAGGAAATCTAACAAGAGATATAGAGATTCAATATCTCAATGGTGGTTCAGCATTAGCTAAAGGTGCAATAGTTACAACTTATAAATTCAAAGCTCAAGATGGGACTCAAAAAGATGAAGTTTGTTTCTTAGATTTTATGATATTTGGAAAAATAGCTGAAATTGCACATCAATACCTCAAAAAAGGTTCTAAAGTGATGTTTGAAGGTCGTTTAGTATTTGATCAATGGACAGGACAAGATGGACAACAAAAATCAAAACATAGTATGCGAGTAGAAACTATGAAGATGTTAGATGGTAAAAATGACCTTCCAAATAATACAAATACTCCAACTAGTTCAATTCCAGAACATCAAAAAGAAGTAACCACAGTAATGAAAAAGAAAATACCCATAGAAATTGATTTAGATGAACCACCATTTTAACAATGACATACATAGACAAAATATGTCTATGTTATTTGATATAATTACATGATATAAAAATAAGGATAATTAAAATGGCAATGACAACAAATCAAACAGCAAGAGTATTAGAGCTTTTACGAAGATTCAATAATGGGGAAAAAGTTTGTATTGAAGCACTTCAAAAAGATGAAATGTGGTTTGAAAAAAGTGAAAAAACGATTAGAAGAGATTTAGATGTAATTAAAGAATATTTTCCAAATGCTTTTGAACTTATTCGAGGTGCCAAGGGTGAGAGAAGTTGCTATAAAGCACTAACAAATAACTCTATTGAAAATCTTCTCAATCCAGAAACTCTCTCTTTATTAGTGCAAACATTTAGTATGGCTCAAAGAAGCAATCTGTTTGAGATGTTTCAAATCAATAGTGATGATAAAAATATTTTAGAGAAAAAGATTTCTGAAACAAATAAACTTTATAGCTTCAAAAATAAACCATTTGAAACAAAAAAAGATGATTTTGCGATATTTAAAGCACTCGAATCAGCAATAAAATTTCAAAAATATATCAATATCACTTATATAGTTGGCAATGAGAAAAAAGTATTTGAAGTAAAACCTTATAAAATTGTATTCATGCAAGAAAATTTCTATTTAGCTTGTGAAATAGAAACAGAAACTTTAGAATTTGCGATGTATAGAATCTCTAAAATAACAACCATTGAAGATACAAGCAAGACTTACCAAAGAAATCCACAGATTAGTGATTTTATAGATGATATCCAAACACCATTTGCAAGGTATTCATCAAACTATAAATCAAAATTGATAGAAGTACTCTTAGAAGTTGATAGCTCTAAAGCATTTTTCTTTAAAGCAAAAGATCATCTCAAATCGCAAAGGATACTAGAAACAAAAGAAAATGGTAATGTTCTAGTTCAATACAAAGTAACTCAAGAGATGGAAGTGGATCAGCTCATAAAAAGTTGGCTACCAAATATTAGAATCATTGCTCCAATATCTCTTAAAGTGAAAATAGAAGGTGAGCTTAGAGCTTATTTAGAAAAATAAAATAGGAACAAATATGAAAAAACAATGGAATGAAATCATAACAGACTGGGCGATTGAGAATAACCTTACTTATTTACCAACATCAAAAGAGGAGCTATTAGCCCTTGAAGATTTAGATTTATGCGATTTTAAACTCACTACTCTCCCAAAAGAGATAGGATTTTTAGAGAATCTTGTCTATTTGAATCTATCTTACAATAATTTCACAACACTCCCAAATGAGATAACAAATCTTAAAAAGCTTGAATTCTTTTGTGCTGTTAAAAATCCAAATCTAACACTTTCAAAAGAGCAAGAAAAATGGATTGAACCATTTGCTACCTGCATGACTTATTGTAGAGATGATCTTGATAAAGCATCAGTTGTTTATCCTTTGGATGTAGAGATAGATATACCATTAGATGATAATGTACCGTATTAAAGAAAAAAGTCACATAATCTACATAAGCTTCTGTAATAATACTGTTAAGCATTGATAGTAACACGAGCAAATGTAAATAATGGAATAATTAAATTATAAGGAAAACAATGAAGAGTTATTTAACATTATCAAACAAGTATTTTTTTATTACACTGCTAATTCTTTTAATAGGAATTTTAACAGGTATTAATAATTACTATTTTTATGCACATACTGAAAGAGCTGCTGCAAGAAATTTATCTCAATTAGAAACACAGATTAATACTTATAAAGGTTATTGTATTGAAAATTCAATTACTTCAGAGCAATGTCGAAAAGGTATGTTGGTACTGACAAAAGCTTTTTCTGAGCAAGCTTATTATAACGATACCATTATTGTAAAAGATTATAAGCAAAATATCATATGGGGAAAACCAACTAGAGATTGGGACAAGGTAGTAAAGTCTGATATCAAAATTATATTACCTGATAATCTTATTGACGAAAAAATTCAAATTAGTAAAAGCTTAACTTTTAACAATGAAATGCTTTTGGTTTCTATTGTGAGGAGCATGACATTTTCAATAGCTGAATTTATCGATGATGTTAATTGTAAACATGTTGCACAAGAAGATGGAGTTTTTAATTTGGTTGATAAAAACAATAAAGGAAATAATGTAATTTATACTATAAATGATAAAGAATTTACATTAAATAAACATCATGACTTTAAGTTTAAAAATGGAGACATTGTTAAACAAGAAGACATTATTGCTTCAGGAAATATCTTTGTAGCCTTAGATCAATTTTTAAATATTTATTTCTTTAGATCTAGACCTACAATTGGATTTATGATTTTTTCATTTTTCATTTTATATGTCTATAGGAGAAGAGAATTAGCAATAAAAGAAGAACAAAACATAGTAGATCAAGAAAATATAGAGACAGTCGTTCAAAATCCCTATATTGGAATGACCCCAATAAACTAGACATAATTTAATTCAGTGAATTAATTTTACAATGATGTGTATCATTGTAAAATTTATAAAGGTTAAAAAGTATGAGTTAAGACCATATAAAATACTTTTTATGAATGAGAATTTTTATTTAGTTGGTGAGAATCTAGATGAAAACTATCCTTTTTCAATATTGAGACTAAGTAATATAGTATCGGCAACATTTAATGAAAAACAATTTCATCATATCCCAAAATAATCGAGTAAATATTGAAAATCATCATTATTTACTCCACACTAAAAAAAGATTTCTAACAATCAATCAATAACTACATTGTAACAATTTACTATTATTTGAGAATTTTTATTTCGGTCAAAATGTGTCCATCTAATTTTCTATACTTTCTTTAACAAAAGAAGGAGTCAAAGATGTGCATTGTTAAAATTATATTAGGGGCAGCATTTATAGTAGGTGGCATAATAGCTGAAGTGGCATGGTTAGGTATTTGTTTCGGGACAGTTATTCTTGGAGTTGTATTATTAATCTTTGCTCCAACAATTTTATTTGCACCATTTACAATTGGACTGACTGGTGGACTGGCATTTTTTGCTAGTTGTAATAATAATTAAAGGAATAGCAGATGGCAATAATTGGGTATATATTAGTATTTGTCTTGATAGGTTTTTTTATAGGGGCAATTGCAAATGATCAAGGGAAAGCAATAACAATAATAGTTGTAATATCAATTTTGTGGGCTTTTGCAGCCGGTCCTTGGGGAATAGCGACATTTATTGAGTTGATGATTGGATACTATTTATCTAAACCAAAAATAAATACTCTTTAGGAAATATTATGTCAGTGGCAAACAGAACTAATATTCAATTTAAGTCAATAGATAACCTTAAATATAAACTATCAAATGATGTTTTTGGACAAGATGAAGCAATCTCAAAAGTAGTCGATAAAGTCCTCATTCATTATACTGGATTGGGTGATGAAAATAAACCAATTGGTTCATTTATATTTACAGGTCCAACTGGTGTAGGTAAAACAGAATTGGCAAAATCATTAGCAAAGCATCTTAATATGCACCTTATACGATTTGATATGAGTGAATACACAAGTGAAAATAGTATTAATACGTTTATTGGTGGTTCTGCTGGACTTGTTGGTTATGAGAATGGTGGCTTGTTGACGAATGCTGTATTAGAAAATCCAAAATGTGTTTTATTGTTTGATGAGATTGAAAAAGCAAATCAAAAAGTATTAAATATTTTTCTGCAAATGTTAGATTATGCAACACTTACAAGTACAAAAGGGAAAAAAGTATCTTTTAAACAAGCTATTATTATTTTTACATCAAATATTGGAGCAGTTTCGATTGAAAAGAGAACTGTAGGATTCGGGTCCTCAACATATTTAGAAAAAGAAAGCACTTTAAAAGAGCATCTATCTCCAGAACTAAGAGCAAGAATAAATTCCCATATAGATTTTAATCCAATAAATGAAGAGATGTCAAAATTAATAGTAACGAAATATCTTAATGAAATAGTTTCAAAACTAAGCAAAATGGATATTTATCTTTCATTTTCAAAAAAAGTTGTAGAACATATTACACAACTCTCAAAAGATGGACTTGGTGCTAGAAATATTCATAATATTATAGAAACAAATATAAAATTGATGATTTCTCAAAAACTAATCAGTAGCGAAATAGTACAATTTAACAAAGTATTTATCGATATAAGTGATGAACAATTTGTTATTATTCAAGAGAAGATACCAAAGAGTAATGACTATCATTTTCTTACAGCACAAGAAGCTTACACTTTTGCGAAGGTTAATATTGGAGCAGTTGTAACAAGGTCACCTAGTGGTGTTGGATTTATCATAAAAGATTCAATAATAAAATAGTATAGTTGACGATACATTGAAAATTACATACCAAACAAATACAAGAAGATAAAAATGCAATGGCTTAAAGAAAAAATAACACTCGAAAACAACACACAAGTAGATGCTCAATCTCCTATAATAATTTCAGCTAGTAGAAGTACTGATATTCCAGCATTTTATGGAGATTGGTTTAAAAACAGATGGGAGGCTGGATATATAAAATGGACAAATCCATTTAACAATCAGCCACTGTATGTATCCTTTAAAAATACTAGATGTGTAGTATTTTGGAGTAAAAATCCAAAGCCTTTTATGAAACATCTTGATTGGCTTGATACTCATATACCAAACTACTATTTCCAATTTTCACTCAATGATTATGATAAAGAAAAATATGAAGCAAAAGTCCCATCGGTTGAGAGTCGTATCAAAACTTTTAAAGAGCTTTCAACTAGGTTAGGAAAAAAAAGAGTTGTTTGGAGATATGACCCACTTATACTCACATCTGATATCAATATAGATGAACTTCTAAGAAGAATCAAAAATATCGGTGATGAACTTCACTCCTACACTGAAAAACTTGTCTTTAGTTTTGTGGATATCAGTATCTATCAAAAAGTGCAATCAAACCTCAAAAAAGAGGAAGTTCCCTATATCGAGTGGACTCCACAGCTTATGGATGAGTTTGCTAGTAAACTAAGCAATCTTAATAAATCTTGGGGCTTACAACTAGGAACTTGTAGTGAAAAGATAGACTTAAATAAATACGGCATAGTGCATAATAAGTGTATCGATGATAATTTGATGATAGATATATTTAGTGAAGATGAAAAACTTATGGAGTTTTTGGGAGTAGAGATTACCCCACCTGACCTTTTTAGCGATGGCAAAATCACCAAAACTAAAAAGCTCAAAGACAAAGGGCAAAGGGAAGATTGCGGATGCATTATAAGTAAAGATATCGGAGCTTACAACACTTGTCCACATGAGTGTAATTATTGTTATGCAAATGCTTCAAAAGAGGTAGCAAAAAGAAACTATCAAAAATCGCTAGAAAATCCAAAGAGTGAGAGTATTGTTTAGAATTGCTGTTGGCTCACTCAGTCACATGGATGAAATAATGATGTTTAGCTAAAATATGGGTATTTGGTTTGGTAGGATTAGAAAAATATGTAAAGGGAAACGATGGAATTAGTTTATTTATGGATTAAAGAGTATAAAAATATTAAAAATCAAGGATTTAATTTTGCCCCAAAGTTTGAGTGTGAGTATAAAAATGGAAATTTAACTATTTGTGACAAAAAAGCAAAAGATGATAATTGTAAGAGTAAAGATTATATTGAAAACTTTTTTGGAAAGAATATGAATATTACTGCTATCGTTGGCGAAAACGGGAGTGGAAAGAGTAATATTTTAAAGGCTTTATTTCAAAATGATGATCACTCATCTGCTTATGATGAATTATGGTATATTTTATATAGTGAATTTGACAATAAATTAAATATATACTTTATAGATCGCACGGGAATCAAAGAAAAAAGGGATGTAGAAAAAAACTTTACGCACAATATTGAAACATTAAAAAACGAAGCAACTCTTCAAACTGAATTGAATTTTAGTATGGTATATTTTTCTAACATATTGCACTATTTACCTGTACATAACGACAAGCAAAAGAAAAGCTTTTATAATATTTCTACATCGTATTTAATTGATAGATATACTAAAAAAATATCAAATGATAAATTTATAGAGTTTAAATATCAGTATAATTATTATAAATCAAAGATTATAGAGCAAACAATAATTATGCTTAAAGATAGTGAGATAAAGCTAGATTTTTTATTGCCACAAGACTTAAACATAGTCACACTAGATACCTATCCTACAGATAAAATTGAAATTATGGAAAAGTTATTAAAAGAAGAAGATAGTATGGATTTTAGACAAAGAGTGAAAAAAAATGTAATATATAATTTTCTTTTTAATTATTTAGATCAAGATGAACTTTTTCAAAGAATTACTACTGATGATAAAAAAACAATACAAGAATTTTATGAAGAAATTAAATCAACAATACCACTAGCGGATGAATTAGACGATTTTTTAAACTTATTAGAAAATCCAAATTTTTTCATGACAAGTGTTAAAATTCAAGATATTGATAAGGAATTTATAAAAAAATTAAAAAAATTTAATTCAATACAAGCATTATCTTTAGGAATTTTAGATGTTTTTCATTTGAATTGGAAACCAGAGTTAAGTTCTGGGCAAGAAAATTATCTCTTCCAATTTGCTAGTTTTTACAATTTATTTAAAAATGGTACAAACTTAAAAAACGATATTGTGATTCTTATCGATGAGGGTGAAACTACAATGCACCCAAATTGGCAAAAAAAATACATAAACTATTTACATAAATTTTTTAAAAATAATTTTTCTGATAAGCAAATTCATCTAATTGTTAGTTCCCACTCACCATTTATCCTTTCAGACATACCAAAAGAAAATGTAATATTTTTAGAAACACATAAAAAAGACGATATTGAAGTAAAAGAAGCTAGTCAACAGGTTGGTGATTGTAAGAATGCAACAAAAGATATAAACATTAATACTTTTGGAGCAAATATCCACACTCTTCTTTCTAATGGATTTTTTATGGATGATGGACTGATGGGGAAATTTGCAAAAGGTAAAATTACAGAAGTGTTGAAGTACTTAAACAAAGAGAAAAAACTAAAAACTATAAAAAAGAAACAAATAAAATCTATCATTGACTCTATTGGTGAGGATTTTTTGAGAAATAAACTTTTGGATTTGTATTATAAAAAATTTAACATAAAATCTAAAGATGATGAGATAAAAGAATTAAGAGAAGAAATTGAAAGATTAAAGAATGATAGAAATTAAGCCAAATGATTCATATCAAAAAGAATTTTCTAAGATTTTAGAAAGATGTTTACTTAAAGAATTAGGACAAGCTATTAAAAATAAACAAGTTCTATCCTCACAAGGAACCAGTATAATTGATAAATTAAGTGATAATGACGTAACTTGTTTAAAATATCTAAAAAAGAATATTAAAAAAATTGTTAATGGTAATTTAGAAACTTTACAAAAAATTATTAATGAAGTGAGTAATGAAATTACCAAGAAATATAAAAAAAATGCCTCCAAACCTAAAATTTATCAAGCAGTTAAATATATTTTCGTTGACAGAGGCTACGAATCAAAAATCTCAACAACTACTGATACAAGTATCGCTTACAAATTAGTTGAGAATTTGGGAATTAAAACTTGCCCCTATTGCAATAGAAACTACATCTCATTTGTAAAAACTAAAAAGAAAAAAACTCGACCACAGCTTGACCATTTCTACCCAAAAGCTATTTATCCATTTTTAGCTTGTAGTTTTTACAATCTAATTCCAAGTTGTAGTGCTTGTAATCATATGAAAAGTGATGGTGATAGTTATAAAGACGAAAAAGATGGTAATCTAGTCCATCCTTATAATGTAAAAAATAGCGATTTTTCTTTTTCATATACTTTTGATAATCTTGATATTTTAAAATCTATTGACAAAAAGAATATCAGATTTGAAGATGAAAAAAAGATTAAAATAACACTGGAGAGAAAATATGAAAAAAATAATGAATATTTTCAGCTTGAAACAATCTACCAAAACCATAGAGATATAGTTATTGAGCTTATTTTAAAAGAGATAAATTATCCAAAAAGTTACATAGGCGAGCTTAAAAAAAATAGCTTTGGAACTGAAGAAGAAATTTATAGATTTATCTTCTCAAACTATTTATCAACTGATGATTTACATAAACGACCTTTAAGTAAGATCACTAGGGATATAGCAGAGGAATTGAAAATATTAGACAAAATTAGGTTAGCAATAAAGGAAGAAAACTAAATGAACAACAACATAATAACCACAAACCAAAATGCAAAACAAGTACTAGCAAGAACTAAAAGCTTGCTAAATATCACACAAAGAATATTGGAAACTAAAAATTCTTTTGAAGCTAGTGAAATGTTTTGCACATATTCTATTTTAATTACAAATCGAAGCTTAGTATCTAAATATCGCCTTGTATCAAAAGATTCATCAACTGATTTTATTATAAAACAAAGATATTATAAAGGTTTTTATTTAAACAAATATTTTTTTCGTAATGAAAAGGATGTTTTCATATATGATTCTAATTTTAAACTCATCAAATCGATTAAAAATCAAAGCATTTACTTTATTGATGAAAAAAGTAAAAACATTATAACTAAGTCTAAAAATAAAACTAAAATTTGGGACTTAATTACATTAAAGTACAAAAAAGCATTTATATCACCAAGATATAAAATTTATTTTAGTAATGAATATATGATATCTATTGATGATACTAATAAAGTACATTTATGGGAAGCGAATACGTTGCAATGTTTATATCAACTAGAATTTAAAGAAGGGCCAGGAACGAAAGAGGGAATTCGTCAAATATATTTAACCAATAAAGATTACATTGTAAGTTCTCAAGACGATTTCACTGTGTTTGTCACTATAGGAAATTTGCTCACTGGAACATTTGTAAAAACTTTATTGAATAAAAGCATTAAAAATAAGGGGAGAAATGGTTATGATGAATGTTTACAGTTAATAGGAGTTATACAAGATCGATACGCAATTGTTGATTTTGATAATATATATGGTGAGTCATTCTATACTTTAGTAGATATTGAAACAGAAGAGAAGATATACTATTATGATTCAAAATATGCTTATGTTGATGATACTAAAAATTATATTATTTCTCGCGAACATGAAAATGGACATTTATCAAATAAAATTGCTGTATTTAATATTTTAACGAAGGAGATTTTTTATTTTGAATCTGCAGACATAACAAATTTTTGGGAAGTAGATTATCGAAATTTTAGAATATCATCTGATGGTAATAAAATAATAACTTTAAATAAAAATATGAATATCTTGATAGTTGATTACAGAACAAAAAAAATTAAAACTATTCTTGATAATGAAATTATTATAAACTTTCAAGTCGCTAAAGATAATAAAACAATCCTGGCCATTAACGATAAATATGAATTGATTCAAATAGACTATATTCAAGAAAAAGTTATAAAAGTCTATAAAGATTTAACTTTAAATTTAAAGAATATGTATTTGTGTGATATTTCGCCAGAAAAAAAATATATTGTCATTCGAGAAAGCAATCGGTATCGGTATTCATTATGGAATTTGGAGGACAATACATGTGAGGAAACTGATCAAAGTGAAATTAAATTTATAGTGGGTAGTGATACTTTCATACGTAATATGTGACATAATATACACTTCAGGAACAAACTAATGACATTAATACTCAAACGACTAGAAATAATCAAATCAAGCATAGCAATAGAAGAGCAAGAAATAATCGAGCTTCAAATAGCCAAACTTCAAAATCTAGTCATTGATTAAGAATACCAAATTTAGGACGCGTTCCAATGAATAAAAACCAACCAACAGCAATAGATCAAGATGCAAAACTGGCTCTTACAAAAAATAAAAGGTTTACTAGATATGATATATAAAATTTCCAAAAATAAAAAAGAAAAAGAAGTAATACAACAAACTCAAGAGATAGTATCCAATCAAAAAGTTTGGATAGACCCAGATACCTCTCTTATGTGGCAAGTTGATGTAAATGGGGAAGAATATATTAGGGATGAAGCATTTGAGTATGCAAAAAGTTTAAATACTGAAAAATATGGTGGATATGATGATTGGAGAGTTCCAGATATAGATGAACTATATTCAATTCGTACATTCGAATTAAATAAATGTAGTAATGGAGAGAATTACTTTATAAAAAAGCCATTAGTGGAATCAATGAGTAGCTTTACTTCTGATTTTTTTTGGTCTTCTACAGACATAGAAGAAGTGTCAAATGGTGCTTGGAATGTTGAATTCTTAAACGGCTATAACTTTGCCAACTTTAAGGCATTTAGTTATTATGTCCGTTGTGTTAGAAATGGACGATAACTTTGCCAACTTTATACAGTAAAGAGTTGAAAAAATTTATTTTTAAAAGGATGATAAAGTGGATATTAAATTAGAAGAATTATTGATAAATAGGGTAAAACTATTATTGCAATCACTTCAAAATGGAGATTTTGAGATAAGTCAAATGCTTGTATCAAAGATTTCGCCACTTGATAATGTTGATAAGGAATTGGATAATATTTTGGAAGATATTATGTATGAAAAATATCAAATAGCGATAGAGAAATTGTCAAATTATTGTGAAATAAGAGATGAAATTTTGAATAAACTTGAAGATAATCATAATGATTTGGTTATCTTCAATGACCAAGAACTCTCAAGTCTCAAGCTTGAGCTCAAATCCCTAGAATCCAAACTCCAAAATCTAATAGAGCAAAAAACAGAGTACCTTAGTGATGTAGAGGAGTTCAACAACGAATACAATCTTCATCTTGGAGAACTTATAAAAGCGATCCTAAGTCTAAAAAAAGAGATACTCTACAAACAAACCATAAAACAAGTACGACTTAAAGAAAAATACAAAGAAAATCTCCAAACATTTAAAGAAACCAAAGAGACTATCGAAGAGCTTAAAACCACTATCGCAGAGCTTGAAGAGGCACTCGAAAATATAGATGAAGATGATGAGGACTATGAAGAGCTAACAAAAGCCCATAAAGAACTCCAAGAGGAGATAGAAGTACTTGAAAAAGAGCTAGAAAATCAAGAAGAAGAGCTTGAAAAAACAAAAGAGTTTATCGAAGATGAGACGATAGAAGAGGAGTACGAAGAGGCAAAAGCAAATTTTGATGAGTATGAAAATGAATACAAACAAACCAAAGAGAATCAAAAAGATGTGATGCAACTAAGTGATGATGAAAAAGCAGAACTCAAAAAACTTTTCAAAAAAGCAGCGAGACTGTGCCACCCTGATATAGTCCCTGATGAAGAACTAAAGGCACAAGCAACGGAATTGATGCAGCAGCTTAATGATGCCTATAGTAAACAAGATTTGGAACGAATTAAAGAGATACTTTCAAGTCTAGAAAATGGGACTGTTTTTGAAACTACTAGTGATAAGCTAGAAGATAAAATCAAACTCCAAGAAAAAATCAAAGAGTACAAACAAAATATCAAAGATATAGAAGATGAGATAGCTAGGATTATGGAGGATGATACTTATCAAACTATCAGTGGACTTGATGATTGGGATGGCTATTTTGAAGAGCTAAAAAGTGACCTCGAAGCTCAAAAAGAGGAGCTGGAAGAGGAAGCTATGGGGATTTTGGAAGAGAAAGAGGAGGAAACTTCTGAAATATCCAAAATAGTAGAAGAAGAGATACCTGAATGGATACAAAAGATTTGGGATTGGGCGGATGAGAATAATATTTCTAACGATCAACTTTCGAGAAAGAAAGAAAATTTACTTGCAAAAACAAACATTGATTTTACTGGGATGAAATTAAAAAATATACCAGATGAAATTTGTCATCTTGAAAATATAACAACATTGATATTGTGGGATAATGATTTGGCATATTTGCCACAAGATATTGTGAAGTTTGTAAATCTGAAAAAGTTAAATTTGAGAGGTAATCCAAATCTTACAATCACAGCTATTCAGAAAGAATGGATTAATAATCTTAGTAAACAATGTATTGTTTTTATGGATGAAGTTAGATTGTACAGAGATGATTATGATAGTAGCAATGAAGAGTTTAAAAAAAATGAATTAACACAACAAATCATAAATATAGTATTAAGAGATTTTAAAAATGAGCATCATATCGATTTAAGCACTAACTATCAAATAATGCTTAGAATAAAAGATGCCGCTAAAAAAGCTGCTAATAATTTAATTCACAATGAAGAAGCAAATTTTGTATTAAATTATATCACTTACATAAAAAACAAACCTATCAATATAGAAAAAATTTTCAAACAAGAAAGCTTTGGTCTTATGAATCCAGTGAATGTAAGGATTGTAAAAAATGAAGATAAACCTCTTCATCCCCCAAAACAAAAAGAAAATAAAACAACTTCTGAAAATAGTCCTTATTCACAATATATCCAAGCTATCGAAAATCCATCATTTGAAAAGATAAGATGGTACTGTAATAATCTTATGGGTAAAGATGAAGCTGATGGGATGCAAAAATATTTAGCCGAAAATGGCAGAATGCACAAAGCACTTATCTATAATGCACTGGAGCAATTTATCTTGCAACTCAATGGGAAAAATCTCACTTTGGTTGAATGGGGATGTGAGCAAGGGATAGCTTCTATGTTAGTGCTTGACTATATCAGAGAAAAACAGCTTGATATTGAAGTGGCTAAAGTGATTTTAATAGAAGATGACACAAAAGCACTCAGTCGTGCAATGGCACACAATCAAGTATTTGTAAGTCAATCTGTAGAAATATCTGGATTTGATAGTAAAGATAAGACACTTTCTACAAAACTAAAAAATACAAAAGACTCAAATTTTCTTCATATTTTTGCAAATGACACGATGCCTATGAAGTTCAAAGATGTAGGATTTGAAAATATTCCAAATAGTTATTTTATGTGTATTTCATCTGCAAACAGTGCATTTTTGGAAATGGTACACTCAGAAATATCAGGTTTATCAAATACAAAAACCTTATCAAGTAGAGATGGGCAAATTGGAAGATTTAAAAGATTTGAGAGAATATTTAAGACTAATTAGTTGTCATTTTGACAAACATAATAAATAATGCTACAATCTGAAAACGAAAAAAAGGGTAACTGATGGAAGTCAAACATATTGTATTTGAAAAATTACTTAGCAATAACAACCTAAAAAAAACAGATTTTGCCAACTATTCTAAGATTCCATATTTCACTGTGGCTGGATGGAAGAAAAGAGATAGTGTTCCCCCTTATGCTATGGTGATTTTGAAAGATATGATTTATAGAAAAAAGCTTGATATGGAAGCGGAACAAACTCTAAGACGAAGCTATAGTGTCCCTCAAATGAACTTTGCACTTACAGCGAATGAGGAAAATCAACTCAAATCTGTATTTTGGGGAACTAACTATACGATAGATGATATCGCAAAAGAGATACAACACAACAATCAAAATATCATAAAGAGAGTAGAAGAAAATCTCCCTTTGGATATGCGGACACAAATCATAGGCAAATTAGCTCATGCATAGAGATGATTGGAGCAGTGTTTTTACAAACCAAGATAGGATTTTAGAACAACTCAAGCCACTTGAAAATGAGATGTTTCTAGCTGGTGGTACTGGATTGCAAAGGTTTGTGTTGCCTATGCCATATAGGCATTCTGAGGATTTAGATTTCTTTTTTTCAACTTTAAAAACCAATCAAGAGTTAGAAAATATCAAAAATAAGATAGTGGAACTTATCACAAATCTTGATGGAGCTAAACTTGACCGTGAACCACTATGGAGAAAAGAGGAAAAATCTTGGAGGATGTTTTTTAGTTTTAGAGACAATGATGAGATTATCAAAATAGAGCTACTCAATTTTACTTGTGATAGATTGAAAGATTTATCATTTGTAAGTGAAGAAATTTATAAGACTGAAAATCTATATAATTTACTGTTGTATAAGTTAAAAGCTTTGTGTGATAGAGCAGATACTATAAAAGACCTCTTTGATATTTATTTTATTTTAAGAGATTTGGGTGAAATAAGTATCGATACACTTATGAACGATATGAATAAAAAGTTTGAAAATGCTATCGGCATAAAATATAGTGTCAAAGATATTGTAACTGCATTAAATCATAGATTAAAATGGGATATAGAGGTTGGAGAAAATATCAAACATCTCCAAGGGATGAAACTTGAGATTGATTTATTTCAAAAAGAGCTTCAAGAGACATTTGGGAAAAATGACACTTTAGATTTTAATTTTCAATCAAAAATACAAAAAAAAGCATCAGAATATGACATGGAACCAAGTGAATATGTTGAGTTGATTGAAGAAAATCAATTTATAGTAGATGAGTGGAAAAAATATGTGTGAGATATGGAGATACACAGAAGCGAAAATTTTGTTGCGGACAAAATATGGGTATATTGTTTGGTATGATTAGAAGAATTAAAATATAAGGTCAATAAATGAAATCTACTCAAGAAACATTAAAATTATTTTTTATTATCTGGGGAGTTGTTTTACTCCTCAATCAAGCAGTTATTTTTGGTGGTTGCTTTAATCCTTATTGTATTGCAGCAGCAATACCTCATACGGTAATTATTACATTTTTATTAATAATGTTAATTGTATGGGCGGAAATAAAACAACATGACGAAGGACAACAACTAGAACCTATTTTAAATACTGAAATAGGATGGATTTTCAAAGATAAATTAATTATTTCTAAAGATGAAATAATTTGGGAAAATACAACATACTCAATTAATGAAATTTCAAAAATTACATGGTGGGTTATTGATTCAGACCTAGGTCAATTTCAATTTGGCAATCTCTATACTATTGTATTTGGCAATGATAAAACAACTTCAACTATAAAAACCAAACGAAAAGCTCTTCATGAAGAGATACTCAAAAGATTATTACCAACTGTTGAAAAAAATATTACTGAAAATATGATTGCGTTCTTTAAGCGAGGTGATGGAAAGATATATAACAATGCAACAATTTGGGATAATGGAGTTGATATCACTAAAAAAGGTGGATGGTTTACTGCTGATATAAAGAAAAGATTTGCATGGAATGAGTTGCTTGTGATATATGGAAAAAATGGGAATATTACAATAGAATCTTTTTTGGATAGTACATTTAAAGTAACTATAGCCGATAATATGTTTAATTTAAGATTTTTAGAAAAACTTGTCAAGAAAATACAACAAAATACAACTGCTACTAAAATTAGTGATTTGTACCAATCGATAGATAAGACTACAATATTAGACATATTAGCAGAGAAAAAATCTCAACAAACTAATCTCTTTACATCACAAAATATATCTAAAACTCAAGAGACCAATAAAAACAATGAAAATTTAAATGAATTAGATTTCGATAAATCTTACTTTAAGAATTTAAAAAAGATGAAAGAAACAAATAATAAGCAATCTTTAAGTACTCAACATGAAAACACATCATATTCAAAATATATACAATCAATAGATGTACCAAACTTTGAAAAAATAAGAAGATACTGTAACAACCTAGCAGATGAAAATAAAGCTGATGAGATGCAAAAATATTTAGCCGAAAATGGCAAAATGTATAAAGCCATTATCTATGATGCACTTGAGCAATTTATTACACAAATTGATGGAGAAACACTTACTATTGTTGATTGGGGATGTTCTCAAGGGATAGCTTCTATGTTGGTTCTTGACTATATTAGAGAAAAACAACTTGATATTGATGTGGCTAAAGTGATTCTCATTGATGATGACGATTTGAAATTAAATCGTGCAATAATTCAAACCAAGATATTTACAAATGATGCTACAGAAATATTAAAACTAAATATCCAAGATGATACAATTAATGATACGACAGAAGATATTTTTACTGATAATGTTTTGAATCTTTTTGCAAATGATAAAGAAAATGTACATCCTGAATCTTTAAATGATAGGTATGCTGATCAATCTTATTTTATGTGTGTATCTAGTCAAGATAATGAAACTATAGATAATATCCAAAATGAAATCGAAATGATAAATGATATTAGAAATATTTCAAATAGAGATGGAAAAATAGGGAAATTTCAAAGATATGAAAGAATTTTTCAAGTGAAATCAAAGAGCGAATATCAAGTACCAAAATATCGAGTGCCGATAATCGACATCGATGATGATGAAATACCATTTTAGAAAACAATAAAGGATAAAAGTAATGCCTAAATTTCAATTTTATTTACCAAAAAATGATGACTTAACAAGATTACAAAAAAGAGCCATAGGATTGGAAGAACCTATTTTTTTAAGTGGTGTCCCTGGAACGGGTAAAACAGTAGTGTCTATTAGACGACTTCAAAATGCAGCCGATATGGGCAAAAAAGCTATTATCTTTACCTATGGAAAATTGCTAAGAAAGACTATCGAAGAAAAACTTGAAAATAATTCAAAAATGCCAGTGGACAATATCCATAACTGGATGTGGAATAAACAACCAAATGGAAATAGAAGATATTTTGAAGAGATGACAAAAAATGAAAATATATCAGACACTATAGCAATGTTAAAATCAAAAGGTGTCGAATATGACCAAATACTTGTAGATGAAGGACAAGATT
Source organism: Helicobacter pylori PMSS1 (assembly GCA_945883785.1). GTDB lineage: Bacteria > Campylobacterota > Campylobacteria > Campylobacterales > Arcobacteraceae > CAIJNA01. The sequence continues at coordinate 65,725 of CAMCYD010000001.1, forward strand.
TATCACTCAACACTTATAAAATTCTCAAAGAACTTACTCCAAATCTATCTATCAGTGCAGATGATGCTCAACAGATTAATAATCGTGAAGAAGCAACTTCTGAAAATGAAATCTTAAAATATTTTCCAAATTTAAAAGATAATATGTTTATCCTTGATGAAGTGTTTAGAAGTGCTTATGAACTTTATAAGTTCGCGATTCAGTTTGTCCCCTATAATTCAGGTGCAAATGATGCAAATCTACTTGAAAAATTAAAGAAAAAGAATTCAGGTGCAGATAAACCGTATGTTTATGTAGAAATGAATTTAGCTGGAATGCATCAAACCGTAAAAGAGATCGTGGATGAAAATCCAACTGATAATATTGGGATACTTTTTGAAAAAGTTGTTCATGTCGATGAATTTACAAAGATGTTATCAAATGATTATGAAGTCAGTAAATATCATAATCAAGAAGTAGTACCAAGTGAACTTAGAAATATCATTCTTACTACTTTCAAATCAGCAAAAGGGATAGAGTTTGATATTGTAATTGTTCCATATTTTCCAGATGGTGCCAAAAATATCCCTGAAGAATATTATGTAGGGGTTACAAGAGCAAAAAATCAAGTACATATACTGGGAATTCAAGAGATACCACAGATAATAAACAATTTTGATAGAGCAACATATGAACTTATAGACAACAGAAGGTAAAAGAATGGAAGCAAATTTATTTAATACAATCCAACAAAATGATACTAAAGATATCGACACATATCTTTTGCAAATCAATAGCATTAAACTGCAAGACTATGTCAATATAGGACTAATTGCACCAGATAAATACCTAAAAGAGGAAAGAGAGATTGATATTCAATCAAAAAATATTAATTTTTTAGTTGTAAGTGAGGGCTATTTTGAAGATTTAGATACAAATCAAATTTTACTGGAACTGATTTTTACAGAAAAAGAGAAACAATTTCATCATAGTGGCGATGGATATTTTTTTGATATACCTTTACCTATAAGCAGAATAAAAAAGATTTATGCAAAGGATAAAAATACTATCAAACAAATTTGTGTTCATATCGAAAATAGTGAAAATGGATTGTTGCCAGAAGATCTTTTTGATGTTTTTATCGTGAAAAATGAACTTAAGTTTGAAAAAAAAGAATATGTCACACTAGATGGCACTATTCAATCAAAAGATTACACTGACAAGATAAGACATTTTGATAAGAGAATGGGGATGTTTGCTTTTGTAAGAAATACAACAATTTACTATGCGAACAAAAATGAATCTATCTCAAACTATAGTGAGCACTATTTTAATATATTGTCATTCTTGATAAAAATAAAAGATGAAAATTATCCAAAATATGATGCATTAGATATTTTAAATAAAGATGAAAAATTTAAAAAATTAGTTTATAGTGATACACAGATAAGTAAAGAATTTTTAGTACAAACACTTGATTTGATAACTGATCCAAACTTGAAAGAGATTTTTTCACAACTACTTCAGCCAAATAGTACTCGAAAAACACTTCCATTATTGTTTAAAGAAGAAAATAAAATATATTATCTTATTGGATTAATTTACTATTTTAGACAAAAAGATGCTAATAAGAAGGATAATTTTAAAACAGATATCACAACCCTTATTCCTTATGAAATTGCTGAACTTGCACTCGCTACTTTGGGGATATATTTAGGGTATAAAAGTTTAAGATCTAAAGAGGTCTTTAATCTAAATGATAAATTCTTTACAAAAATATTTGGAAATACTTTTGATATGAAATTTAGACTCAATAGCAAGCTTGACTACATCACAATAGAATCTATTTATAATTTTAGTTTTTATGAAAATACGAAGGATTATTTTAAGGCAGATGGGTTTGAATATCTTACTTACCCAACACAATCAAAAGCTAGTACTTTTCCAAAATCAAAAGAGTTTCAAGAATTATATGATGTCAAACAAAAATCTATTTATGATACGGAATGGATTGAAGTTAGTAAAAAACCAATAGAAGAAGTCGTTCTTAAAAAACTTGAAAATTATCCAGAAGATGTGCTAGTTTACGGGAAAGATCATATTGTTAGTTTCTTTTTAAAGTACTTTCCCAAGGAAAATCAACAATTCACTTCAATCACTTCGATATCTTGTAAAAAAAGTGACTTTTTGGAAGTAGTTAAAAACAATGCATCATCAAAACAACAAAAAGAGCTCTTTTTGTTGTTTACTGCGGATGAACAATAATGTTTGATTTAAAAGTATTCACTACAAACATACGAAACTTCAAAAATAAAAGTGAATTTGAGAAGTATCTAGAGAGTTGCTTTATGGAGCTTGAAGAGTATTTTGAAAAGCTAAGCTTAGAAGAGATAGATAAACTCAAATTTGATTTTGAAGACTTGCTTTATGATTTGGAAGATCAGAAGCTTATATTACAAACCAATAGCAAGATGATAAATGCTTTTTTGATACTTTTAGCCCAAAAATTTGAACAAGCTCAACTTGTCGGAGCTATTACAATTATCTTGACATATTTGCCACAATGTGGGGTAAAAAAAAGACTTGAAGCTTCAATACTCTATCTAAAAGTGAATGATATATCCAAAGATTATTTTAGAAATTTTGAGAAAATACTTCATCTGATTACCGATTCAAGTAACGATGATGAGGCAAACTACAAAGCAATTAATTTTCTAGCAAACTTTTATATAAGTGGTTTTACACAATTTAAACGGGTCAACAACCAAGAACTTTGTAATACTTTCAAAACAATGTTTCTAGAAAATCGTTCAAAATATCCCCTTTTAAAAAATGACATACTTGATGAAATTATTAGTTTGCTCACTTTCAGTAACTTTGATAATACAATTAGTACTGCCAAGCAACTCATTAGTAGTAATAGACCAAGCATCACTATGTGTTCACTTGAGAATATTAAAATTACAAAAGAGATAAGTAGATATAGTGAACAATTACAGAGTTTAAATCACCCAACATTTGAGCAAATACGACAAGTTTCCAATGATTATATCTCGAGTATTGGAAATCCTGATGAACTTTACAATCAACTTAGTCGTGGAACTAAAATTATTGATGATGTAAATCTTCTTTATAAATATATGCAATTGTTTGGAACTAAACACAAAGTGAAACTTGCAAGTGCATTTGAGCTTATCATCGACACACTTGTAGACAAAAAGTTTCATATTATAGATTGGGGATGTGGTCAAGCTTTGGCTACTATGGTATTGCTTGATTTTGCAAAAAAAAGAGATGTCGTTCTTGATATTGATACAATTATTTTGATTGAACCTTCACAATTAGCTCTTTGTCGTGGATTACTTCATGTAGATATAGTAAAACAAAAAGAATACACAATAAAAGCGATTGAGAGCGATTTGGATTGCTTAGATATAGATACAATTAAATTTGATGATAATTTACCTGTAGTACATCTCTTTTCAAATATTTTAGATGTTGAAAGTTTCAAACTCAATAATAACTTTTTTCAAAAAGTAGCTCAAACTATAACATCAAGTGGATTATTTGTGTGTGTTAGTCCAAATATCAATGATAAACGAAATGCCAGACTAGATTTATTTTATAACTATTTTGATGAAAATTTTGACACCTCTTTGATAAGTGGAAGAGATACTGATATAGATGGTCACACACGATATGAAAAAGTATTTGAAGTGATGCGAGAAGTTGCTACAACTTCAGCTCAATCAAAAGAGGAACTTAAAGAGTATCATCTTGATATTTATGAAAAACTTCAAGCATACAAAGAGTTTATTTATCCAATTTTAGATCCAGATAGAATCAAATCAAATATAGAAATAGATCCAGATTATGTAGTATTTAAAATTAGAAAAGTAGCAGAATCCCTTACTTCTCAGATTTATAGCAACTATGAGAGCGATACCAAGAGAGTCTCTTTTAGTGATAAAATTCGCTATTTAAGTTTTACAAAGAATCTATTTAATAAAAAAATTCAAAGTCATCTCCATACAATACGAACAATAGGGAATATTGGTGTGCACGAAGATGGAGGGGAAGTTATTAAACTACTTAAAGAAGATGCATATTTCTTAGTAACAGCATTGGTACTATTACTTGAAGATTTGAAATCAAATAAATTTATTTAATGAAATAATAAAAACTGGACAAAATATGTACAACTATCCCCTTATAATACTTTAAATTTTATAGGGATAGGGATATGTCAACATTTGAAATATACAATGAGAAGATATTAGATTTTATCAAAAACAACAGATGTGATCTCTCAGGTGCAAATCTTGAGACAATCGATGAGAATCTTTTTTCATTTGATGGAATAGAAGAGCTTATACTCTGTGAAAATAAACTAGAGACAATACCATCCTCAATAGAAAAACTCAAAAATTTAAAATGGCTTGTATTATCTGATAATAAAATCAAAGAACTCCCAGATACGCTTTCAAATTTAGTGACACTTGAAGGGTTGTTTCTCTCAAATAATAAGCTAACAACTCTTCCAAAAGGTATCACAAAACTTTTAAAATTGAAGTGGCTGAGTATTGTTGAGAATAAAGATTTGATATTGAATGAAAATGAAAAAAAGTGGATTGAAGTATTGGTAGCAAATGGCTGTAAAGTGATGAGATAACGAAAGGAAAAAGATGAAAAAAATACTTACTGCAGGAGCAAACTCTTGGTGTAGACAAACACAAATTGAGATAACACACTTAAGGAATATTGAGTTTTCAATCATTGCTAGTATGTTTAGTTCAAAAGATTTTTTTGAAAAAGTCTCAAATCAACTACATTCAGATGATTTTACATTTATGGTTACTCAAGAGATATTTAAATATTTAGTATCCTATGCTAATAAAAATCAGTTTTTTGGTGATGATTCACAAAAACAAAAAATAGCGATGGATATTGCAAATATTTACAATATCAACCCAGCAAGTACTCTAAGAATCATCAACAGTAAAGAATTAGCAACAGATATTGTTGAAATATTGGACTTTTCTAAGAAACGACAAGAGATATTTTCTCAAAATAAAGAGGATAAGAAATTACAAGGGATTCTAAAAATTGTTGATAAATATGGGGAATATGTGGGGATTTACTATAATGGTATGATTCAAACGATTCAAACGAGTTATATTTTTCATTTGCCAGAAGAGTTTTGTGATACTTTTGAATATACCGTGCAGAATTTCATACCACTGATAAAAAACGAGGAATGCAAATTGACAATGGAGCTAAATGAGGATTGCGATGAAGATTTCACGTATGAAGATGTAGAAGCAATAGTTTTAACGAAAGATATAACTCAAATCATACAGATGGAAAATGTGATGAAATGGGCTGATAAGAACTCTATAAATCATATCAAAATACCTCGAAATAGAGGTAAAATATTGGAATATTGTGTTATGGAAGATCTTGAAGAGTGCAATATAAAAGATATCCCTGAAGAGCTTTTTGAAATAAAAAAGGGTTATTTTATGCTAAATTTATCAAATAATAAAATAAAAGTGATTCCAGAGAATATCTCAAAGATTCGTTGTTTACTTTTGATGTTTTGTGACAATCAAATTGAATCACTTCCTAAAGGCTTATTTGAAGTTCAAGATTTAGGTACCCTTTGTCTTCATGGAAATAAGCTTGTAGAATTATCTGAAGATATCAATAAACTACAACAATTGAAGTATTTATCAATATCAAACAATCCAATAAAGCAGCTTCCAAAAAGTATATCGCGTATAGCTACTTTGAAAGAAATCGCTATAGAAAATACTTTGATAGATGAGAATTCACTAGAGTTTCTTCACTTAGAAAATTTTGAAAAAATATCTTTTGATGATAGATTATTACCATATTTTTTAAAAAACTTTCATAGACTTATAAATATCGATACAATTAATCTCTCACATAGTGAATATAAAGAAAATGATGAAATTGTAAAATTATTTGGAATCAATATCGATAACGAAACTTGGATGGAAGATAAAGACTATCAGGGGCATGGGTGTGTTATGCTTAATAAAAAGGGGAATATTAATCTATAAATAATATTAAACTTATAAATGTACAAAATATGTCCATCTTTATAATTATAATTCTTTTATAAAATAACTATATGAGGATTTAAAAATGGAAACTGCAAATAACATCATCCTGTCACAAAACAAAGCTTATGAAGAGATTGTAGCAAAACTAGAAAATATCATCAAAACAAATATGGTGTGGGATAATGAAATTTCACTTAGCGGAGCAGCTGGAACAGGTAAAACTTATATCACTACAAAACTTGTAAAAGCACTTCTTACAAACTATCATATCACTATCACTGCACCAACGCATAAAGCTTTGCAAGTACTTAGACAAAATCTAATCGCACAGGAAATAACAACTGTGGATACAAAAACTATCCAATCTTTTTTAAATATTAAACTTGTAACTGACTATGACAAAGGAATTCAAAAGTTTGAACCCATAAAATCGAATGAAAAAGACACTACTACAACTGATATTCTCATCGTAGATGAAAGCTCAATGATTAGTGAAGATATCTATAATTATATAATCAAAGAGATAGAAAAAAGTAGAGTAAAAGCTGTTCTTTTTGTAGGTGATGAGTATCAGCTCTTGCCAATTGATAGTGACACAAATCAAATATTTAGCATAAGAAATAAATATAAACTCACTCAAATTGTAAGACAAGCGAAAGATAGCTATATTATTACTATGGCTACAAAAGCTAGAAGCATCATCAAATCAAAACAATATATCTCAATTAAAGAATTTTTTGAGGATGTAGCATTTAAAGATAAAATACAATTTTTTCACTCTATTGAAGAGTTTCACAATGATTTTTGTACACCTGATACTTGGGCAAAAAAAGACAAAGTAATCGTTAGTTTCACAAATAAAAGTGTTGATACTCACAATCGTGTAATACGAAGAAAATTTTGGGAAGCACAAAATGTTTTGAATCCAGACACTCTTCTCAAAGGGGATAAAGTGATATTTCAACAAGCCAATGTAATTGATGAAAAAATCATTCATCAAAACAGTGATATAGCTGAGCTTTCAAGTGCTATAAAAGAGTATTTGGGTTCATTGCAAATTTATTTTTGGGATTGTAAAGATTTACAAGGTAAGCCACTAAAAGTTGTAGCTCCAGAGTCTCAAGGAAGATTTGAGATGATACTCAACAAACTTGCGAAAGCTGCAAAAAATAATAAATACTATGAGTCAAGAAAAATAATGTGGAAAAACTTTTTTGATCTCAAAGATATGTTCGTTGATGTGAAATATACCTATGCTTCAACTATCCATAAAGTGCAAGGTAGCACTTATGAGACTGTGTATATCGACTTAACTGAGATAGAAAATATGAGAGATAAAGATATGATGTTTAGACTTTTGTATGTTGCACTTACAAGAGCTTCTACGGATGTCAAAATACTCCTGCCAAATAGTACAAATATGCTTTTAGCAAAAATGCAAGATGATATTTTAAACTCATTGGATGAACAATTTAAAAATCTTGGAATAGATTTGTAATGGGACAAAATATGGGTATTAAGAGCTATATAATGTGGTCAAGAAAGTGAAACTAAGATAAAATAATACAATAAAAAAGGGAAAAGAATATGAATATTAACAAATTAAAACAAGATCCGTTTTATATGGCTTTGTGGACAACTGATGAACTTCAAGTTCGTATAGATGATGGTTTTGATATAAATGAAAAACATAATGAAATGCCATTAATCTGTTTTGCTTTACAGTTTGGAAATACCGAAATAGTGAAATTCTTACTAGAAAAGGGTGTAGATGTAAACACTTCATTTAATAATGTATCATTTATAACAATGGCTTTGCAGTTTGGAAATATGCAAGTGGTTGAAATATTACTTGATAAAGGTGTAGATGTTAATTCTAGAGTTAATAATACTCCATTGGTTGCATTTGCATTTTTAATGAATGGTATTGAATCGGTTAAGTTGTTGGTCAGTTACGGTGCAAAAATAGAGTTTGAAGACTTTGAATATAAAACATTATTAGATATGTCTTTATTATTTTGTGATATTGGGATGATAGATTTTTGTTTAGAACAAGGGCTCAAAATTAATGATGGATTTTTACTTGAATCATTAGAATACACTCGTAAAGATAGATATATTTTTCCTAGAGAAGAGATTATTAGTTCATTTAAAGAGAAAAAAACTATTCAAAATGAATTTGATGAGATAACTAAAAATATCAATAATATTGAAAAATTATCGAATGATACTATTGGATATGGAGAAGATATAATAGTTTCGATAAAAAGACCAAAAATCTTTTTTGAAGTACAAAAATCTTTAATTGAAGGTGATGATAGTAAAGTTTCCAAGTTAAGACAAGAGTTAGATGCTATGCCAAATGTTAAAGATAATATCTTTAGTGAAACATGGGAAGAATTTGATGAAATGTTTAAAAAATCAAATGAAATTAATCCATGTAGTAAAGCTGAATATGAAGAGTTAAAAAATCGAAATTTTACAATAGATAATAATGGTATAGATATATTAATTGCATCACTCAATACAAAATTACAAAATGATAGTATTGAGGAGAAAAAAAAGCTATTAGAAGATGCAAATAAAGAAATTGAGGAACGAAAAAGTAAGCTAATTGATAAACTTGAGAATTTAAACAAAACACATAAACATTTTAATCAAATTAGGGTGCAATTTCAAGAGTTAAAAAATAAAATGAATTTGGTACTCTTTCGTTTAAATACTCTTCAAGATAGGATGACAGAATTAAAGATTATAGATTTAATCAAATTATTTATTCAATATGGTGGAGATATCAATTATCAAAATGACTCAGGTAAAACTGTTTTGATGTTTTTATCAGAAGATGGCTATGCTGATTGTATTGAATTATTGATACATAATGGTGTTGATGTCACTCATAATATTGAAAGTGTTTCGGCACTAAGCTTTGCATATAAAAATAGCCACCATGAAATTGTTAGATATTTGATAGAAAATGGTGCAAATGTAAATTGTAAAACACACAATAGTCATAGCTTATATCATAATGCAGTACATAACAAAGATCGAAAATTGATTGATTTAATCAAAAAGTCATCAACATATATCAATCATAATCCTGATGTTTTAGTAAAATTATTACAAAATTTTACTATTGATAAACCTATCAAATACTCCACTCACAATGAATTTAAACAATTCTATCCATTAATGAAAAAAGAGTATGGTGGTTTTGATGGGTATATGGATGCTGTTAAAAAACAATTTGAGAGTATAGAAAGTGAGCTTGAAGAGTTATCACCAAATCTATATGAAAAGATATACACATTTTTACTAGAAACTAATCCTGATGAAAAATATAGTTGGTGTAGTAAAACTCATATAAATATTGGTTGGTCAAGTTTGGAGGGGCTTAGGGAATGGTGTGATGAGGGCAACAATCCATTTGATTTTGTACTTAAAAAACCAATCACTTATGAAGTTGATTTTGAAACTATCACTATCAAAACTTTTGAAGGGGTTATAAATCTCTTCAAGCAAGAGATTGAGGTAAGAGATAATTTTAAAAATCTTGAAAATTTATTTGCTAATCAAGTTGATAATCTAGGGGAAAGTTTTCATCTTGATTTATCAACTGCAAAATTAGGTCGTCAGTTTTATACCGATACTCAAAAGTTTTCAAATGTGCTTGATAAGATATTTGCTGATATGAGTACAAGAACAATTAATCCAGATATTGAAGTGAGTACCACAGAACTAGATGATAGAAGTATTGAGATAAAAATCACTCAAGTTGATTCATTTGGAGGTAAAAATGCTCAAGCTATGTATGAGGAGATAAATGATGGTGATTTTGCAGATATCAAAGAGTCTCTTACAAATCTATGCGATTGGAGCATTGAGAGCAGCTTTGAAGATGAGCATTTTAGAGTAAACTACCTACATAGCAATAATGTAAAAGATATTGAGATTTTAGAATCAAAAATAAAAGGATTTACTCATATTTTGAGGTTTTATAAGTAGTTTTGATATAATAATCTATAAATAAATGGAGGTACAGTATGTCTATTTTACAAAAAAATGAAATCATTGAAAAATTGCATAGTGTCAAAAATAAATATTCACCAGAAGGATTCATAATCAAAGGTCTCTTTGGTTCTTATTCTAGAGATGAAGCAGATGAAAATAGTGATATTGATATACTTGTAGAAGCAACCCCAGAATTTGCTAATCGATACGGATTTAAAGCAATTGAACGAATCAAAGAGATTCAAAAAGAACTAAGTGAGTTTTTCAATATATCTGTTGATTTAGCGGATAGCTCTGGTATGGGGAAAACTGCTAAAAAATTTATCATAGATAGAGCTATTTATGTCTAAAGAATCTATTAGTAAAATTTATCTTATCTTAGAAAAAATAGAGTATATAGAACAAATCGTACAAAATTCTGGTGGTATAGTCAATGCACTTGAAGATGAGATGATGGTGCGACCAGCGATACTTATGCATCTTACAGCGATAGCAGAACAATTCAATAAACTAAAAACTTCCAACAGTGATGAGATTTTAAGCCATTTCGAAAAAGATGATTTAAAAGGACTTTATGATGTAAGAACTTATATCGCCCATGATTATGAAGGGATCAATCTAGCTATCATTGAATGGATAATACGATATGGTTTAGATAGATTTAAAACAGTGTGTAAACAAATTATAGATGCAAAAGAAGCACGATGAAAAAAATAGTACTTATAGAAGATAGATACAAAAGACAACAAAGTTTTTTAGAACACAATAATATCGATATAGATAAATATTCAGATATTTTAGAAAATTTCATAGAAGAAAAGGCTTCAAATCTACTTGAAAATATCACTAATAATAGTTTTGATTTAAAAGAGTTTGACTATATAATTTGTCATAAATCTGTCCAATATGATAATACAAATACTCAAATCATAGGCATTTTAAGAGACTACTGTAAGAAATACAATAAAACTTTGGTACTTTTTTCTGGTGGTATATCGGTAAACTATTATGATAATAGTGAATTTGAACTACTAGAACTTAACTCAAAAACTTTTTATAGCCAAAATTTAGTATTTTTTTTGGAAACCATAAAAACTAAAAATGAAGATATTATGATGCTTTGTTACGGAGAACATTGGAAGCAAAATATTGTTGCAAATGTTTTAGAAAAGACAAATAGACTTATAACTAAAATAGAAGAGAAAGCGAATTATATTAAAATAGTAAATTTCATAGGTATAGAAAAATTATCTAAAATTGATTATGAATTTTATAAGCTTGAAATTGACAACAATCAAACCACAAAAAATGAAATAGAGAAATTGAGAGATAGTTTGTCAGGTTATTTTAATCAATCAAAAATCTCTTCAAAAAAAACAAAAACTTTGAAAATTCATAGTAATAATGTTATTGATATTGAATTTGATGATGAGATATTATTTCAAAGTAGCGATGAAATCGATACCTACATCTCTTGTATTATTAAAGAGCTAGTTTCAAAAGAGTGTGACACAATCTTTATCAAAGATAATCTTTCTTCAAATTACCTTGAGCTTTATGGACTTAGAGTTGCTTATCACATCAGATTGTCTAGTGAACTTGGGAATAGAAGATTTGTACCAATTGTGATAATTAGTGATTTTGAGGAAGCTACCTTAAACGGATTTACAAAGGAAGCAAATATTCTTTTTACAGAGGGAACCTATATTTGCAAAAATACAAAAGAGGAAATAGAGAAGTATCAATCACTTGAGCTACAAGGTGTAACAAACTATGATGAGTTTTTAAATGATATAGAAGTAACACCACCAAAAGACACATCAGGAAGCCACGATATAGCAAACAAGTGGAGTATCTATAGATGGGCTGAATTTTTAGGTACAAAAAGTGAAGCGATAGATGAAAATAAAAATGAAGTTGAAAATGAACTTTATTTTAAATATCTCAAAGCCCTAAACGAAACACAAGAGAATGAACCAATAAAGATCATTGAACCAACAAAAAAAGGGAAAGTTTTACTTATAGATGATGAGTGGAATAAGGGTTGGGCGGATATTTTAAAAACAGCTCTTGCGAAAGACGGACTGGAATATGGTACATTTGAATACGATTTTAAAGATAAAACACAATTTAATCTTTATATGCAAATACAAAAAAAGATAAAAGAGTTTGATCCTGATGTGGTGCTACTTGATTTAAGACTAGCACAAAGTGATTATGAAAATGATGATTTTGAGAGCTACACAGGGGCAAAAATCCTCCAAAAAATCCATGAAATCAATGCTGGTATCCAAGTAATAATGCTAACAGCTACAAGCAAAAGCACCATACTAGAAAAACTTTACCAGAAGAAGATATTAGGATATATCAAAAAAGAGCATCCTGAAGATAAAAGTATAGATACAGTTGAGAATATCAATAAGCTTGTTGAATTAGTTGATAGTGGATTAAAGAGAAAATATTTAAAAAGCATATTTTTAACTAGAAGTAATATTTTATCTATTTTAGAAAATGATATTTTTGCTCAATATGGTTTAGACATTGAGAATTATGAGCCGTATTGGATCAAACTTCAAGTTGAAACAAAATCTATTTTTGACATACTTGATGGAAACAGTGAAAATAAATATTTATATGCAATGGTATCGATTGCGAGTAGTTTAGAGACAATTTTGACAATTTTTGTGCGAGATAGGCACAATGAACAAAATTTATTTTGGGATGGCACAATCTGTAATGCTGATAGTTTGAATGGAAAATTAAGAGCATTATTTCATCAAAAATTTGAGTATCCAGAAAATAATAATGAAGGCTATCCTCATAATAAAATAAATATGAATACTCTAATTCAAAGAAGAAATGACTATCTGCATACAAGACAAGTTATTACTATAACCTCAGAACAAATCACATCTTGGTTTAATAAGTTACGAAGAATGATTGAAATTGTTAATCATTAATAAAAGTGTTAGACAAAATATGTCCAAATAAAACACTACAATCCCGAAATTAAATTCGGAGAATAATATGCAAAAAATAGTACTAAAAATCCCTAAACTCAAAACTAGAGTTACATGGGGATTCAACCCAGTAACTAGAACAAAACCTAGTAAAAAACTTTATAGTCGTAGCAGTAAAAAGATGATTGATTATGAATAAAAATACAATCAGACAAAATATGTCCACTAAATTTACTACTATATCATTTGAGTTTATCGAATAATTAAGAGGTAAAAGATGAGAGAAAATACTGAAACAAAAACTAAAGAAGATATTGGAATGAATTTAACTAAATGTAATCAAGAACGACTTAGTGGCTTATTAATACTTGGTGAAATAGATGCAGGTACTTATTATCATTCTAAGAAACATTATCAGCTAGAAATCAAAGTTTAGCTAAAAGATTTCTATTAAAAATTAAAAATTTCTTCACTAGAAACGACAAAGAAACTGAACCAGAATAAATTTGATATTTAGAAGGTAGCAGTATAATAAAAAATAAACACCCAAAGGAAAAACAAATGTACAATAAAATGATAGCAATAGGAAATCTTACAAAAGATATCGAATTTAAAACTCTTCCAAGTGGAAATGCTCTTGCAAAAGGATCAATCGCAACAAGTCATAAACACAAAGGATCTGATGGTACTCAAAAAGAGGAAGTGTGCTTTTTAGATTTTACAATCTTTGGAAGAATGGCTGAAGTAGCCAATCAGTATTTAAAGAAAGGTTCTAAAGTTATGCTTGAGGGGAGATTAGCACTTGACGAATGGACTGGAACAGATGGGCAAAAAAGAACGAAACATTCTTTGATTGTTGCAGAGATGAAGATGCTTGGAAGTAAAAATGATTCATATCAAAATCAGGATGAATATACACAACCACCAAGAATGGAGTCAAATATACCGACACAAGCACCCATCACACAAAAGGAAGTACGAGAGATAGATATAGATATAGATATGGATGATATACCATTTTAACATGCATCTAAATAAAACTATTTTTAAAAACAATTACACAAAATATTCTCATTAGATTTTTATCTCAATGAGATATAAAAATCTAATATTCAAATAGGTAAGGAAATAAATAAATTCTATGAATAAAAGTAATAAAACAATTTTAGCATTAGATATAGGTTCAAGCCAGATAGTATCTGTTTTAGCAACTAGCGATAATAACAAAAATATAGATATTCTTGGTTTTGGAAAAGCACAAAGTGAAGGGATAGAAAAAGGGAATATTACCGATATGATCCTTGCATCAAATGCTATAAGTGATTCTGTTCTTCTCGCAAAAAGTTCTTATGATGTGATTGATGAAACATATGTAAGTGTTTCAGGAATCGATTCAAAATCTGTTAAAAGTAAAGCAAATATTTCAATTTTTAATGGACATATAACTTCAAAAGATATAAAGCAAGTGTTTTTAAAAGCTCTTCAAGATATCCAAGATTATCAATATGAGGTAATTCATTGTATCCCCATCCATTTTAGAGTAGATGATTCTAGTTATATTGATAATCCGTTAAATATCAATGCAACTAAGCTAGAGGTATATGTAAATATTATTATGATAAAAAAGTCAATTTTGAATTCAATAAGTGAAATTCTTAGAAAAACAAACCTTCATAATATTCATTATGTGTTAAATTCCTATGCAACAGCACTTGCAACTGCAGATATTGAAAATAAACAAACTTCTACTATGGTTATTAATTTAGGTGCAACCACTACAGAATTTGCAGTATTGCAAAATAGAGCAATAGTACACAACGATATAATAGCTATCGGAAGTAAAAATTTGACAAATGATATCTCTCTAATTTTAAAGACTTCCAAAAGTAATGCCGAAGATATTAAAAAGAAACATAGTACCCTTTTGTATATAGAGGATAATCAATCGTATAAAATCAAAGTTCCATTTATTGGAAACGAAGCAATGCAAGAGGAGATAACTCTTGAGTATATCCAAAAGATTACCCATGCTAGAGTTGAAGAGATATTTGTGTTAATACACAATAAAATTCAAAATAGTAGTTTCTATGAAACTCTCAATACTATAGTTCTTACAGGTGGAATGTCAAAACTTCCTGGAATTATATATTTAGCTCGTGCCGTTTTCGCTAGTGTTCATATACAAGTGAAAGCACCAAAAAACTTTCAAAATGGATATATTAATTTTAACGATCCTAGATTATCATCTTTAGTAGGTTTAATTATGTATGGATTAGAAACAGAATATTTTTGTGAATTTGATTCAAATAAAAATCTAAAGGGGATTGTTGTTGCTGAAAAAATTGAACCTTCGCCACAACAACAAGAGCTTATAATAGAACCGCCAGAAGCTCCAAAGGAACAAACAAATAGAGTTAATAGTGAGATAATCAAATGGAAAAATAAGATCTTAGAGTGGATTTAGTAACATCTTTGATAAGAGAAATAAAATAGAATACAAAGGAAACCTATGAAAAAATCTACCCATAAAGAAGAATCATCTATCAGCACTTTAGATATTGCAGTTCTTGCTGTATTATTAGTTATTGTATCTGTAGTAATCATCTTCACAAAAGATACATACTCACCACAAACATCTAATAGTGAACTTAATAGTAGTAGTCCAATAGTTGCAAATATCCCATTACCTCTTCAAAAATCAATCGAAACAGTATTAGATGCTTATAAAAAAGAGCTTGGAGCTGATGAGATTATAGTTTCTGTAATGGAGTCAAAAACAGGCAATATTCTTTCTTTAGCATCATCGAATCGATTAAATCTCAATGGCATTATAGAAAATGATAAAAATATCTCTACCAATAATGCAATTGAATTTACATATGAGCCAGGCTCAGTCATAAAACCAATCACAATTGCACTAGCACTTGATAAAAATAGAGTAACTCTACAAGAGGAGTTTCAAGCTTATAATAATGGAGAAAAAAATAAAGATGGAGAATATCCAAGAGGGAAAATTATGATTGATAGATGGGGAATCTCAGATGAAGCTCAATTTAAAAAGAATACCCTCACTATTGAAGATATTATTGTAGATTCAAGTACTATTGGTACTTTACTTGTTGCTAATAGACTCAGTGGTAAAGAACTTATGGATGGTTTTCATCAATTTGGTATTGCTAGTGGTTCAG
The DNA here is from genome assembly GCA_945883785.1 of Helicobacter pylori PMSS1. Lineage (GTDB taxonomy): Bacteria > Campylobacterota > Campylobacteria > Campylobacterales > Arcobacteraceae > CAIJNA01. The sequence goes on from CAMCYD010000001.1 coordinate 81,952, forward strand.
GGATTGATTTAGCAAATGAAAAGATGGGAACACTTTTAACCTTATCACAACTCTCAGCAGGAGATGGTTCTGGTAAATTAAATATCTTTAAATCTACAGTATCTTATGGGCAAGGGATGACAACAACATTTATGGAACTTTTAAAAGCATATAATGTATTTAATAATGATGGAAAAAGTGTTACTCCATCTGTTGCTAAAAAAGATTTTGCAAATTCAGACACTAAAATATTATCAGATAAAACAACTGCTATTATGAAAGAGTTACTTATTAAAAATGTTCTCAAAGGAACTGGAAAAAATGCACTCTATGCAGGTTTAGAGATTGGTGGAAAAACTGGTACAGCTAATATTGCTATAAATGGGGAATATAAACAAAAATACATAACAAACTTCTTTGGATTTGCAAATGATTCAAATAAAAAATATACTATTGGGGTGACGGTCAATAATCCAACATCAACAGGGGAACATTGGTACTACTATTATGCATCAAATTCTGCAGTTCCAGTTTTTAAAGAGGTTGTTGATATTTTAGTAAAAGATGGGTATTTAGAACCAAATGGAGTTAACAAGTAAACTAAAAGGGATTATTTTGAGTAGCCAATTGGGATGGAAATTAACAACAAATATAAATGACACAAGGACACTTTTTACAGATGAAGTATTACCTTATAGTGTAGATTCATATATTTGTCTATGCTCACATACAGAGTTTATCCTACGATCAAATGATCAAGAGATAGGAGACTATAGTTGTCCAATTTGTGAAAATAATAAATTTTTGGATGCAAATCTATTTCTTGGAAACACTGGTTGGTATGAACCTATTGAAAAAAAGTTTTCCGAATCGTATTTAAAAAACTTAGAGATATTTTTTGAGTATGATGATACTCTTAATACCTTTTTGGCAATTGTTTTTATAAATATTCCAAACACAATTGATCTTTCAACCGACACAATACAATATACAAGTAAAGATATATATAGACTTAATATAGATGATTTTGCAGAAATAGAGGAGACACTTTTTGCAGATTTTGAATTAGAGCAATTAAGGGATGGGAATAGAAGTTATTTTGATGGTTTTGAAACACAAGAAGAGCTTATAAATAAGAATCCAATCCTCATTCGCTACAAAAAGAAAATATTAGAGGAAATTAAAAAGAATAGGTATTTTAATCTCAGCGAAGATATCTATAAAAAAGCAAATACAATTGAGCAAATACAATTTTTTGTGGAGAATGAGCAACTTAAGGAGTTTGACTTTTACTATTGGGAAAATATTCATGTTTTACCAGATGATGATATAGCTACAATAGATGAAGCACTTTACTATGTGTCAAACAATACAAAAGCAAAAACACTTAAAAAAGCAATTTTTGAAAATTATAAAGAGCAATTAAGAGAGTATAATGGTTATAACTTCATATACCCATATTGTATAGCCAAGTATATAAAAGATGTAAATATTGCTAATAGACTCATTGACTTAGATTTTAAAAGATATGCTGAATTTCTTATCAATCATGATAGTATAGAGTATTTTTTACAATATCTCACAAAACATTTTTCAGATAAACAAATAGAAAATCTTTTAAAAAGCTATAAAAAGCATGAGATATTTTGGTTTACACACACCATAGAGTTGTTTGCCGAACTAAGTGAAGAGATGAGAGAAAATTTCCCAAAAGTATCTTGTAAATATAATAGTTTACACGATGAGATTGTTGTTTATCATAGATTAGCCGTAGAGCAAAGATTACTGAATATTAAATTTCACTATTTCGAAAAACAATTAGAATGCTGCGTTATAGTTGAACCATATGAAATAAGGTTGCCTTGTGATGGGGGAGAATTATATAGTTGGTCGAATACACTTAGTAATTGTCTAGCAGGATATAGCCACATGATAAGTGAATATAAAACAACAGTGTATGGTTTCTATCAAGATGAAAGAATCAAGTTTGCTGTTGAGATTAAAAATAATAAAATAATTCAAGCAAAATTAAAATTCAACCAAGAGCTCTCAAAAGAGGATATGGCACTTGTTTTAGGATGGTATGAAGAATATATTTTAAAGGATGAACCAAATAACTCAAAGCAGTGATAAAGTGTAAATAAGCTTTGCGAGGTAAAGCAAGTTACCAATAATAAATTTAAGACAATATATGTCCACTTAATTAACTACAATCTCATTATCAAAAACATAAAAAGGTTAAAAAAATGAAAAAACTTATAGCAACACATAATAAAATATTTCATGCAGATGAAGTAACAGCAATCGCACTTTTAAAAATATTCACGCAAGATGAAATAGTAGTTGAAAGAATAGACCACGATACAACTGACTTCTCAAAATATGATATGGTGATAGATTTAGGAAAAAAGTTTGATGGAGTGAAACACTTTGATCATCATCAATATAAAGGTGGTAAAAGTAGTGCTGGACTTATATGGGAGTATTTGGGATTTGAAGATGAGTATCCAAAGATTTCAAAACTAATAAAACTTGTTGATGATAATGATGTAGGTATTGCAAAAGCAAAACCTTTTGAATACTCTAGTTTACTCAAGTGTTATAACAGTTCTGATATTTATGGTAAAGAGCAAGATGAAGCATTTGATAAAGCAGTTCAGTTTTCGATGACAGTTTTAAACTCTATGGCTGATTTAGAAGAGGAGCTAGAAAGTATAAGAAATATCGCTAGTGAATCATTTGTATTTGATAATAATCCAAAGATACTAGAACTCTCTAAATTCACACCACACTTTACAACTTATATTAACGGTGAACTTACTCCTAATATAAAAGCTGTAGTTTGGGAAGATTTGGAAGAAAAAAACTATAAAGTAAAAATCCCTCCAAAATATCTTGGAAGTTTTGAACTGCATGGGAAAGCTTTAGCAAGCGATGAGAGTATGGAGTTTGTTCATAGTTCAGGACACTTTGCAATTGCTAAAGATGAAGGGACTATGAAACAGTATTTAAAAAAGCAAAAAATATAAAAAAATTAAGATAATGAGAAATAGAGTAGGGGGAGCTATGAGAGAAGAGATCACACCATCTTGGCTTTTAAACACAAAACTGAGTGACCATACAAATCTATTTGTAGATGATACGGTTGCTAGTAACTATTTTGCGAGGGTCTATTCTTGTAAATGTGGAAGTGATGCTATAGTCACAGGGGATCTAATCAATAATGAATATAGTTGCCCCCATTGCCATAATAATTCATTTATTGATGTTGAGGAGATTAAAAGAGATCCAGAATCTTTTATACTTGATCGTTACCACAATAGATTTATCAAATTTAATTTCAAATTTCACACAAAAGTAGCACTTCATAATAATAAAGTAGAAGCTCTTGCCTTTATTAAAATCCCAAGTTCAATCTATTTTTTGGAAAAAGAGATTATAAAAGAGGAGCTTGTAATACGAACACTCCCTTTTATGCCAGCTCCAAAAGCAATAGAACACTCCCCATTTCGTAAAATTGAAAAAGAACTCCAAAAACTAGCAATCCAAATAAAACTATTCGAACCTTTTATCGATAGAAAATTAAGCTCCCTTCCAAATAGAAGGGGGAAACAATTTGCGTTTATTTTGGCTCATTACAATCTAAAAGATTTAGAATTTATGAAATGGAGTGATACCCACCAACTCACAAAAGGTCATTACACAATAGAAACAGCACTTTTAGAATTAGCAAATATGAAACAATCAAAATCTGTTAAACATGCTCTATTTGAAAATTATCTTTATCAAATGAAAACCTATAAGTCATTCAATCCCAATTTTATCAATATCGTGACATTAAAGTTTTCTAATATTAATCATATTGTTTCTCTCCTAGATTTGAGGCTCAATTTTGAAGTGTTTGATAATGAACTATTGCTTGGTGAATTTATAGATTATTTACTTTTTAGATATAAAGAAAAACAAGTTACACACTATTTTACAAAACTTGAAATAATGAATCATCAGTATCTTTTACGGGATACACTTTTAACTTTCAGAAGAATTAGAGGGGACCTCTACAAAGAAACCCAAAAGGTAAAATGTACCCCAAACGCAATCCATGACAACTTTGTGCAGATATCACTTAAAGTAAAATATAAAAATCAACCAACAAACCATTTTGAGTATTCAAAACTCCAGATTTCCCATTTAGTTACGATGGGAAATTATCATGTCAATCTTCCTAAAAATAATCTTGAACTTTTTGAGTGGGCAAATGAGTTCCAAAATTGTTTAGGGGGATATGAGGAGCTAATAGCTACTCATAAAACCACAGTATATGGATTTTTTATCCAATCACAGTTAAAGTTTGTAGCTGAAATTAAAAGGGGAGAGATAATTCAAGCCTATAAAAAATACAATATCCCAATTGAACCAGAACAAAGAAAAATGCTTCATCTTTGGCTTAAAGAATCAAAAGAGAGGGTACACCTCGCAAAACAATCACAAAATCCCCATTAGTTTTTAAAACTACCATGTATGAATTTTCAAAGAGGAAAAGCTTACTATTGGATGAGTTTATGTTAAAATAAATCTTCATATATTTAAAACAATAAGTTGAACCACACCCTATTGTTAAAAACACCCAAGGAATAATATGAATATGCAAGAGATTACACTAGAAGCCATGAAAACTGGAGAAAATATATTTCTTACAGGTTCAGCTGGTACTGGAAAATCACATGTACTAAAACAATATATCAATTACCTAAGAGATAACAAAATATTTCCAGCTATTGTTGCACTAACAGGAATTGCAGCTTCCCATTTAAAAGGTAAAACTATACATTCTTATTTTTCTTTGGGAAGAAAAAGCAGTGTATCAGCCATACAAATAAATGAAATGATTGCAAAAAAATATCTACAAAAGAGGTTTTTGGATCTCAATGTTTTAATTATTGATGAGATCTCAATGGTTCCTCCTAGTATACTTGATAGTATAAATAATATTTTAAAAGCTTTCAAAAAAAGTACCAAACCTTTTGGGGGAGTTCAAATAATTGCTGCAGGTGACTTTTTTCAACTTCCTCCTGTGTATAATGAGGTCCCAATAGACAATAAAAGATTCGCATGGCAAGCAGAGTCTTGGAGAGAAGCAAGCTTTCAAACATGTTATTTACAAAAGAAATACAGACAAGATGAACAAGAGCTTATCAATGTCCTTGATGCAATTAGGGAAAACAACATTACACAAGATACTCATAAGTTTCTTAACTCAAGAATGAATGCCACATTACCGTCTGGTATTGAGCCAACAAGACTCTATACTCATAATATTAATGTAGATGCTATTAACCAAAAAAAGCTCAATGAACTAGATTCACAAAGCAAGTTTTTTAGTTCATCAAGTACTGGAAAACAAAAAGATGTTGAGAGACTTTTTGCATCATTTATAGTGAGTGATAATCTTGAACTAAAAATTGGTTCTGTTGTTATGTTTATAAAGAACAATAATGAAAAGGGATATCTTAATGGAACTACGGGGAAAATTATTGCATTTGATAAAGAGGATGGTTTTCCTGTAGTAAAAACACAAAGTGGTATGGAGATAGTTGCCAAAAATGATACTTGGACATTAGAAGATGATGATGGCAAAGAGATAGCTAGTGTATCTCAAGTACCTTTAAAATTAGCATGGGCTATAACTGTGCATAAATCTCAAGGGATGACACTAGATGCTGCTAGGATTGATCTTACAAAAACATTTGAAGCGGGACAAGGATATGTGGCACTCTCAAGAGTTAAAAGTATAGAAGGACTCATACTTGAAGGATACAATGAAAAATCTTTAGAGGTTGATTCACTAATATTAAGTATAGACAACAGAATCAAAGAAGCATCAAATAAAACTAAAAAAAAGATAGAAGAACTCATAGAGTTTAGAAAACAACATAATATTAAAGTAGAACCTGTATTTAAAGCAACCGCAGCACTTCCGCAAAAAGAGGAGAAACCAAATCATATGATAACTCATGGCCAAATACAATATGCTGATTCCTTTGCGGATTTGGTTGAAATGAGTCAATGGTCAGCTGGTACACTCATCAAACATATAGAGCAACTTGTAGAAGAAGGTGTAGAGTTTGACTATAAAAACATCGCCCCATCAAAAGAGCTAATAAAATTGGTTGCTACAGCCAAAGAGGCACTTTTAGAAAAAAACGATAAAGATCACTTTACTGATAAGGGCGAATTGAAGCTAAAACCCATATTTGAATATCTTAATCAAAGCATAGAGTATGATGATATAAGACTTGCTTTGTTGTTTTAAAATCATCCTAGAAATAATCTTGAACTTTTCAAGTGGGCAAATGAGTTTAAAATTGTTTAGCTGGATATGAAAAACTAATAGCTACCCATAAAACCACAGTATATAAATTTTTTATCTATTAAACAAACACAAAATCTCCATTAATTTCTAATGCGACCAAAATATGTCCATAGTGATAGCTACAATACAATATGAAAATAACAGATAAGAAAATCTATTGCTAGATCTTCTAAGAGCTATTATTCAAATAAAACACTAGGAAAAAATATGAGAAAGTTAACTTTATGTTTAGCAGTAATGTCATTAGTAGTAATTGAGGCTGGTGCAGCAGGATATCAACAAGGGTGGAAAGTATATGAGAAACCACAACCTGGTGTAAGTTACGGAAGTTATGAAGCAAATCCATATGGAGAAGGTGGTTCAAAGTCATATGGTAAAGGTGGAGGATTGTCTTATGGTGAGGGTGGTGGAAAGTCATATGGAAATGGCGGAGGTAAATCTTACGGTGAAGGTGGAGGAAATAGCTACGGTGTTGGTGGGGGCAAAAATATCATGAACCCTTGGAGGGTTGCTGGTGAAGATGAGTAACTATAAAATATTAATACAGATTAAGTCACTATAATACTAAACAAAGGATAAAGCATGGAAACAATAAGTCTATTTGAACCAAAAATAATTGAAGGAAAGACTACAGCCGTATTACCTGATAATGTAGCAAAAATTGCAGTTATCGGAGTAGGTGGTGGTGGATGTAATATGGTTAATCATATGATTAAAGAAGGGATCCATAAAATAGATCTTATTGTTTCAAATACAGATTTACAAGCCCTTAGAACATCTGAAGCTCCTGTAAGAATACAACTAGGACCAATTCTAACAAATGGTATGGGTACAGGGATGAAACCAGAAGTTGGAAAAGAGTCTGCACTTGAAAGTTATGAAAAGATTAAAGAAGCCCTTGCTGGTTCTGATATTGTCTTTATTGCAGCTGGACTAGGCGGAGGAACTGGAACAGGAGCTGCTGCTATTGTTGCAAAAGCAGCTAAAGAGATCAATGCTTTAACAGTTTCAGTTGTCACAAAACCTTTTAAATGGGAAGGGCAAAGAAGATCAGCTTTAGCAAATATTGGACTTGAAGAACTCAAAAAGCATAGTGATTCTATTATTGTAATAAAAAATGATAGATTAAAAGAATTAGACCCAACAATAGGGATAGGGGATGCTTTTAAATTAGTGGATAATATCTTGTATCAATCTGTAAATGGGATGAGTGAAGTTATCTTAAAACCTGGAAGTAGTGATATCAATGTTGACTTTGCAGATGTTAAAACTATTATGCAACATCGTGGTATGGCTTTAATGGGGATAGGAAAAGGAAGAGGGGAGCATGCTGCAAAAGATGCCCTTGAACATGCTATAAAATCTCCTCTTTTGGATGAAGTATCCCTTGAAAGTGCCAAAGGGATAATGATCCACTGGACTTTTAATAAAAACCTCTCTTTATTTGCAGTAACAGATATCATGGATAATATAAATGAAACTATCGATACAAATGCCGATATTATTTTTGGTACAACAACTGATGATAATTTAGCAGTGGATGAAGTAAAGATTACAATTATTGCTACTGGATTTGAATCATTAGATGAGGAGAAAAAGAATCTTGACAAACCAAAAGAAGAGATAACTCCAATAGCACCAATTGATTTAGCAACAAATCCAAACTATTACGATACACCACCATTTATGAGAGGGTATGCTATTAAATTTCATATTGCTGCAATAAGTGCTTAAATTTTTAATCAATTCAAATATAGTTTTGATTAACCTTCAAAGTTAACACCACCAAATGACTCATCTAAGTCATTAGGATAGTTTACAATATCAAATAAATTTCACAATAATATAAAGGACAACTCAATTGAAACTCAGTGAATGGATAAAAACCAAAAAAGAATTATGGCAAGATGATAGAAAACCAGATTATTATTTACTTTTTTTAGCGTCATTTTTGATGATGCTAGGGATGATATTTTCTTATTCATTGTCTATTTTTACAGTTGATTATTTTGATTATAATCAATTTCACTTTTTTATTAGACAAGCTTTTGTGGTTATTATTTCACTTTTCATTATGTGGGTATTTGCTCATATCAAACCAAGTGTAATATTTAATGATTGGCGATTAGGATGGAAAATATTTGGATGGTCACTCTTTTTAATGATAATTATGAATTTCTTGCCACCATCACTTGTTACTGAATCAGGTGGAGCAACAAGATGGATAAAATTACCAGGTCTTTCAATTGCTCCAGTTGAGTTTGTTAAAATAGGATTTATTTATTATTTAAGTTGGTCATTCCATAGAAGATTTACAGAACTTGATAAAGTATCTCTTAAAAATGAAGTTGCCCTCATATTGCCATATTATGTAATTCTTGGGATTTTAGCACTCTTTATAGCAGTGTTACAAAAAGATTTAGGAAATACAGTATTACTTGCAGTTATTATGCTCTTTATGATGTATTTTGCAGATAGAAGTAAAAAAATAATCACCTTAATTATTCTTATTTCAATGACAGCATTTGGAGTATTAATTGCCATTGCACCTCATAGAATTGGAAGAATTAAAAGTTGGTGGAGTAGTGTCCAAGATAGTTATCTTCCACTATTTCCATCTTGGATACAAGATGCTATGAGAGTTGAAAATTTTGATGAACCAGGACAAGTGTCAAATTCAATTAATGCAATTTATAATGGTGGCTATTTTGGACAAGGATTAGCAGAAGGAAATATGAAACTTGGATTTCTACCCGAAGTACATACAGACTTTGTTTTAGCAGGTATTATGGAAGAAGTTGGTTTTTTTAGGTTTCTTTTCATCCTTGGATTAATCGCCATTATTCTTATTAGAATATTTAAAATAAGTAGAAGAGTTAATAATCAAGTTTATCACTTTTTTACCCTAGGAGTTGCATTAATGATAAGTGTCTCTTTTATTATAAATGCTTTTGGGATAACAGGGATGATACCAATCAAAGGGATAGCTGTTCCATTTTTGAGCTATGGTGGAAGTTCTATTTTGGCATTAGGATTAGCTATTGGGATGGTTCTATCCATTAGCAAAGAGGTGGATAACGACAAAAGATTAGATACTCAACAAAAGGAAACAAGATGGGTAAAATAGTAACCGCACACTGTAAAAATTGCAATTTTAATAATGAAGAGATGCGTCTTGGCGGAGGAAGATATAGTTATAAAACATATGCTGGCTTTCCATATATGTGTGAAAAATGTAAAGATATTTTTGTGGGAAATTATTTATCTGGTGTATTTGGTTGCCCATCTTGTAGATCAGACAAGATTTCACCATATAATCAATTGAAACAAGATAACACAAGTTTTGAAGATGAATATTGTGGCGATACTATGAAAAAATACAATGTTTTTGAATGGAGAGCATATGATGAAAATGGAATTAGTCTTACAAGTGATTATTATAAATGCCCAAAATGTTGTGAATTTACTTTAAAATTCCAATCTGTTGGGTGTTGGGATTAAGAGTATAATCATGTAAGATAGTTGTTGATTTTACAATTGTGATGATATATTATGTAAATAATCATCAAGAGAAATTAAGGGCATGAGAATGAATGCTTTACAATAGAATTTAAGGTACTTTTAAAATTCTTTGTCGCTTTTAGTCCAATTATGTAAAGATATAAAGTTTTTGTCAGAATTTTTACTTGGACATCAAAAAAGCCTAAAATAATCGTGGCTAGTTCATTTAAGTTTTAATTAAGAGGCATGTCGCATTTTGCACCTTTATGTCAATTTCAATGGTTTTATCTAAATCAATACTATCTATGACGAATTTCCCATAAGCTACTAAAAAATTGTAGTTTTTTAGCTTATCCTCACAAAAATATCCGATTTCGCGTAGTAATAATTTCGGAATAGGAAATAAATAGATATTTTTGACAGGTTACATCTTGCAATATCATCAAACTATTTTGATAGCGCTATGAGTATTACAAAAGAATCTCATCCCATTTGAATTAAGTGATATTTTCGTATGATATAATTAAATACTCAAATCAAAGGGAGATTTATGGATATTGCTCATAATCTAAATAATTTTACATCGCATAGTTTTGCATTTGATGAAATATTTATAAAAAGTGAAGAGGCAGTTACAAGTTGTCCATTTTTAAATCAAATGAAATATTTTTTATCTTTAGTTGGAAATGGGATAGAACTTAATGAAAGACACTTGCCACGAGAGACTATAGATTTATTTTGCAAAGAGTATGAAAATAATAGCTTGATGGTTCCAGGGAGTTGTTTTGATGAGGGGGCTTATATGTGTGCTACTAGAGTAAAGAATGTAGCGCTAGATTGTTCTTTGGTATCTCTTGATAATAATACAATGACTATTACAGCTAAAGGAAAATGGTTTCTAGGTATGAGTGATGCTCATCAGTTTATATTTTTATTAGACCAATATGGAATGGAGCACGATATTGGATTTTATGATAGATACAAAGGTGGTGAATTTATTCAAGCTATTTTTTTGACTTTTCTAAGCATTATAATCTTTAGTGAGAAACCAGTTACCCTTAGAGAATCGTGTAACTTACTCCATGAAAAATATCCCTCTTTTAAAAATCTTATAAGAGATGGACTTACAGCACAATATGGTGAGGATAAAAAAGAACTCTTTATTGAAATCGTACAGTTACGAATAATAAAAAGATTTTTTGGACTTTTCAATCTTATTGAAAATAATAAAGAACTTTTAATCCCTTCACAACTTTTACTTCAAATACTTCCAAAAGCTGATAAGTAAGAGCTATTGGATAAAAAGTTTTCAGTCAATACATAAATCGCCTAAAGTGATAATAAACCTTTAATATCACTTAATGTCCATTTATTACTATCCTTAATTACTCAATATGGGTCACGACCGTAAACGGAAAATATTGTACGGCGAGAATCTAAAATTTTTACCCATCAAATAAATCCCCCAGAAATGTTTTCCCTATGCAAATGTACGACTAAAAGTATAAAAACCATTTCTCGTTGAAATATGAAGAGGGTTTTTTGATAAAGATTCTAAAAGCAGGAGATATTTACATTTTACTCTGTCGTACAATATTTTCCGTTTTGTTTCTTATTTTTTTGGTACTTTTGTGCCGTATTCTGATAAATATTACACCATAGTTACAAAAAAAGAATATAATTTTGATATGAAGATATTGATTTACGATAATAACCCAGCAGATTTGTCAAAATTGTGTACAATGATTGAATCATTACCTATTAATTTTCTTGTTGATAAGGTAAGTGATTATAATGATTGTATTGAGTTTTATGATAAGTATATATACGATATGGTTTTTATCGACTTTGCAGATGATATAGGAAAAAAGTTTTTATCTTATATGTTAGAGAAAAATCCAAAACAAAAAGTTGTAACGATTAGTGATATAGATAATTGTTCTGAAAAACGAGGTTGTGATTTTTGTGCTACAACATATAATAAAAAAAGAGTCACAAAACCAATTCAAGAAGTTGAACTATTCAAATTATTATCAAAAAATGAGCCATGTAAATTGTATTGTAGTAGTGATTTGTTGATTAAATTGGATTTAATCTCTAAAGATATCAATTATCTCACTTTTGATAAAGAACAATTTACTTTTATTAAAAATGGAAAGAGCTATCATAAAGAGATGGGTGATATGATACGACTTGGTGATATTTTAACAGAAGCAAAAATAACCTTTGAAATTGTTGGAAATGGGGTTAAGATTATTAGTAACTAATAGGCAATAAGCTCAATTTTAAACGGTCAAATTTCTATTTTTTAGTACCCTTAATAACCTGATAAGCTTGATTTATCTCTTGTGTTTTAGTTGTTGCTTCTTCCATATAAGATTCATCTTTATTTTGTGAGCTTATAATATCTGGATGGTATTTGTGTATAAGTTTTCTATATGCTTTTTTGATAGTGTCCATATCATCAGTTTCTTTTACCCCTAAAATCTCGTAAGCTTCTTTTGAACTCATAGTTTGTTGTTTATTTTTCATCATATTTTCAAATTTACTTACAATCTCATCATATACAGAATCAGGGATATTTAACTCATGCATAATTTCTTTTAAAACTTTCTCTTCTTCTGTACTAATTCCATTATCAATAAAAGCTAACTGAATCAAAAATCCTACAAACTGTTTTTTCTTGAGATTACTTCTACCAAGTAGTGTATTGAGAGCTTGTGCTATTTGTTTTGTATCATCATTTCGTTCTTTTTCTTCATTGAAAATCTCTTTCATGATAGCTCTTGTTTTCTCTTTTTCATCAAAGATTTTAGAAATATCATCAAACATCATTTTAATAAGTTGTGCTTCTAACTCTTGAACTCTCCCATCAGCTTTTGCCACTTTTGCCACAAGTGCAACAAAAAGGCCTAGCTCACTTTTTCTAAACAACTCTTTTGAACTTGATAATTTATTTAACTTTCTTCTAGCATAAAATTTATATATTTTAAATAGTATATAGAAAGAGGTAATAACTGAAAGTGTTATAAAAAAGTTTGCAATAAACGAGTAATAAAATATCACTAAAAATATTGCTATAAATATCCATTTTTTTAATTTCATAATTGTATCCATTGTGTTAGGTTTATTTATACCCGCTTATTTTTGTATGGGTAAATTGTATCGTTATTTAGCTTTTATATTTTAAAGGGTAGTTGAATAAATTATTTTGTGTCAATGGTTGGCAAATTTACATAAAGGTACAAAATGCGACATGCGATTTTAAAATAGCTTAATTCAAGTAAGACTTAATATATTGAATCTCTGTAAGTAAGACGTCTTTATAAAATAAACACAGTTTGCGTTTACGGTCGTGACCCAAACTTAGAAATAGTCAAAATATAATATTATCTAAGTATATTTTCACAAATATAGTTAATAGTTTAAATAGTATTTTATGATTTTATAGTAAAATACAATAAATATTAAAAGGTATATTATGATTAAATATATTCAGAACAAACAAATTAGAAATATCAATAGCACTACACTAGATTTTATTAGAGAACCGTATTTGAGCAAACTAGCTTCAAAAAATAGACTTGTGGGACTTATAGGTCAAAGGGGTGTAGGGAAAACAACTCTTATGCTTCAATATCTCAAAACAAACTACAAACCATTTGAATATCTCTATTTTAGTGCAGATGATATCTATATCATTAATAGTAGTATCTATGATATAGCAGATGAATTTGTACGGCTTGGTGGAAAAGTTATTGTCATAGATGAGATTCATAAATATCAAAATTGGGCAAATGAGATAAAAAGTATTTATGATAGTTTTCCAGAACTCATCATACGATTTAGTGGGAGTTCGATGTTAAATATCTTGCATGAAAAATTTGATTTAAGTAGAAGGGCTGTAATAAGTTATGTGAAGCCTCTTAGTTTTAGGGAATTTTTAAAACTTGACTCTAAGATAGATTTGCCTTCACTTACTCTTGAAGAGATACATCTAAATCACAATGAGATAAGCTCTACGCTAGCTCTTTCACATCCAACACTGTATAAAAACTTCTTACGATATCTTCAAGTAGGGTATTATCCGTTTTTTATAGAAGATGAAGTGGAATACAAAAATAAACTTTTTAATGCCTGTGAAAAAATCATCAATGAAGATATCCCATCGCTTAATAAAATAGACTATACACACCTCAGTATCTTTAAAAAATTTATTGCAAAACTTATCTATGCAAAGGTACCATTTAAAGTTAATATCGCTGAACTTTGTAGAGAATTTGAAATCTCCCATCCAACTCTCGCTACTTATTTAAATATTTTAGAAACTACAAAACTTATTCGACCTATCAAAAAATATTCACAAAATATCTCTAAAAAGCCAGAAAAACTCCTCTTTTCAAATACTAATTTGCTGTACACTTTTGCAGATGAATTTGGGGTAGAAGTAGATATTGGAACAGTTCGTGAAACTTTCTTTGTAAGTTGCTTTGAAAATATCTATTATAGTGATATTGGGGATTTTATATTAGATGGATTCATCTATGAAGTAGGTGGAAAAGGTAAAAAATTTAAACAAATAAAAGATATTCCAAATAGCTTTGTAGTAATAGATACAGATTATTCTATGGAAAAAAACAAAATCCCTCTTTGGTTATTTGGATTAATCTAAATTTTGTCTAATATTTGCTTGGGTGCTTTTTATCATCGGATTTACCTACAAATATATCTTTTAAAAATACTTCAAGTGGCATATCAAAAATGTGGAACAAAATCTTAAACCCAAATTTTGCAATAGCAAAATCATAATCTAAAAATAGGCCACAAATACTTATTTGAAAATCTAGGTTTTCAAGAGTAAATTAAAACTTTACAAGTTATAAGGAAAATGTCACTATGAAGTGATGTTCTTAGCCGACAATATACAAAGTAAATCTTTTTTATATTTCCTAAATTTTCTGTACGAAAGCCTTTTTTAAAATCTTTTGTGCCTTTATGGTATCATATAGTTTGAACCACAATTTTTTTCTGCTGTACTAATGGTGCTAGATTTATTACTAATTTTTTAGTTATCTCTCTAATGTCTTCATCACTCATTTCGCGCTTTAATAAATTAGAAAGTAATTCTTCTTGTCTTGGTTGGCCAAAAGCCAATCGATACAAGGATAGAATTTTTAGGGCCTCTTTTAAACGACCCACTTCTTTACTCATTGGCATCATAGGTACTATTCGCTCAATTTTAGCACTTCCATCTGGTAAGTGCCAATACGGCACTAAATCACTCATACGATCATCTCTTGTTGCATCATCAGCTCTAATGAATAGATCAGACCAAACATCCACACCAGTGTTTAATAGCTCTGAAGCATATTTTTCTATAACTCTTCGGCGTACAACAAGTGATTTATATCGATTAATTCGTCCTTCTCTTTGTTCAATATCAATCGGGTTGCTCGGTAAATTCCAATGTACTATACGACTGCAGTACCAATGAAAATCAAGACCTTCTTGTCCTATTGAAGTTGAGTTTAACACAAAAGGTCGAAACGGTGAGTTGAAAGTATCTCGTATATTATTCACACGCTGAGTGGCATTATCATCTCCAACTTTTTGTGTTCCTAACGGCACTGCGTAATGGCAACGTAATGTTGAGTCAAGTCGATCTCCACTACTCTTTGTTAAATACTTGTTTTTATCTTCTTCGAATTGACAGGCAACACTAGAAGTTCTAAAGCCAAGGACTTCTTTAAATCTTACGCTGGCTTCTTCCAATGTAAATCCTGATGTAGCCAACAAATGAGCATATTCATCTATCATCGCTTGAAAATTACCTTCCAAGCAATAGCTTAACACCATCTGCCAAGACTTTTTTTCTTGCGGATATTTCTTTGTTAAGATCACATCACTTTCTGGCTTATTAAACATTGTCATTGTTGCCATAGTCATGTCACTTATAAAATCAAAGTTTATATCAGTTTTTGGCCAAAAAACTTGACTCATACGAGCGAAACAAACAGCTGGTCCAGCTATGGATAATTGAGCGAGATAAGGACTAAGATAAGCGGGAAATTGTCTCAAATCAATATTTTCTTCTAAATGTTCTTGAAGTTTTTCCAAATGCTTATATCTACCGCCATCTTCCTTAGCTTTTGATAATTCACTCTCTAACCAAGTGAAAACATACTTTTTATGCCCTTTCATCACATCTAAAAGCATTGGGGCTAAAGCGAACCAATAACGTGTATTTCCCATCTCCTCATCGGTATCATCAATGCTCAAGAACTGCGCTTCAAATGACTTTGTACGTGCCATAATAATTTCTTCAACTGATTGAGTAGTCATAGGTAATGGCATCTGTGTCAACGTCTTAGATGGGTAAACCAATCCCCATATGTCAAGGCTTGATTTTCCCTCAAAACGTAGGCTTGGGTTATGTTTTGTATCAAAATAGTCTCGACGACTGCCTTTAGACAAATTTCTTCGTTCTGCTTCATAAGAAATCAACCCACTTAAAGCACGAGGCACAAGGGCCCACGAAGAGAAAAGAAGGCTTTTCGTAAAGGTGTTGTGCTCTATAAAGCTACCTGATAACGGATAATAGGGCATCGATGGCGGTACCCAAAGTAATTCTTCGCCTCTTCCATCAAAGAACATGTTCATCAAAGAGCGCAGCTTAGCATTGGGTGCAGCGGTTGCTAAATCCAGACTATAATTCTTTATATTTTTTCTCGGCAACCATCCCAAAGAAGATCTTTTTAAAGCTTTTCTAACATGTGGGTCTTTTCGATTTGTATCTAAATGCTTTTTAAACTGATAGCCACTCAAAAAGGAGAGAGCCCATGGTGCCGCTTTATAAAACTCCAAAAGCTGGCTCGTATATCGTCCCGGAGTACTCTTATTAAGAGCTTGCCCTAACTGATCCATTGCCAAAAAAGATTTAATTTCATCATGAGAAAAGGTTTTGTCGCATTCAAACATATTTGATGTAAAAACTGCATCAAAACCTGCACTTACTTGAGAACGCTCAGTACGGCAAATATATGAGGACAATAGCTGTTCAACCAATTGTTTATGCTCTGAAGAGAGATCATTAAGATTAGTGTTCTTATCACGAAGACTGAGTATCTGCCTAAGTAGCTTTTCACGCTCTTTTTCATAGCTTTCTATAAACGCTATATTGTTACCACTTAAAAACAGTAATAGTTTACGTAGTTCATCAAGATGTGCTTCTTGTTGCTCATCTTCATCCAACCGAGAGAGAGCCTTAAAAGGCGTTGCAGATAGAAGGAGTATTTTTGTATCACCACTTTTTTTAAAAACTTCCCTTGCTATCAAGGACTCTTCATTTTCTTGTTCTGTATTTAGAAGCGACTGAAAACGTTGAAACTCATCCAAGATAAATAGGTCAGCTTGCAAGTTTTTGGCACAACACTTGGCAAGTGTACTTCGCATCAGCGTTCTTACTTTATGAGCATTTTTGAGTACAGCTAGCCCTTGACAATGTTCTTCTAAAATCGTTTTTAATGAGCCTTTTTCAGCACCTAAATTCTCTAATTGCTCTGCTGACAATGGCATATCCAATTTAGCTTCAAAATCTGAAGATATTGTCTTATTTATTTCATAATAATCATCAAATGTCTTTTCAAACCCATCCCAGCCCTTGACACCATTACAAAACAGCTCGCTTACTTTTTCTTTGTGTGAAACAAATGCGTCATACTGGATTAGCATTCTGTAAATAATGAAACGCTCCCATTTGTTACCATCGCCAGAAGTCAGATTAAAAGAGGTGGCTGGTGTTAAAGAGTTGACCTCTAAAAGTGTAGTATCTTTTCGTTCCATGCGCTTGTCCATGGCAGCAAGCTCAACTAAACGCCCAAATGTTGGCTCAGCAACATATTTTTTATGACTTTCACCTTGAAAGACGGCGAGTTTCTTTTTATTTTCCTCGGCTAGAGTGAGATTTGAACATATATACGTTACCTTCAAGAACTTATCATGCTTTGAGCTTTCACTTGTCAACTTACTTTTCAATAACTCTGCTATTACCCCTTTGGCAACAATTGTTTTTCCAAGTCCTACTTCATCAGCTACTAAAATTCGGTTACTATGATTAATGTCATTAAAGCTTCGCATAACTGAATCTACAGTTGCTTTTTGAAAGTCTTTTAAACTTTCTAATGTCACATCTAAACGAGCAATTACCTCAAGCATTTAGTTTAATCCCCATTCGAAAATGTTGCCACAATACTTTAAATTCTTTTGGAATTTCAACATTACTATTTTCAAGATTTTTAATCAATATTTCAAGTCTCTCTAATGCCTCAGGATGTCGTGATGCGGTAAACATTAACTGCTCAAACAACGGTGATTCTGTGTTGAAAACATCAATCTCGGTGTTTATAGTATTTTTATTATTTCTTTCATGAGCCAGCCACTCATTTTTATCGGCCTCTGGGTTGAGTAACATACGAATATAATTTAAGACCTTTTCGTTGCTGTCGAGCATCTTTTTTAAAATGCCTTGATAACGAGTATCCCCTCCCTCTAGGTCCAAAGGTACTTGGATTAAAACTTTTTCAACTATTTCTTCTTCCGCTTGTAACAAGCGAATAGAGATAGGTATAAATGCACTGATCTGTGTCAGCTCCACATTATGCCACTGCATTTGCTCAGTCAATAATTGTTTTGATCCTGCGATAGCAAGTTGATCGACCTCTACTTGAGCACCAGAGTCTTCAATTTTCTCGAATAGCTTTTTCGAATTTACATCCAGTGTAAGCGTGTAAACTCCTGTTGGCTCAATAGTGCCTTTCAAAAGCCATTGGGCATCAATTAGCGCAAAGATTATACTTCGAAGCTGAGCACTAGTTTCACTCTTTTCTAGATCATCCAGTATCTCAAATACATGGTGGACAAACAATCCTCGTCCATCTTCTTTTCCAATCCATTGTTCCTTTAAGCAATCAGGTCCTATTTTGCTACTATTACCGCTAAATTTCACCATAAACTCCGTGTTTCTCGGATCATTCGATGCATCTCCGAGGGCCGCACTGGTTGCATTAGCTGAGCCTAAATGCCAATCAACCATAGTACCTCGTTGTGTGACTATAAGTTTGGCATGTAGATTATGTCGTTTTATTCCCTCCTCTAGCCTCTCCTCACCTTCTACTACATCACTATTAATGGAATAGCATTCCCAATCAGCTAACTTCTCTTTACCGATGGCATTTAATTCTTCAGCACGACTTAGTAGTAGTTTTTTACCACCTTTAAGGACTTTAGATCCGAGCCAATCTAATGCCTTAATTTGATTGCCAGCATCTTTAATAAAAGGTGAAAGGACCATCATGCTATCAATATTTTTAAAATCTAAAGGAGACTTATATTTTTCACTACCTGGCAAGAGCTTCAACCCCCGAGTACCATTTATCATTACCCACTCGATATACGGCAGTTCTTTAGTAAAGCTTTTTTTTGGAAGAAATGTTTTTTCATCTTTAAGCAACTCTAGAAAAAAATCTATCCACTTTCTATTTTCATTCTCAAATTGAAGTTCTTTAACGACCTTACCATCAATTGACATTGCAAGATCCCAACTTCTGTCAAACGTTAGGTTACGTGTTAAAACAATTATTCGATATCTAATTTCATGATTTCTCTTTTTACAGCTTTCAACGTACCTTAATAGCCATAACTTAGGATGAAATGATGAAAACTCACCACCACTAGGCACCACAGGACTCAAACAAGGTTCAAGTAGCGTGAATAGATAGTTGTACTCTGGAGGTAGATTAATCTTACCTTTTTGGTAAAAAACCTTGAGTTTATCCTTTAGACTACTGATAGCTTCAAGCAGTACTAACTTTTCCCCACTTAAGTCACCCTCAAGAGTATCTTTAAAGCCCAATGCAACGCTCACGGCGAGTAGTGCATCCAAATCAAGAGAATACGTTGTAGCTATAGCAGCATCAAGTTCAAATCCATCAGGGGCATTGAGTTGTTCACCATAATCGAAACGATCTCTTTTTGGCTCAAGCATGCCCTAGCCCTTTTTGAATATCTTTTAAAATCTTTCGAACATAATACCAACGATAATCTAAACGACGTATACCAACCCATCCCTCTTTGAGAACTTTTTTCCGTAGTAGAGAGCGCTCTTTTTTATTGTCTATGGCTTGTTTTTCTACTAGTTTATCTAGCTCATCTTCAGAGGCGTCCTCTCGTATAAGTTTACTCCAAGCCTTGATAAAATTGGTAGTCTTTGCTTTAAATTGTCTTACATGATCTCTCTTTGCCGCACTTAACCAAATATCATCAGAACGCTGATCGAACAGATTTTTTTGTTTAACTTTTTGTCTCCATTCTTTAAACTCTTGTGTATATTTTTCAACACTATTTTCAAAAGCATTTTTTTGAGCAAGTATGATGTTATAACGTATGTGCGGCCCTTCCATAGCAAGACTAAACTCATTAGCTAACTTTATTGTTTCTTTGCATAATGGCGAAACCTCATTTTCATTAATGAGTAGTAGGGCTAGTGTTTCTATTGAGCTATACTCTTCTTCTAATGCCCTATTTAAAAGATCATGTTTAAGAAGTTGGGAGGGTATAGTGTCCTCAATATAAGTTGAAAATGTTATGTAGTCAACTAAAAACTGAGCTTCATTTTTAGTAAGTTCAATCGAAAGATCAGCCAGCCAGTCCTCATTAAAATCAGGAAGTTCTACACTTCTTTTCAGTCTATAGTGTCCGTCATCATCATCTCCTTCATCATGCTGCTCAGAGGAGATATGGGCAGGAGTCTCTTTTTCATAAGCTCTACAAAACTCATATAGCGAAAGATTTTCTTTGATAATCCCAAATTTACGAAATGCATTCCAGTAAACAGAAGATGGTCTTCTTGATACTCCGTTTTTATCGATCATCGTACTCCCAATAATCCCCTCTTCGTTAGTTCCATGTTTCTCTACTAATCGCTTGGCAACATCATCTTCATGTTCTTTCAAATACTTTTCTAATGGTTTTCGTTTTTTTTCAGATGCAGTCAATAGATGATAATCACGAAAAATTCGAGGAACAGTAATAAGGTATTTTGCACGAGTCTGGATTGTGGAAAAACCAGGGAAAAGTAGATTGGCGAAAGCATCTCTAATTTGACCAACTCCTAATTCATCAAGGGTACCTGGTTCTTTTAGCATTGCTAATATCTTTGAAACCTGCTCCCTATCAGTTGAAGAGAAATCCACCCAGCCTAATGAACTCATTTTATCTTCTCAATAATCATATCAATTGATTTCACTATATATCTAGTATGTTTATTAAAATTGTAGCTTTTCTTGAAAAGAACTAAATTAGTACCACCAACATTTACACTACTATCAAAGAGAAAACCATCATAGCCTTTAGACCAAACATACGCAGACATGATTTGAGTAGGAATGTATTCTAATAACCGGAATGCCCCCACTAGCATAGACATTTTTTTATTCAATTCTTATATCCTCCACCCAGGACTTAAACTGCTCTAATGTTTTTTCATGACGTCGCTTTAGCTTGAAGATATTACAAATATAATCAACGGGATCTTTGGGCGATTTTTCCATTGCTAACCGAGCCAGTCCCTTAGCTTCAGGATAAGGAATTTCAGTCCAGTCACGATCATTACCCCAAGGATTGAGTCCTCGCCAATCCATTTCTTGAACAATCTCTGTAGGATGTGACCAAACTACCGGCTGATTAATTCCATCACTTTTTAAACCAGCCCAAGGCTCTATCAGCTCAGTAAGATGATCGAGTTGTTTTTTACTTGTCCGTGATAAACCATGAAGATTTGCAATATCCAGTGCCAACTCATGAAGTGTAATACCATTTTTCTCAGCAAGTATATTTTTCGCTATATCAACAAGAATTGATTTATAACTATTATCGAAATATCGTGAATGATTATATTCCGGTGTAATTGTATCTTCCGAGTCCTTTGTGATGTTAATATTTAACAGATTACTGTCTACACTGATGCCTTCATCTCTATCATCAAAACTAGTAAGTTCTATGATTTCCACAGGGATAAATTGTTTTTGTTGCTTTAATTCTAGGTTGTTTCTATCTTCTGTAAGAATCACATTTAATTTATTGTCTATCTTAGCAATTGCTTCTTCCTGATCTTGGAAATAATCTGTAGACCATAGACGAATCAAACGCCAACCAAGATTTTCCAGAATTACATGTCGAACTCGATCACGATCTCTAGCCGATGGGGAACCATGATAAGTAGCACCATCACACTCAACACCAGCTAAGAATACTCCTGGATGATCAGGATGAATAATACCAAGATCGACCCTGAACTTACTTACGCCAATTTGTGTCTGAACTTTCCATCCTTTCTCTCTTAATGCCCAAGCAACTGCTTGCTCGAAATCACTATCAAATTGATCCACTCCATAAGCGGCTGTAGACTGCTCAGCCAAAGCTATTGGCCCTTTCTCTGCATACTCCAAATAATGTTTAAGATGCTCAACAGCCAATGCTGAAGTACGGCTTAGATCAATCATCAATGAATCGAAACTTGAAAATAATAACACTTCACTTGTAGCTCTGGTAATAGCAACATTTAATCTGCGCTCTCCCCCTGATTTATTTAGTGGCCCAAAGTTCATACTCATGGTGCAGCCATTTGTTTCTGTCGGCCCGTAACCTAAGCTTAAAATTATTATATCACGTTCATCACCCTGTACAGACTCAAGATTTTTGACAAATACTCCATCATAAGTATCTGTAGACTGAAAATATGGTTCAATGTTAGGGTATTTTCTACGTGCATCATCCAACAAATCTTCAATTGTTTTCTGCTGCTCTGAGTTTAATGTGACTACACCTATACTTTGACGACTACTCACTGAATCTGTAAGACGTCTAACAATCTCATTAACTACCGCAGCAGCTTCAATTGGATTATTTCGTCCTTTTCCCTTAGAATAAACGCCATTTACTCTATGTAGAGTAACGGCAGATGCTTTAGTATCCGAGGAAGGATATGTTATAAGTGAATTTTCATAATACTTACTATTGGAGAAAGCAATCAAAGTTTCATGCCTACTTCGATAGTGTCCTTTCAACCTAAGATGAGGCAATCGTGCCGCCAGTGCCTGGTCTAGAATTGACTCTAGGTCTTCTTCATCTGGATCATCAACATCTACAGCTCCGCTAAAAAAACTAGTTGGAGGCATTTGCTTTGGATCGCCTACAACGATTACATTTCTTCCTCTTGCGATTGCACCAACAGAGTCCCATGTTGTCATCTGAGAGGCCTCATCAAAGACGACTAAGTCAAACCCATTGAAGTCAGAGGGTAGAAACTGTGCAACAGACAATGGGGACATCATCATACATGGACATAAATCTAGTAATCGCTCTCCCATTTCACTAAATAACAATCGTACAGGTTTATGTCGAATTTTTTTCTGGAGCTCCTTGGCTAATACACCAAATTCTTTTGGACTATCCTTAGCAAATGGATCAGGAACTTTTTGTGCGGCAATAGCAGCAACATAGGCACTAGTGGTATGAGCTACCTCCGCATCTAACTCTCTAAATTCATGAATTAACTGCTCATGAGATGACGCTTTAAACAAACGTAGGTCATCACTTGCATCTATCAGCTGTGGAGCTAACCATCGACAGAAAGCCGTTAAGACTTGATCTTCAGCGTCATCAGGCAAGATAGTTCGAGCCTCCAACCCTTGCACTAACTTGTCAAGCTGATAAGTTTCTAGCTCCTCTTTCGCCGCAAGCCACTCGCTCCAAGCTTTAAATTTTGACGCACTTGCTATTAGCTCATTTATTACAGGAATGACAGCTTCAAAAGAAGAATTTTTATCGAAGCGTAATTCTAGCTTTTCAGCTTCACTAGCTATTGTAATATAAGCTTCCCAATATTGTTTAAACTCGTTTTTATGAACAACTACCTTCGAGCTACCGAGAAAATCACGGCCGTCAACAAGCTTGGATTTAACTGCAGTAAGAATTATAGAAGGATCATCAGTCAGGTTTATAGCTTCTGTCAGTGCCTTATAGGCTGCCTTCCCCTTTACTGCCACTGCACTTAAGCTTTCTGCGGTTGTATCCCAACCATGCCATATTTTATCTTCTTCAAATGGTGCCACTAATAGAAATATTGCCTCTTTCAAATCAGCAGCCTTTTCTATAGCAGTCAATACACTCATGTCTTTGAATTTTTCATAACCTAATTTTTTAGCCGCAGAATTAATTCTTATTGTTGCAAAGAAGCGTTTAAACCAGCTTTCTTTTGCTCCATTGTAAATGTTTACCCATTCAGTAATAGGGCTTTTAGCTAGAACTTCTACTGAAATGTTATGACCAATATTGTTAAGACTCTGTTCAAACTCTCCCTTTGCTAGTGTCAATTTGTCAAGACTATCTAATAAATCCATAGCCCCTTTAGAAACAACGTAGCTTAGGGAATTATATTGAGCAGATGTGATCAACTCAGCCAGAGCATTTACACGCACAACATTACCAATAGTTTTTTCTTTTATATCAACATTGAATTTAGATGCTAAGATTTCGGCACTAGGATAAAGATCATTAAGTACCGATTTATACCGATTCAGACAATCAATCACTTGGCTCTGCCAAGCATTAGACCAACTTCTAGCATTGAGTATCCTGAACTGAGTAGGATTAAGATGAGATATATCATTATACGCTAACGCAGCTAATTTAACTGCCTTAAGCATCTTATCAAGCTTTTCAGCTGAATCAACAGGGGCTGACTCGAAACCTAATGACCAACCTAAGGATAAAGAATGTTTATCTTGATAAAGAACATCACGAGCTATAGCATCACGTGCAGACAAGTCAAAAATAGATTTCTTATGTAAAGCTTGTACAAAACCGTTAAGACGATCACGCTTATCTTTTAACGTTTTAACTGAATCAATCCAACCAGAACTCTGTGCCTCATTACGCCTTACGGTTGCTACTCTAAGCTGCTCAAGAACAGCTTTCTTATTTGCTTTATTACTGTGAAGCTCCAAACATAAGTGATCAAGTCCAACTTTTTCCATGCGTCGGTAAACAACATGAAGTGCAGCCATTTTCTCAGCTACAAACAGCACTTTTCTGCCAAGCGCTAAGTTATGGCAAATGATATTGGCGATTGTTTCAGATTTTCCTGTGCCTGGTGGCCCTTCTAGCACAAAATCCTGTGGTCTCCCTGAGGCTTCTACTGCTACAAGTTGTGAACTATCGCAGTTTAGTGGTGTAAATACATTTTCTAGATCAATCTTTTCATCTACTTCATCATGCAATACAAAACCGCTATCCTGAATGTACGCATCATTTGGATAGTCAATTAAGTGCTTAACAAAAGGATTTTCCTTTAAATCGTCAATTCTATCTTTAAGGTCCTTCCACATTAAATATTTGGCAAAGGAAAAAGATGCAAGAATCATATCTTCAACTACCTCAAAGCCTGGTTCATCCGCTATGGCAGCACGGACAGTATTCCAGATTAGATTAACATCAATACCAGACTCGTCTTCAGGTAAAGACTCACGAAATCGATTAAGATCTATGCTATGCTCCGTATATAGAAACTCAATTAGTGTCATATTAAATATCGGGCTTTCGTCAGGAAGTTGACGAATTTTAATCGAAGCTCGCGCGCTGCTTCTGGTAAGTTCAGCTGGTATTAAAATAAGAGGGGCACGGTAGGAACGATCATCTTCTGGGTTTTCCTTCCAGCGCAACATCCCTAAAGCAAGGTATAATGTATTTGAACCTCCTTCTTCGAGATCGTTTTTAGCCTTTCTCAAAAGATTTATTGCATTCTGCTCGAGCTTCTTCTTGGGCATATTCGCTAGAAGAACATTCTTATTTAATTGGTCTAATGCGTACTCTTTATGAATATCTGAGCCAACTTGTAGCCTAAAGGATTCTTCACTTCTCTCATTATCATTTAACGGACTTTCTTCTGCGGATAGGAACCTAAATGACATACCAGCAGCCAAACTATCTTCCATAGACCCTATATCTGGGCAGTATAGCTTTATTGCTACAGCTCGGTCTTTTAATGCTAATAGTGAATTGCGCTTAGTTAAATCCAATAGCTTTCGTTGCCATGTATCAATACGTGTTTCAGCCGTTTCAGCAACAACTTGTTCATCTGCTTTTACTGGTGGCAACGGAGGAATGACAAGTAAACTTAGTTCGCACTCTGAATCAGAGGTTTTCTCTTCGGGTTTTTCTTCAACTGTAAAGATTGGTCTAATCTTACGAGCTCTTGCCTGCTTTATATCAATAATATAGACAAAATTATCTTCTTTGTCTTCACTAATAAGGTCTCTAGCATAAGCTTTTGCTTGTTCAAAGGTTACAGGAGCTTCATTGGTGACTAATGTACTTTCAAATAATACAAGATCACGTGCATCCATGCGCTTTCGAAGATCCATTGGATCATCATTTGTCAACACAGGGAAACGCTCATCTATTAGCCAAACACCAACAAATGCGTGATCTTTACCCAATGCAATAACTGGATTAAGGCCCATTAATTCAATACAACTGGCAAATAGAAGTGATGTATCAAGACAAGCACCTATTTTAGAAGCACTAATATCAGAAGCTAATCGTATACGCTGTCCTTGCCGAGCAAAGTCTTGAGGTGGAGTAACATATGCAATACGTTGGGAAAAAATAACATTCCAAAGTGCAGCTACCATTAAATATGGTTTTTCACGTGTGTTGGACTGATAACCATCAGCACTTCTTCCATGTCCATTCTTTTCAAGAACTTCTGTTACTTGCTTAACTAAAGATTCAACATAAACACCATTGGGTTTTACAAATGCAGCCAAAAGATCAGGTTGACGACTCTCTCCACCCCAAAAGTTTGCAGGAAGAATCGCAATAGAGATTTCCTTTTTCGCTAGTATTGGATCAGGATTATTCTGCACATTAACCGTAAAAGTTACTGAAACCCTTATTTCCTCGGTTAAATTGAAGAGAAAATTGTGTGGAATATTAAAAGCCCTCTGCTGTAGTGAAATAACCTGTCCTGGTCGAATTTCATCTATAACCCATTCTTCCGAGGTAAAGAGCTCTGGCTCAGATATTAATTTAACAACGAGCTGGCTTAACGGACTATAATCTTCTAATAATTTACCTTCTACCGTCGGATAGCTTAAAGTCAAATGCCGAAACAAAGGATAAGCATTTTGTTGAGCTACCAAAGAAAAAGTAGCAAGATGTTCAACTTTTAGTTTTAGTGGCGATTCCATTTTTACTCCATATTCCTATTTTCTGATTACTACATTATAAGGCTATCTGAACAACTTATAACAGTTTTGTTATATTTTAAACTTTTACTGTATGGTCACCAATCGTACGAAGATAATGATATATTATTTAAAAGTAATCAAATGGAATTAGAAGCATGCTCCTTTTTAAAAGCTTACTAAACAACATAAATATGAAATTTCATTTATATGTCTCTGAATAATTCCAACCGTGCTACTCTTCCTTCGATTATTCTACCTAAAAATACATACTCATTTACGCACTTTCTAAGTATGAGAAATTACGTTTATTTTACTTATTATCCAATAATTTCTTAATTTCTAAACATTTTACAAAATAAACCTTAATTATATAATTAAATAAACTTTAAGAATAATTACATTTTTATTACAATTAACCTAGGAAAGTAGTAAAGAAGAAAAAATATAACGATACTTCTTTTTAATGTCTGCAATTTTAGAAATACTCATATTTTCAATCAATAGATTAATACTCTCTTTTGTGCTACTAAAATCAGAGTTAGCATCTTGCTCTTGCCATCTCTCCAAACTCTCAATTCTATCTTTGAAAAAGCCAACGATAGTTTTAAAGATAAAGTTATTATAAGCTTGTGATTCAGGGCTATTATCATTTTTAAGACTGATATTACCGCTAACTACAATTCTTAAACTGCAAACCCCATCTTTCCACTTGATGAAATATTCTTGATTTTTACTTCCTCTTTTATTTTTTGGATTAAATCATCACAATTTTTAATTGGTCTAAATCTATTTTGTCGTCTAATTGCTGCAAAATCCCCAGGGGTAATATATTTGATTGCAAAAAGTTGTTTTTTTATCTCTTCATCTACCTTAAAACCATATTCTTTTGCTTCTTCAACAAACAACTCATAAACTTGAGCTTCTTTTAGATATCCAAATTCTAGTTTCATATCAAATCTTCTTAAACTTGCTCTATCAAGATTGTCTATCAAATTTGTTGTTGCAATAAAAATTCCATTAAAATTTTCCATTTGTACTAACATCTCATTTACTTGACTTATCTCCCATGATGCTTTTGCATAAGTTCTATCTTGTAAAAAACTATCAACTTCATCAAATATGAGTATTGCATTTTCTTCTTGGGCTTCTTGAAATGCTCTTGCAATATTTTTCTCACATTCTCCCACCCATTTACTTTGAAGGTCACTCCCTTTTTTAAGTAACACAGGAAGATCTAGAACCTCTCCTAAATATCTTCCATAAGCACTCTTTCCAGTTCCTGCAGCTCCATATAAACAAAGTCGTCCCGTTTTTGAATCTTGTAAACCATCTGCTAAAAGTACTAAATCTTCAGTGGTATTGATAAACTTTGGGTTATAAGTTTTTGGCAAATTTAAAGAAGAAAATGATTTTACTTCATCATATCCTTGTGCTTTAAGGGTATTATTTACTATTTGTTCAAAAACTTCATTTTGGTTATCCCCTTTGATAGTGATTGCCACTTTGCTAGCTCGACTAATTATAGCTGGTGCAATATTTTCATTTTGGGCTAATTTATTAATTGTTTCTTCACTTGCAAAGTTTCCACTGTACTGTTTAATAATCTCTACCCTTTTATTTTTTTGTGGTATTGGAAGCTCAATTGCCATATCAAATCTTCTGATGATAGCATTATCTATCGCACTGATTTTATTACTTATCCAAATTGTTGGAATAATATTTGTTTCTAAAATCCTATTAATCCACGCTTTGTCTTTTTGTCGTTTAGTTTCAAATATACTATTACCACTCTCAAAAATATCTTCCGCTTCATCATACATAATAATGTTATTTTCATTTTTCAATATTGCTTGAGCTATCTTATATGCTTTTAGTCTTTTACTACCGTCTATTGCATCATCATCTTCATCAGCATAACTAATCTCACTAAGTTTCAGTGATAACTCATTAGCAATCGTTTTTACAAGTTCAGTTTTTCCAGTTCCTGGGCGACCATAGAGGAGTATATTTATCCCGTGAGATTTTGAAGCTATCGATTTTTGTAAATAAGGTATCAAAATATCTATATCTTTTTGAATATGTGTGTAATCACTAAGAGTTAATGTTCCTTTTGGAACTTCCCTTATCACCTCTTTAAAAATTACCTTAATATCAGCGATATTATTTAACATAGCATCGCTAAAAGGATCACTAATCAATTCAAATTTGTTCGTTAAATCATTTGTCCCTCGTTTGTATATAGTAACTATAGATGTTTTTGAAAATTTTGACCCATTTTCAAACATTTTTGTAATAATTCTTGGAGAAAGATCTAAAATCACACCAAGGTAATTTATTGCTTTACTTGTATTAAGCTCTCTTCCAAAAAGATTTAGTGCACTATTTAAAATATCGTATTGATTAGCAATAATTAAAAATCTTAAAACTTTAATTTCATTATCATCAAATCCTATTAATTTTTGTAAATTAGATAGGTTTTTTTCAAGTGATTTTAAAGAGCTAAATTGCTCTTTTTTACCATTTAAACGAGTCAATTGTTTTTGTAGTTCAATGATTCCATCATTAATTGTTAAATCATCTGTATCTATAAACTGCTCCATCCCCAAGTAAATAGCAAGATTTTCATCATTTATACCATGTCTTTGAAAAAATTGTCTATATCCTTGCAGTGGTAAAAGGACTTTTAATATCCAATATGTAACTTGATCTTGTAATGGTTTTTCCACAAAAGTTGATTTGTCATAAGGTAAATCTTTATGAATCTTTCTTCTCATTTTATCCCCTTTGGTTATTTCTATAAAAGAACTATAACCAACTAAGTGGACAAGATTATGTCTATAATAAATACTCTTTTAAAAGTAAAAAGTCCTCTTCATCATAGCCATATATCACAACTTCACACACAAAATCTACCTCTTTAGAAAAATGCTTTTTATAGATTTTAATTACATCTTTTTTAGAAAGTCCACCTACACCACATCCTAAAAGTGGTAAAACGATTTTTATCTCTTTTTGAAAATGGGTACTATAATTTTCAAGTTCTAGCTCAATATTTTTGAGGATATTTAAAATTGTAAGGAGTGTTGGATCTCTTTGTTTTTCCCCTTGATTGTAGTCCATAACAGCACAGTGGAGAGCATACTCAAAATTAGAAGCGAATGATGGTGTTCTTACAACATCACCTTTAGAGAGTTTACCCCTTTTAGATAGCTCTTTATTCATCACATCTTGGAGTTCAAGACCACAATGCCTTTTGAATGCCATCGATACACCTGAACCTAAAACAAGTGAAGTGTTTGATGCATTGATAATAAAATCAGCTCCATCTTCTTGGAGTAAATTTCCTTTTTTGATTGTTATTGTATAGCTCATTATTGTTCTTTCAAAAACTCTTCAATATCCAAAACTATCTCATCAATCGCTTCGGTTGCTGGTTTAAAAAGTGCCTTAGTATAAAGCTCATCGAAAATCGCAAGGCTTGGTTCAAGGTTATTTAAAATTGATATTTTGATATCAGGATGTAAAAATCTATCTGTATTGATAACATATCCACTTGTACCAATAACTACAAACATTTCACAATTATCAAACTCCTCCATAAGTTTCTCATACATAGGAGCTGGTTCATGGAAAAAAACAATATTTGGTCTTAGTTTATTTTTACCACACTTTGGACAAGTTTTATAAACATCCTCTTGTTTTTGGTATCCTATATCTTCTAAGTATCCACAATCTTCACAATATATTTGAGTTAAATATCCATGAAGATGGATAACATCTTCACATCCTCCTTTTTCAAATAGATTATCAACATTTTGGGTGATGATAGCTATGTCATTTGGATATTTATCTTTTATCTTTGCTACCATCTTATGAGCATGGTTTGGCTCTTTATCTTTTAGAGATATTCGTAAATCATCATAAAAGTTTAAAGTCATCTCTCTATTGGTATTTAAACACCCTTGCATACAAACATCTTCTATGCGGTGATTATTCCATAAGCCATCTTCGCTTCTAAAGGTGCTAATACCACTCTCCGCACTTATTCCTGCACCGCTTAGGATAATTACTTTTGCCATAACTTTTCTCCTTTATTATTTTTGGACATTATAAATTACCACCTAGACAAAAAACTGTCTACTCATTTTGTTATTATCTCAAAAGAAATTAAAATAAAAGGGTATAAATGGAGCAAACCACACTATATGAACACCAAAAGAAAAACTTTTTTCCAAAAGATAATACTTTGGAATATAACAAAGAGTATCTTATAAATGCAAATGTTAGATTACCGATAGATGATGGGGGAACAACCTCTACAGGTATCTATTTTCATTTTTGTATCAAAAGGATAGAGGATAATTTAGCTTTTACTATTGAACTCTATTCATGGTCAAATGATGAACAAAAACAAACTTCCCTTAAAGACTCAATTTGGAGCGAAGAAGGATTTGGAGCTGGTAAGTTTATCCCTATGATAGTAAACTATTACTCCAATATTATCAAAAACTTTTATCTTTATCTTGATGAAAATATTCGTAAGGTATCAGAATTAAAAGAGCTGATAGATAAACTTGAAAATCCAAGTTATTCATTCCACTATAAACTACTCAATCTTCTTCCAAGGGAAAAATTTGAGACCTTTTGTAAAAAACATTTTAATAATTATCCAATTTTAAATCTTGCACTTTTTGAAGAAAATCCTACTAAATACTCAGATGTGATTATTTTTATCCCAAATTATTTTGATGGTTTTTATATAAATGGGATAGAGGTCAGTGTTGATTTGGATGAAAATGATTTTCCACTTATTGAGGATGATGATATTGGGGAGATTTCTAATGAGGAGTTTTTTAAAAGGTTTGAGATTGAATAAGATATCCAATCTCATTTTTGCTATCATTATAACAGATCCTCAAATTTATACTTGTCTAAAATATAATTTCTAAGGATTAAATGCTCTCTTTTTAGTTTTTTAACTTCACTTATGATATGGGTTTGGAGTGCTTTTCGCATTTCAAATGTTGATAAATCTATTTGTTTAAATTTCTCTATATATACACTTTGAGTATCAAATTTTTTATATTCTAACTGAATAATGTGCATGATTTTTCCGCAAGTTTCGACATATCCAACACTATAATGATCTCTTACAAACCCATAAAATGTTTTATGACGATAGTAGTTACTCATATAAGCTAAATACATACCATCATGAGTAAGATTTGATAAACCATGTAGATATTTTTTAGTTGAACTATTAAGTCTTTCTAAATCTTCATTGAAAAATCTTCTCCATTTATCCACTGGTTCACCTAATGAAGAATTTTGTAAATATGGTTCACTAAAATTAAGGGCCAGATAGTGATTTGCAACACAATTAGCATCATCTATCACTTTTGCTAGATTTCGGTACACATTATAGACAAGTTTTGGAGCCATAAGAGGCTCCTCTTTTGAAAGAGCAATATTGAAAATTTTTGAAGTGATTGTTGTGATATCTTTTAGCATTGTTTTCCTTTTATTTTTTCTAGCAAAGAATTGACTTGGATAGAGTTCTATCTTTGGACTATCCACATTCCAATCACTAAATTCTTTTTGAAGAAGTTTAGTAATATAGATTTAAAATAGTTCAGCTACATTTACCAAGAATCCAAATGTTTCTTGTTTGCCATCTTTATTCTCTTTTATATTATCTGTATTGATAATATATTTCGCATATCGAAGCACTTATTCCTGCACCGCTTAGGATTATTACTTTTGACATAATTTTTCTCCTTTATTATTTTTGGACATTGTGACATTAACGAACTTACACAGTTTATTTTACAGGCTCATTTCTTGCTAGAATTTGAGCTACTCTTAAAACTAATTCTTTGTCGGACTGAAAATATTTACTTGCATATGTAAAAGCCCAGCCTTCGTTTTGTACAGCAGATAATACAATTTCTTTATCACTTTGAAGTGCTTTACTCACATATTTCAAAGCATTTGCATTATTTTGTACAGCAGTTAAAACAATTTCTCTATCATTTTTAAGTTTTTTATTCGCATATTCCAAAACTAATCCATTGTCTTGTACAGCAGCCAATACAATCTCTCTATCATTTTGAAGTTTTTTATTTACCATCATTAATATTCGACCACAGTTTTTTGCTGCAAATAAAACAATTTCTCTATCATTTTGAAGTTTTTTATTTGCACTCATTAGTGCTAGACCTTTATTTTTCACAGCAGCTAAAACAATCTCTCTATCAGATTGTAGTTCCTTGTTTGTATATGCTAGTGCTACTCCATTTTTTTGCACTACATTTAAAATAAATTCTCTATCAGTTTGAAGTACATCACTCGCAAATATTAATGCTTGTGGATGTTTTTTCACAGCAGCTAAAACAATCTCTTTGTCTGCTCGAAGTATTTCACTTACATATTCTAAAGCTTCTCCATAGTTTTGAACAGCAGCCAACACAACTTCTCTATCATTTTTAAACTCTTTATTTAAATACTTAAGAAACCATCCATTATATTGTACTGCAGCTATTGCCGTTGCCTTATCTATTTTGATTGATGCTGAAATATCTTGTTTTTTATTAATCATAATATATTTCCTTTTTATTTTTGAAAATTATAACTAACTAAAAAGACATGTTTTTGTCCATTTACATCGTTATACTTTTATTAGAAAAAATAGAAAGAAGCTCTTTAGAACAAGTATCAATATATAGTAAAGGATTATCAAATCAATGGAAAAAATAACACTCTCTTTAATTTTCTCAGAATTTAATATACATGAAAGCGACATTTTTTCTATAAGTTCATTCGATAATGTATTAACTTATTTTTTATCAGATGAAAATAATACAAAGGCGATTTTAGAAATTAATTTTAATGAAATGACATATACAATAACAACAAATGACTATTCAGAAATGAAAAATATCATTATTTTAGAATCATTAGAATAATGGCAAAACCTAACTTATTTACTATTACGAACAATGTACATTTTGATTATTATGACCATATAAATTCTTTCAAAATACAAAAATCTAATTAATTTTCTATTTTGTAAAATGGTTTGCCAGAAGTTGCTTATTTAGATCTAATCCAGTTAGTATAATCGTAACATTTACAGTTTCAACATCAAGCGAATCATTTATTTTTGTTCCAAAAGTGACATCACAATTATCGTCAACTATGGTATTTATTTTCTCTAACAAATCTACGATAGTTAGAATAGATGCAGCAGAATTCATTGAAAATTTTATCAGTACCCCTTTTGCATTTTGAATTGACTCTTTAAAACCATCAGGTAAATAATCAAAAAGATTATCTAGTTTATTATAGCTACCTACTAGCCCATCAATCCTACCTTGATGTGAGAATATCGTTTGGTAGTCTTCGTCGTCTATTCTTATATTATTGTTCATTGTAGTATTCCTCGTATTAATTTATCAAAAGTATATAAATATTGTAGGACTATTTTGTGTCCTATTTCTTGGAATTTTTTCTTACCATTTTTATTAGCAAAATTATAAATTACAACATAGACAAAAAACTGTCTAATCGTTTTGTTATTATCTTAAAAGAAATTAAAATAAAAGGGTATAAATGGAGCAATCCACACTAAACGAACACACAAAGAAAAACTTTTTCCCAAAAGATAACACTTTGGAATGTAACAAAGAATATTTTATGAGTGCCAATATTAAATTGTCAACAGATGCTAGATTTACAACCTATACAGGTATTTTTTTTCATTTTTGTATCAAAAGGATAGAGGATAATTTACACTTTACTATTGAACTCTATTCATTGTCATATGATAAGCAAAAACAAACTTCCCTTGAAAATTCATTTTGGAATGAAGAGCGATTTGGAGCAGGTAAGTATATTCCTATTATTGTGAACTATTATTCCGATTTTATCAAAAATTTTTATCTTTATCTTGATGAAAATATTCATAAGGTATCAGAACTAAAAGAGCTTATAGAAATCCTTGAAAATCCAACTTATTCATTCTATTTATGGAAGAAATTTATAATACCCAAAGGAAACCAAACAACATTTTTCACTCCTTAATTCAAAAATAACAGGCATTTTTGATAAATTCAGTCAAAATAATGTCAGAAATTAGATAGTAAAATTAGAGTGAGGGATTATATTCAATTTTATAAACTGCTCTTACTATTTGCCTATCTCGAAATTGAAAAGCTTTTTTTCTGTTTTTGAAATCAGCAAGAATTTTTTTTGAAGTGATTGTTGTGATATCGTTTAGCATTCGGTTCCTTTGTTTTTGAAAGGAAACTATAATAAAGTGTTTGGACAGATTGTTTTAAATGTATCATAATATGAGTCGATTACAAAGATTAATCGACTCATATAGCAAATTTACTTACACCCACAACAACATCATATCAACTACGACATACCCATTCTCAATCAAAACATCCCTATAAAATTCAAGTTGTTTTTGATATTTTGCCTCTTTATCTTTTGATTCACTCCCTGTTTTAAAATCAACGATTACCCAGCCATTTTTATCCTCTTCAAAATAGACAAGGTCGATAAATCCCCTTTTATCATTAGTGTGAAATTCCAATTCAAACTTATGTTTCGCACCATTTTGAAGTTTTTTATATACTTCACTTTGTAGGAAATTATCGATACTCTTTTTGATTTTTGATTTAGATTCATCATCATAGATTTCAAATTTAGAAAAAAGCTGTTCACTATCTATAGTTTCTAATCTATCCCAATAAAGCTCAAATATTTTATGGGTGATAGTTCCTAAAAGAGAAGCTCCATCATCAATTGTTTCATTGCCGCTAGTTGCTGTTAGTTTTTCTTTTTGTATAAATTCAATAGGTTTTATTTGATGATCTTCATAAGTAACACTTTGATTTTGTACTTCTACTTCGTCTCTTGGACTAAACGCTCCTCTCACACCATCTAAAAATAATGTTTTAGGTTCAATTCCCAAAGAATCAATAATCATAGAAAGATAGCTGTCTTCTCGTGGCTTTGATATTTGCCCATCTTTAGTCTCTGATAGTTTTGCTGAGATGACAACATCATACTCTGCCCTTGTAAGTGCAACATATAAAAGTCTTTTCTTTTCAGCAAGATGTTTGAGCTTATCAATACTTTTTAAAACTCGTAAAGCTAAAGGTTCATATTTGTTTATTTTAAATCCTACAATCTCTTTTTTCATCCCATTTACGGTGAAATTATTGTGTTTGAGACTATCGCTTGTCACTTGAGAATAGAGTGCTTTTTCACTATATCCTAACAATACAAGTGGATAAGCTAACCCTTTTGTAGAGTGGATACTACAAATCTCTACTGATTTTGCATTCTCTGATTTATAAAATGCCTCGTCCTCTTTTGCATCGCTAAAATAGATACCATTTTCTAAAAGTTTTAAAAATTTATAGAGATTTGATTCATTTGAGTTTTGATACTCTAGTGCTAATTGTAAAAATTTATAAAGATTAGCCACCCTTTGTTCCACATCATCAAAATGGGCATACACCCCAAATAGATTTGCATCATCATAGATATATTTTATAAACTCGCTAAATGTTTTACCCTTTTTTTCTTCACAATATTGTTGGAGTTTTGGTGGGATTTGATGGGACTCAAGATATTTTTTTATAGAGTTATCATCAATCTTTAAAATATTTGATCTCATAGCACCTACAAGATAAAACCTCTCTTTTGGGGTAAATTCGATTTGTTTTTTTGAAACGATATCTATCGCTTTTAGAGTATTATAGATATCATTTACCTCTTTTGTGTGGTAAAAATTATCACTAGCACTTACTTTAGCAAATATCCCCCTCTCTTTAAGTTTGCTTTTGAGTTCAAGCATCTTTGTACTACTATCATAGATGATTGCAATCGCTTTTTTCTTATCTTTTACAAGTTCACTAATATGGAGATATTTAGAGTTCTTCCCATAGCAAATATCACTTACAAAATTTGCAATGGTATCAAGCTCATCTTTTTCCCCTTTGTATGGATTTGCTGTTATTAAAAACTCAAAACTCCCCTTTTCTTTTCTGGACTCTTTAAAAACTTGAAGCTCTTGTGGGTCTGCCTCATAGTTTTGAGAGATAAGTTTAAGAGAACTATTTTTTGCCAAAACTTTATCAAAGATACTATTAACTTTATCAAGTACCACTCCATCACTTCTATGATTTTTACTCATAGGCTCAATTGAGCTAAAAAGAGAAGTGTCATTGACTGCATTATTAAATACCTCTATTTCTGCTCCTTGGAAAGAGTAAATAGACTGTTTACTATCCCCTACTGCAAAGAGATTTGTATCTTTATTCATCGCATTTTTTACTATCTCAAATTGGGTTTCATTTGTATCTTGAAACTCATCCACCATTATATATTTGAAGTTTGTATTAACTTTTGGGATGATCTCTAAAGTTTTAGAGATGATAGTATCAAAATCTATTTTCCCAAGTTCTAGAAGTCTTGTGTCATATTTTGCTTTAATTGTATGAAGTAATGATTTTAGTTTTTCAATCTTTTGAAAAAAGATATTCTCTTTTTCTTCATCTATTGTCTGATAGATACGAACAACTTTTTCTAACTTCTTTTTCGCCTCATCAGCAAATGGATATTTTTTCTCACCCATAGATGGAGCTTTTTGATTTTCAATCACCTCTTTCCAATCAACTGCTTTAAAATCTAAAATGTTTTGATAAAACTTGCTAAACCACTCTAGTCTAACCTTATCATCACTAAGTTCATTAAAAGCATCATCAATCTGCGGCAACGGAAATAATTCATAAATAAGTTTTTTATAAAGCTCTTGTGAGATACTCTCTTTATCAAAACTATCATAATCTTTTCTAAACTTACTATTACTTGTGTATTTTTCTATCAAACCAGTTATGAAAAACATATTGATATCTTTTGAGATATCTAAAATAGTCTCTTTATTTTCATCTGTATTTAAAACTTCAAATATGATAGAAGAGAGTTCACTTTGCTTTTCATCCTCTTTGATGATATTCAGCTTCACATCTATTTTTGCAATATCAGCATTTGCTTTGATGATATCTAAACAAAAGCTATGGATTGTAGAGATTTTTGAGTTACTACTTGATTGATATGCTTCTTTTAGAGTATTAAGTACATATTGTTTTTGAGTATCAGTGATATGACTATTTGCTTCTTGAATAGATTTATAATCCCCATCTTCACTATCAAGTGTTTTAAAATTGATGATTTTTGAAACAAGCTCAAATATACGACCTTTCATCTCTAAAGCTGCTGCTTCTGTGTAGGTGATGGTAACTATCTCTTTGACACGAGCTGGTTTTAGAGTTTCAAAGAACGACTCTTGGATACTATAATCTTCTCTAAAATAATCAAATCCAACCAAAGCATTGATATACCGTCTACTAAGTGTGTATGTTTTTCCACTTCCAGCGCCTGCATTGATTGCAAAACTTTTTTGTACTGTGAATTTATTTAGACTCAATTGTTTTCCTTTGTGTTTTCTAATAAGTTGCGTATTCGTAATATAAAATCTTTTTCTTTTTCAATTATATTTTCTATATTAAAAGGTTGTTGTTCATTATCGTTAATCTTCGAATCTTTAGACAAATCTATCCCATCGATGATAAATTTTGTCTCATTATTTCCAAACCAAGTTTCGCTATGACTATATTTTATATTTTTATCATTTTTTTCTATTGGATATAAAAGACCGCCGATTTTTACATTATATTTATTATGATGATTTTGATAGTAACTCATATAAGTATTGATTTGAAAAAAATCACATCTATCAATATCAACACCATTACCTTTTATTTCAGTGAATTTCATTTTTTTATACTTTGTATCAAATACCATTACATCATTATCTCTTATCATTACAATATCTGGGATTATTTTTCTTTGATACAAATAGCTATTTCCAAATTCTTCATATAGTCTCAAAGGTGGACTTTCCACTCTCCAATCACTAAACTCTTTTTGAAGAAGTTTAGTGATATAGATTTCAAATAATTCAGCTACATTAATTATAAATCCATAAGTTTTGGTATTGCCACCATTTTTTTCTTCTATATTATTTCCATTTATAATAAATCTTGCATATTCAAGCACTTTTTTATATGGTGCAAAGATTGGATTTTGCAAAGCTTTTGATTTAAGTGCTTTAATTATAGTTTCATTTGAGACATAGTTGTTACTTTTGTGTTGTTTGAGGTGAGTTTTGATATGTGAGATATTTTTTGTAAATGAAATTTTGTTTTCTTTTGTAGAATTCTTTTCACTTTGTTTATCAATAATCTTTATAGCCTTATAAAGTACATCGATAATCTCTTGTATCTCTTTTTGCTCACGACTTACGCTTGAGATTTTCCCTTGAAATGGAATATCACATTTGATAAATTTATTAATATCAATCTTACCTTTGAGTTTCATCTCATGATGAGATACACTTCTATAAGCTTTTGGAAGACCTAACAAAAAAGCTTTTTCAAGATTTTGAACAAACATATAGTAGATGATATATTTTGAGATATCAAAACTTTTATCTACTTTATTGCCTGTGATACTCACATCATCAAGAAAAATATCATTTGCAAAGTTCAGCATTCTTTCCAAAAAAACATTTGAAAATCTTGATTTTATGTCAATCTCAAGATCTTGCCACTTAAACTTTCCTACATAGTTGCCTGTTTGGGCTAGATAAATATCTTCATCCTTATCATTTTTACTTTTTTTAATAGAGATAATTAAGTCGTCTTTATTTTTAGCATCTCTCTTTTCTTCATCTTTAAAAAAAGAGAAAAAAGTGTTGTTTTTATATCTATCTGGATTTATATAATCTCTGAGAGTTATATCAATTTTTTCTCCAATTACTTTTTTGTCATTCGATGAAAAATTTTTATCAAAAAAAGCATAATAGTTTTTTGTATCTGTAATATATTTTTCTGTTTCATCTTTTTTTGATTTATAAACTAAATCTGATAAATAAAAATTATCAACTGTTTGTATCATTATTTACTTTCTAACTTGAAATAATTCTTTAAATTCTTAACATGTTTTTCAATATCTTCCTCATTGTATTCACTCCTTAAATACTCTGACAAAACTGGCTCTATATGGTAATCAAATAGCTTATTCATTGATTGCTGAGAAATTTTATTTCCATTAGTATATTTTGAGATTTTTAAAAAATATGCATGTCCTATTTCATATTTTTTACCAAGACCCAATCCATCGTTTTTCTTTAATGTTATTTGCTCATTTAACTGCAAACAAGCTTGACTAAATTTTTCGATATTTTCGTATGAATTTTGTTTTTTTTCTTTATCAGTATATTTACATTCTGTTGTAATAACATCATAATTACAATCTTTTCTTATCCAAATAAACCGTCTTCTCAAAGCTAAGTCAAAACTATCTATACTCCTATCTACATCATTCATCGTACCAATTACAAAAATATTTTCTGGAATATAAAAAATATCATCTTCATCTCTTAGTGATGAGTATTGAGTTTTTACCATTCCTTTATCAGCACCTCTGTACTCTAGGGCAAAAAGTAACTCTCCAAAAACTCTTGAAAGTTCAGCCCTATTAATCTCATCAATTATAAAAAAATACCCAAATCCTTCGATTGCGCTTTTAAAATCTATATCTTTTAGTTCTAAAAATGATTCTTCTTCCTCTCTTGCTTTTTTGCAAAACTTTTTAAACTCACCATCTTCTAATCCAAATTGCATAGAACCATTACTCTTATCAATGCCTTTAGGTCTTATTCCTTCAACAAAATCTTCGTAAGAATAGCTCGGATGAAATTGTGTTATTTCATATCTTCCTAAAACATTATCTACTGTACTCTTCACATCTTCAAGAACCCCAAAAGTTTTTCCAGTTCCAGGAGCACCATAATAAATAATATTTTGACCTTGTTTTAAAAGTTCAATAAAATCATCATTTTTTATTTCTTCTCCACCTAAAAAGTTTTTAAATTCTAAAGCTTTTTTATAAAGTTCATCATGTCCTTTATCTTTTGCATCATCCACATCTTTTTGTTTCACTTTATCAATAAGATTTAAAAATTGGTCAACCAAATAAAAACTTTTTAACCCGTTTATTTCTACATAAGTTCTTTCCTCTTTTTTACAAATCTCATCTCTTAATAATTCAAATTTTTCTTGTAGTGTTTTTTGTTCATTTAATGGATAAAATATTTTTGTAATCAACTCAACTTTTCTTTGTGTCATTGAATTCACAAGAGGTATTTTGTCTTCATCCATTTGTAAATAGTAAGCCAATTCTTTTGCGGTTGCATTCATACTGTTTACATCTTTTACACCATCTTCTACATCATTAAATGTTAAAGATTCTTTAATATCCCAATTCTCCTCAAAAACTATATATTTAATCTTATTAAACTCACCATGAACTTTTTCAAGTTTGCTATCATCATTTAAATTCTCAACTTCTTCTTTTGTTCTATCTTCTAGATTTTTAACTAAATTAGTAAAATTACCCTGCATATTTGCTGAGTTTATACTTTCACTCCACCAACTTGATAGATTCGATTTTGTAGGATTTTCTATAAAAATTTTAAAATTTTCAATAATTTTTTTTCTTTTTTGAACAAGTTCATTTGTACTAACCAATAATATATGTGGATTATCTAAACTATCACTTTTGCTAAATTTTTTGTAACTCTCTATCAAATCATTTAACTTATCCTCTAATTGTTTATGAACTTCTACAACAACTTCTTTATAAGCAGCCATTACTTTGTTGAATTTATCATCATCAAATTCTGTTAAACCAAAATAACCATAATCCAAATAATCTTCTTTAACATTTTTTCTTTTTATTGCTTCTAATCCATAATTTTTTTCTTGTATTATTTTGCTTATTATTTCCCCTAGTTTTTTTGATATTTTTAAATTTCCAATTGCATCATTATAAATTTGTATCTCGAAATTAAGTCCACCTCGACCTAATGCAATACCAAACACAACAGGATATTGTTTCCCAAATTTTTTTAAGTTGCTTCTATACCAAATATAATCTTTTAAAATATTGTGTCCTGCTTTTGTCCATTTTGAACCTTGTAGATTTAATTCCATATCATCTTCGTTTTGAAATTTATCAACCAAAATTTTTTTCAATTTTTCATTTATTTCTTGTGATTTTTTTGATATATCATCACCATTAGTGTATGTCTTATTTCCATATTTTTCAAAATGTTCTTTTGCATCTATTATCCAGTTACCTTCACTCATCTACCACTCCCATTTTTTATTTTAAATTTCATTCAACTCTCTAACTTTATACTGACTATTATAGTAAAACTTTTAGACAAATAACTGTCTTTCTTAATCATCCTCAACTCATCACTTTGGCTACATCTATCTCATAACTTATATTTCGTCCACTTGTCCCTTCAATTTGCCTAATACATCCAAGCTCCAATAGCTCCACCAAGTCCCTTGAAGCATTTGTAGATGGACAATTTGCGAGGCTCATATATTTCTTTTTGCTTAGATTTCCTTTGAACTCTTCTATACCAATATCTAAAATAAAATTGAGAACTTTTATTTGTCTGCCATTAAGATTTTTATC
Source organism: Helicobacter pylori PMSS1 (assembly GCA_945883785.1). Classification (GTDB taxonomy): domain Bacteria; phylum Campylobacterota; class Campylobacteria; order Campylobacterales; family Arcobacteraceae; genus CAIJNA01. Next base: position 124,744 of record CAMCYD010000001.1, read on the forward strand.
TCTATACTTATCCCAAAATTTTGTTTTAAAAGTAACAGAGTTAAATTTTATTTTTGCCTCAAGAAGTGCTTTTAAAAGGGTCTTCAAAAACCACTCACACCAAATCGTAATATCAAGAGGATTTTCTTTTTGGATAAATCCAGTTGTATGTTCCAAAGCTTTGTAGTATCCATTTCTATCTTCATTGATAGCATTTGACATAGAATAGAGTCTTGATATGGTTGTATTTTCGACTTTTGAAAGAACTAAATCTGTGATAGCTCTTGTGATTCTTCCATTTCCATCATCAAAAGGATGGATAATCACAAACCAAAGATGAGCGATACTAGCTTTTAAAAGGGATGCTTCTGCAGTATTAAACCATTCTAAAAAGGTTTTCATCTCCTCTTCTAAATTTTTTCTAGGTGGTGCTTCATAATAGACTTTTTCTTTCCCTATTCCCCCACCAACTACTTGCATCGTTTCTTCGCCTCTAAATTCAGCGGTATTTATTTTAACCCATCCACTATAGCCTTTTGGAAAAAGTGCATTATGCCAGCCAAAAAGTCGCTCCAAAGTCAAATCTTGATTGTAATTAGAATTGGCATCAATAAGTATTTCAATAAGATTATCGGTAGTTTCATTGATTTTTTTATGCTCTACATCTTTAAAACCAAACTTTTTTGCAATAGAGGCTTTTACACTATCACGATTTAAAATCTCACCCTCGATAGCAGAAGTTCCTATTGCTTCACTTATAAGTGCTTCTGATTGTCTTTGAAGGATCACTTCACTAGAGATAGTTTGACTGATAGCTATAAGATAGCCTTGCTCTCTTGAAATATCCTCTATAAGTCTTTGCAATTTTTTCAAATCATAAGTAAAATTGGGATAGTTTTCCATCTCCCAAATCCATCTTTTCATATCAGTGTCCTTTTATATCATCTGTGGTGCGAAAAATTAGATTAATCATACCATAAATGGTGTGAAAAATAATATAATTTTCGGAGCGTTATTTTAAAAAAGACCAAATCATATTTTTAACTTATTAAATGTATCCTCAATAATATTTTTAATAGTTTGATAATTCTCGTTTTGTTTAAATGTATGAATATCATCCATATATATTCCACGATTCAATTCAATCATAACTGATTTAACCCTATTGTCTTTTCCAAAATGTTTATTGGAAACAATAGAACCACTGTATGGCATGTTATGAGAAACTTTATAACCTTTTGCTTTAAAACCATTTTCTAAAATAAAAACAGCATTTATATCTTTGTGAAAATCTTCATATCCTATACAAATAGCAATATCATCAATATTACTATCTAACATAAAAGCTCTTGGAATTGATGGAAAACTATGACAATCAACAATCAGACATTTCCCGAACTTTTGGACTTTTTGTTCAACTAAGTTATCCAATGCGGAATGATAAGCATCATATATATCTAAAATCTTATCTTTATATTTTAAAATTCTTAGGTCTTTTAATTCCGAAGTTTTTGTATATGCGACCCCCATACCAATTTTTGACATAGGTTCATTATTATCTTCTCTAAATCTTTCTACATCAATAAATGCCCTATTTACATCAAGTCTCATTCCACCAAATTTTTCAAACGGAACACCAAATAAATCATCAGTGTACATATCTGCTAAAATCTTACAATCAAGTTCTAATTGTTCTTTTGAAAGCAAATAATCGTCGGTCATATCTTGAGGGATGTGAAGAGAAGAGTGAGGAATATGTATTAATATATGCGAATCCAAATTATCATTTACTGTAAAAAATCTATTCATTTATTTGCTATCTTAATTTCTTTACAAATAAGTTTTTTACAATATTCAATAGTTTCTTTAAAATCAACAGCCATTCCGTTATGTGCCAACGGTAAAAATCCAAGCTTTTCTCTTCTTATATTTACTTTTGCACTATATTCAGCACTTATTGGATTTTTCCCTTTTTGTCTATCCCTGCTATCTTCTAAACTATCTTGCATCCAATCATACTCTTCAGGGAAAAGTCGAAAATGCAACTCACGAACCATCGATTCAAAACTATTTTGCTGCTTTAATATAAAATCATAATTTTCTTTCTCTTCTTTGCTCATATTTTTAGTATTGTGATTGTAGTTTTTTGATGCTTCTTTTTTTTCTCTTGTCATATATATCTCCAATTTTTATAAACAAATTATACATACCCCACAAGTCACTTTTTTGTCCAATCAGAACTCTATAATTCTCAAAACAAATCAACACAAAGGGAAAGTATGTTAGTTGGCGAGTTATTCTTTTACGATACAAATGAAGAGGTTATGGAGGAGATGGATATCGTTGATTATGAAAAGATGAGCAAAGTTGAATTTTTAGAGTTGGTAGAAAAGCTTGATTGCTTCAAAGTTACTCTACATAGTATTTATCATAATCATCAACTCAAACCCCATATTCAAGTGATTTATGAGCAAGGGAAAGATATTGAATTACCTTGGCATCTCAGATTAAGTTAAGTCACTTACTTTGTCATTTTATGATTAGATGGAAATAATTCACATTCTATATCAAGTGGAACTAATAATATCCCAGAATTATCAAAATATCTAAAAACCTTAGATGTTTCAAACACTTTTTCAATCTTTGGATAGTAGATTCTCAAAGCTAATTTTTCACATTTTTCTTTTTCTTTAAATATATGCTTATAGGCAAAAAGTTGATAAAAGTCACTTTGAGAAAAGTCTTTGTCACTTTCTATTAGTTTCCATTTCGCATCAGCTACACAAATCACAATATCCTCTTTTTTGATAAGAAAATCGGGTCTTACTGTAAATAAATCTTTTACAAAATCAACCCCACCATTTTGAGCTTCTATTTGAAGATGTGGATATTCTTTTTCAAGCCACCATTCCACAAAACATTCAAAAAGTTTCTCCATAGGGTAGAGTATAGAAAAAGCAATCGTATCACCACTAAAGCTACTAAATGACTCTTTTTTCAAAAACACTTTTGCCCAAATCAAAGCATTCCGATAGTGTTCCATCCCTCTACCAGCTTTAACCATAGAAAAATCTTTGTCAATATTGAGTGATAACTCTATCCAATTCATATGTTCAAGGTATTGTCTTATTTTTCTTTGATTGTCAAAATCTCTTGAGATATTTGAAAGAAGTTTGAGAGTTGATTTTATAAGTCTATTTTCTGCTCTGTTTTGGTTGTAGTCATCATACTGCACATAAAATCGCTCTTTGTGGATACTATTTCTTTTTATTTGTTCATTGATGAGAAGTTTCCCTTTGAGATAAAAAAGATTATCCTCTTGCCCTACATAATCAGACTTTATCCCTTTTTTGATAATGATACCAACCTCTTCTAAAAACATAAAAATAAATATCTCAAAGATATCAAGGTTTTTTATTCGCTCAAAATTTGCACTATCTATATTTTTATAATTTGGCAATTTGTAAAGTAGATGCAATAACTTCATAAAGATTTGTTTTGATTTTTCAATCTCATCATTTTTCGAAGTTTTTGGCAATATTTCAAGGATGAAACCACTTGTAGTTTGGATAGTTCCTATGTAGCTTTTTGCTTGAAGATACTTACCATTTCCACTAAATTGGAGTACATCTTTACCTTTATCTGTTTTAGCAAATGATTCTAGCTCTTGATAGTATATTCTCTCTATTTTTGCACATAAGAACTTATTTGATGGTTCGCTCTCCCACCCTATAAGCCCAAACTCGCTAATGGTTGCTTTATTTTGGTTCATCAGTTTGGCTTAAAGCATCATCATTATAAATTTTTTGAAAGTTCTTTACATCCCAATTATTATCACTCACTTTATAGATTTTTTTACCTGATATTTTTTTATTTACATTTACTAGGTATTTATTGTCATCTTTTTTAGTTTCGATAAATCCATTTGAATTTAAAACTAAGTCTATATTTTCCCAATCTTCATAAAAATACTCAGCAAGAAGTGGTATTATCTTATTTTTAAATGCAAATTTCAAATCATCTAAAGTCTTTACATCAATCAAATACGCATGACCTATAGTATGGTCTCTATCGTAAAGATACTCTATTCTTGTATTTATCGCTTCAAGAAGTTGTTGTAAATTTACACCATCACAATTTGTTGATAATAGACTAGCCTTTGGAGCCATCTCTTCAAATACAAATCTTCTTCGTAGAGCCGTATCAATTGGTGCAATACTTCTATCAGCTGTATTCATAGTCCCTATGATATAAAGATTTTGAGGAACACCAAAAGGCTCTTCAGTATCACCACTATATGGAAGTTTTACTCTTATCTCTTCATCAGCACCTATTCTTTTTGATGGTTCAATAAGTGTGATAAGCTCACCGAAGATTTTTGAGATATTTCCACGGTTTATTTCATCGATGATGAGGATATGGTTTTTTAGAGGTTGTTTTTCGGTATTCTTTATAACATTATCTTCAAGTAAAAATTCTAATAATGGATTATAGTATTGAGATAATCCGCCTAAGATTATTTCATTTTTTCCTGCTTCGTACATAGTTTTAAGATTTTTAATAATTAACTCATGTTGCGAATCACCACCACTTTTATCAAAACTTATATGTGTTTCATTAACTTCTTTGATATAAAAACTACTTTTTTTCATTTTGATTTCTAATTTATCTTCCTCCAATAACTTGTCTAATATCTTTTCTTTGAAAACTACAGTAAAATCTTTTCTAATAATTGCATTCTTTTTCGTTTGTTCAATGTTTTTCGATGCAATTTTCGATAATTTCTTAAATATACCAGGTTCAATTTGATATTCAATTCCTTTATCGGTAGTTTTAGCTTTTATCCCCTCCACAAACTCTTCATATCCATAACTTTGATGAAATGTTACAAACTCTATTTGTCCTTGCTTAGGATTCTTGAAATACTCAAAAACTTTTTTTAGTTTCTCTCTCGAGTCGTCTTTTTTCTTCTCATCAAGTTTAATAGAATTGTTTCTTATAAAATTAGTTGCTTGCTCTACTAACTCATTTTTTATCGCTTCTTTTGTTTTATTTGCAGTGTCAATATTAAAAATAATCTCCAAAGCATTATTGATAGTATTGTAAGTTTTCCCAGTCCCTGGGGGTCCGTATAGGATTTGGTTTAGTGGTTGAGTTTTATTGTTAATTTCCAAAGAATTGTCTCCATTATCTTCTAAGATTGTATTAATTTGTGATTTTAAATCAGTCACTATTGTTTGTATTAAATTTTCATCAAGATTTTCTATTTCGTATCTGGTCCTTTTTATATCTTTTGTAGTTTTATGTTCATAAGTTCCATAGGTTGTATTTGAATGATAAAAATTAATAAAATACTGTATACCTTCACTTTGCGATTTGTATTTAGGATTAAATAATGCAAGCCAGCAACCTTCATCACCTTTATTTCTATCTCCATCAAAATTTTGTGTTTTAAGTTTTAAAATACTTGGTTCAACTTGTTTTAAAAAATATTCTCCTATTTCCTTTAAATATTGATTAACAATATCTTTTATAGAGTAAAAGAAAAATACATAAAGAATGGAAAAACTATTCCATGCATGTAAAATATTCTTATCATACATGTCATTGATTTCTTTTTTTAGTTTTTCAAAAACATCTTTATTGAATTTTTTATTAGACAGCAAATTAGCAACTTCATACCTAAGTTTATTTATTTTTTCTTCACCTACATATAAGTCTTGTAACTTTACTATATCTGATGCTGATAATGTCACTAGCTCTTTGAGCAAAAAATCCTCATCATCTTTTAATTTTTGAAAGTATTTAGCCTTTTCTATTAAAAATTTACACTTTTCTACTATTTCACTCATCCCTCACCTCCAATATTTTTACTCAAAACCCCACTATGACACAAAAACTTCATATCACAATACCCACACACTTTTTCATCACTATTATTAAAACTAAATTTCCCAGCTTCTATATTTGCTTTTGTATCGAAGATGAGTTGTTTGAGTTTTTGTTCATACTCATCATCATAAGCACTATCTCCATCATTTGACAAACTTGCAAATGGGACACCTTCATCATTACCTTTAAAACTTAGCAAATAAGAATCATATATCTTATTTGGATAAGCTTGTGATGCATACAAAATATAAAGAGCAAGTTGGACATCTTGAAGCTCATCTATTTGTGTCTGTTTTTCTTTATCTACTTTATCTACTTTTTTTGATTTGTAGTCGATGATATGAACAACATCTTTAAGATTATCAAATCTATCGATAAACCCTTTGATAAAATAGTTTCTATCATTTTCATCTTCTAATTTATAAGGTTTTAGCTCACTATCAAGTGCAAACTCTTTTTCAAATTCACTTTTTGTAAAATAAAGATGCTCGTCAGCATTTTTGATGTAGTAATCCACAAACTTAGCTAAAAGTCCTTTTTCTCTCTCATCTTTGAGTCCTGCTTGTAAACTTGATAAAAATATCTGATGGTGGATATTTTCATTATCTATATTTTTTTGAGTTTCTTCATCATTGTAAGCTTTTAAAGAGATTTGATACATCAACTCATAGAGTTCCTCTTTGTCTATACTTTGTATCATTTCTTCTTTGATGGTTTTTCCAAAAAGTTCATAACACAAATGCATCAAACTCCCCTGCTCTGCTGCATCAAATCCCTCATCACTTTGTTTTGGGGCTTCAATTTTAAGTTTGTTTTTGTACAAATATCCAAGTGGGCAACTATTGTAGCTATTGATTTGCGAAGCTGAAAGGTGAGTAGCTTTGATATTTTCTACATCCATCCCATCAAATTGGGTAAATTCATCATTTGTGATACTTTTAAAATAAGGTTCATTTTCCCCTAAAATAGTTGTTTTTTCTAAAGCTAAATCGTTGATACTTTTTATATCACTTATATCTATCACTTCATCAAACTTACCATCAACAATGATAGATTTTGAGAGTTCCCTTTTCCCACTATGTGATGCTGTGATGATATAGAGATTATCACTTAATCTTTTAAGCTCTTCATATTGTGTTTGGGAGCTTGTAAAATAGTTGTTGGCATAAAAGTAGTTTAGTTCATCTTCATAACTATAGAGGAAATTATCGCTACTTTTTGGTGGGAAATGATTGATATCTGTCCCTATAAAAATGATATGTTTGTATCTTTTTGCTATCCCTACAAGTTGGTTTGGTTCTGTTATCTCAATACCTACTTTTTCATCCATTATAGTAAATGACTCTTTGATACTCTCTTTGTGATGCTCTTCTAGTTTTAATCCTAGTTTTCTATAGAGTTTTTCTATTTTTTGAATCTCTTTTGCATACAACAAAAGTGCTGACTGTACTTTTGGATTGGTTGTATCATAGTATCCGCCAAGTGGAGTTCCTAAAGAGCTATACCCTTTTATTTTGTATTCATCAAGGAAAAGTTTATACAGTGGTGCATACTCACCTATATCTGAAGCTACTATGATAATATCTTCTGCTTTTTCGTTTTGAAGTAAAAGTTTTCTAGCTATTTTAATGGCAGTTTTAACTTCATCGATAGTATCAAATACCTCATTTGATGGGGTTATAAGCTTTGGAGGATTTGAAGAGGCGAAGTCATTTTGTGCTACTTGAAAGTGGGATAATTGTTTTATTATCTCATTTTGAAGGTGTGATTTAATGTAATTTATCCCTCCTACTTGAAACTCATCAACAATCACCTTATCAAACTCTTTAAAGCAATCATCACTTAAATACGATAGTGCTATAGTTTCAACATCAGAGGTATCTACTAAATGGTGATTTTTTTTAAATTCTTGATAAAAATAATCGATTTTTTCTATCGCTTCAAGTTTACTACCACTTAAAATAGTTTCAAAAGATATATTATTTCTATGGCATTTCACTATAAAACTATAAATAGTATATAAACTAGCTGCATCACTTGAAAGATAGGAAAAATACTCTATTTTTGCATCGGTTATGATTTTATAGATGATAGAAGTTGCGACCCTATCATCAAGAAGAACATCGAAGCTATTTTTTTGAAACAACTCATCGATAAACCCATCAAGTGTGATAATTTTTGAAAAAGGGGCGATGTTTGAACTCTGTTTGAGTTCTCGAACCTTTTGGTTTGAATAGGTTATGTAGAGGTTTTGTGTCATTTTAGATATGCCCCATAATCTTATCAAGGGTATATCTCATATCGCTATCAAGTTCCATCTTATCTATCATCCAATTGATATAGCCGATATCTTCATCACACACTTCCTCTACTCGTCTCCCTTTGTATTTACCAAATTTAAAGACTTCTATAAAGATTGGTGTTCTTGTGAGTTCTTCCATTTTTACCATTGGATTAACTCCAGCAAATTTCTCTTTAGTAAGGGCTACAAGTTTTGATAAAAGGAGTTTCATTACTAAAACATCTCCTATCGCATCATGTGCTTTGATAGTGATATTGTGTTTGGAAGCTTCCTCTTTTTCTTCTTTATAGAGTTCAAGTTTGTATCTTAGATATTGTAACGCATGGGAATCTGTATCAGTGATAAGATGTTTTGCAACCCTTAGAGTATCAATAAGTTGGATATTTTCTTTAAATCCCTCTTTTTGAAGCATCCCAAGGTCAAATGGCAAATTGTGAGCGATAAGATAATTTTCTTTTGTGTTCAATGATTGTAAGACTTGATAAAAATTTGTTTGGTTAAAAAGAGGTTTCCCCTCGATCAAATCAGGAGTTATCCCATGAACTGCCATAGCATCGATTTTTATAGGAAGAACTGTACTGCAAAGTTCATCATATACTTCAATTTCACCTTTGCTATCAACTATCATAGCACCTATTTGGATGATTCTATCTTCCTCTTTATTCCCTGTTGTTTCTGTATCAAATAATATATATTTTGCCATCGATTTCCCTTTCTTAAATTATTACTATTCTATCTTATATGTGGTTATGATTTGTTTTTAACTATCTATCTCACTTAAAAATTTGAATTTTATTGAGATATATGTAATTGTAGCAATTAGATTGGACATATTATTGTCTATAATTTTTTAACAACTTTGTCATCACTTCCCTAACCATTGCATTATCGTGTTCTTTTAAAAACTTTATTATTATTGGTGATCTTCTTGATTCTTTGATAACTGCTTTTAAAAATAACGATGTTCCCATTCTAGAAAATCCAAACCAACCATTCTTATCTTTTTTAGTAAAATCATACTCACTTGGTATAGACTCCACACACGCTTTTATCAACTCCATCTTATTTTTACTCTCTAACTTTAAGAGATTGAGTTTGATATCTTCCTCTTCGTTTTTTGCCAAATAAAGTTTTATTTGCTCACTTACTCTTGATTGTTTGAAAAAATCTTTTCTTGTAGAGATATGTAATCGTATTTCATAACTATCCTCATATGCTAGATATTCCAATATCTCAACTGGAGTGTTTTTATTGATTACAAGTTGAAGATTTATCAGTTTATTTTGTTCTAAAAAAAGCGCTATTAAAATCTCTTTAGGGGTATTTTTATTCCTTGCCATTGATATTTTTTCATTCAACCCATAAAGAGCTAATAGTTCCAAATCAACTGGGTCAATTTTAGTTGAAAGTAACTCTTCCATCTCCTCAAACTGCAACTCCCTCAAAACTATCTCTTCATCATTAAGTGATCCAAAAGTTGTTATCTTTTCGCAATCGCAATGCAAACTCATACTATTATCGCAAAAACTAAACTTATCCATCTCATTTTTGAAATCAAAGTGCCGTTTACAAAATTTACAACTTAACATAAAAGTAGGAAGCCATTCATTTTCATCTTTACAAGTTGGACAAATAGTTACGGGAATATTTTTATTTTCATAATTTATTGGGGAGAAAACTCTAGGTTTGGTACTTTGACAATTTTTACAAATATATGGTTCTCGTTTTATCTCTTTTTGGATTTTTTCTTTAATTGGTTCAAGTGGCATCCCTAGTCTTGAAATCACCCCTGCACAATCTAAAAGTATCGCCTCTTTTTTGTTTGTTTCAGGAGATAATCGCAAACCTCTCCCTATCATCTGTTTATACAAATTTTGACTTTGCGTTGCCCTTGCAAATACTATTGTGTCTGTTGATGGGACATCAAATCCAGTGGTGAGTTGATCAACACTTGTAAGGACTTTTAAATCCCCATTTTTAAACTCATCTAATATTTGAGCCTGCTCACTTTTGCTTAATTTCGAATGGATTGCTTTTGCATCTAACCCTATGCTACTATAGGCTTTACTCATCGCTTCAGCATGGGAGATATTTATACAAAACACAATTGTTTTATGACGATTAGCAATGGTATCTTTTGTGACAGAGATAACTTTGCCAATCATTTGGGGATTGTTAAATCTAAAATCAAGTTCTATCATATCCCAATCGTTTGCTTTTGTTTTGATACCATCTAAATTTGGAGTGTAGGCTTCATAACATTTTATAGGAACTAAATAGTTATTTTCCACCATATATCTTGCATCATAACTATCGATTATCGTATCAAAACCTTTGGTTAAAAGTTTCCCATCTTTATCGTATGGGGTTGCTGATAATCCTATAATTTTCCCTTTATGAACTTTTTTGATAATCTCTTGCATTTTACCACTTGCTCCATAATGCATCTCATCAAATACAATATAATCAAACCCCATCTCTTCTAAGAGTTCAATTCTTTTAGAGATAGTTTGTATGGTACTTACAAAGGCATGAGCATTTTTATCGATTTTCTCTTTATTTGAACTATGAATCACTTGAGGATTTAGATTTTTAAATGCCTCTATAGTTTGAGAGAGCAAATTGATTTTTGGAGCTACAAATAAAGAGGTTTTGTTGTTATTTTTATGATGGGTGATTATTTTTTGGGCAATAAGTGTTTTACCACTACCTGTTGGAGCTTGAATCAATACATTACCATTTGTTGCTGTTGCTTTTTGAATAATATCTTTTTGATATGGTCGTAATATCATCAATGCTCCTCATAAATATATCGGTGATTGTAATAAATTTTCTGGACAACTTTATGTCTTTAAATATCAATATAATTTCATCGATGACTATAATAGAACTTTAAATAGTATTATCAAAAAAGGACACTACGATGTTATTAGAACAAATAAAAGATTCACTTCAAACTGCTGATATAAAAACTTTAGCTCACAACTTAGGCTATAGCAACACTAAAGTATTTGAAAAAACACTCAAAAAGTTTACAGAGTCTCCAACGATTCTTCAATGGATTGAAAATGGACATTATGATTTTGTAAACAATGGTGAAACTTTTTTAAAAAAGATTACCAATATTTTAGGATTCGACAATGCAATCCTCCAAAAAGAGCTTGATTATATCGCTTTGTATAAAGAGGAGGAGCAAAAATTCAAATCTAGCTATATTTTTATTGATACTAATTTCAAAAGAGAGAGTGAACCCATGGGAGCACTGACAATATGCGAACATTTTAGAAGAATATCACTCTATAAAGTTGAAAAATTTCTTTTTAAGTCAACAAATGAGATTTTAGAACTTCTAAAAATTGATATCAAAAAACACTATGAAAAAAATCAAGAAGGACTAAATATTTGGGGAAAGATAGCTTCATATCAACTACATCTTTTTGGAGAAATCTATCTTTTTGATACGAATGGGGAGTTGAAAATCGACCAAATACCTGTTATAGAAAGCAAAGCTGAGATAAGGATTTAACCTTTCTCTATGTTTCCAATTTATTTTACAACTCCATAACAACTTTAAAATGAAGATAATTATTAAGAAGCGATTGGATGTTGTTTCTCCCTATTGGATTTGCACTATGAACATAAAATTCAAAATCCAAAGGAAACACCAAAATCCCATCAAGTGAAGATTCTACAAGCCATTTAGCAAAATCATATCCATTTTTGAGTTCATTACTTGTTTCATCAGAGCCTAAATCGTGATCAAATGAGATATATTTTGGCATACCATATTCTTTGATACACGAGATTGCTTCTTCATAACTTCTTACGATTTTATCAAAAGTAGTTTGTGGTGTTCGTATATCATCAAGATACAAACTATAACTCATAATAATTCCACCATTGTTTGATTTGATTTGTTTTTTATCATTGTTTCCTCTTTTTGGATTTGTTATCATCGTAATTCAAATTATAGAGGAATTATAATAAATCAAAAAGACACTTTTGTGTCCTTTTGATTTTTTACAAATTCTTTAAAAAACTATCAACTTTACTATAATATTCTGAATCATTTTTTATATCCAAAAGCTGTCTCAGCACATAATCACCAAATAAATCATCTTTAAGTGTTTCTAAATCATTGTTATTTGCAAGGTTAAGATAGGAACTTTTTGCTTTTTGTTGAAGATACTTTTTTATATCAACAGAAGTGATGACTATTTTTTTGAGCAACTTGAAATCTGTAATGAAGTGCTTTAAAATATTTTTCATCTCTTTTGATTCATTTTTAGCCCATCTTTTTAGATTTGACATATTGATTGCATTGAGATGAGCGACTGCCATAGCTTGATGAAAACATTCTTTCCCGCCATGATAAACAAAAGCGCATAATCTATCTTTGATACAATCTGTAGGGGTTAATAAAACCAAAGTCCCCACTAATGTTTTTAACTCATCAAATTTCTTTGGGAGTTCATTTCCTAAACTAACAGGACCAGTTGGAAATTCAATATAATTTGGATTATTATCATATTTATAATATCTTCCATCAACTTTTTTAAATCCAAGAGCTACCATTACTTCACTAATTCTTTTAGTAGTGTAAGATGGATTAGCTATAAAATCAATATCATATGAGGAGAAATTTTTATGTGTGTAAATCTCCATGCAACTTCCACCAGATAACACAACATCAATCCCATTTTCTTTTAATTTTGTGCAAATAAATGCTGCTGTATCTTCAAGTGTATTCAAAGTATCTAATGGATTATTCATCTTCACTTCTCATAACTACAGGCTTTTTATTTCCCCTTGGGCGGTCTCTTTCTTTTTTGATTAATTTTATTCTATCCTCATCAGGATAAGTTGATAATGCTTTTCTAAGAAGTGCGGAAAGTTCTGTATAAAGTGGATATCTTTTGTTGAGTTCATAGATTCTAGTATTTGCAAAATCTTTCCCTACAATGATGCTAGCTAATTCAAATTTATCTAGTTGTTGCTTGATTACAGATGGGCTTACAGAATAATAATCTGCAATCTCTCTAATATAACCACTCTCTTTAGCCAAAAGATAGATTAAAACCCTTTGAGCATTTTTACTTCCAAATAATACATCTAACATTAGCTATCCTTTTTGTTTCTTATTATAGAACTATTGTTCGATATTATAGAACATATTATTTAAACTATACCTTAGATAAATCGATTTACTTTTTAAACTCTTCAATACTTTTATGGATAACTTTAGCACTAGGAACTACCTTAGAGGACAAATCAAGATGGCAATCTTGATCATCAAAAAATATATCAGCTCCAAAAGCTTCAAGCACTTCATATTTCTCACTTCCACCTAAGAAAAAGGCTTCATCGATTCGTACTCCCCAAACATTGAGTGTTTTTATTACCCTTTCATGTGTTGGAGCACCACGAGCAGTTACAAGTGCAGTTCGTATTGGGCTTGATGGCATATCTTTAAATTTCTCTTGGATAGCTGATATGGTAAGAAGCAATTTTCCAAATGGTCCAAATTGGAGAGGATTGTCTTTATTTTCTTTTTCGTGTGCTATAAAAGCTTCAAGTCCATATTGTTTATACACAAGTTCTGATTCTTCACTAAA
>CAMCYD010000002.1 GCA_945883785.1 Helicobacter pylori PMSS1
TCTATTGACTTTGAAGTTTAATTGCTCTTCATAAGAGTTTCCACCCAATGAACATCCACCACATATATTAAAATAATCGCATTGCATTTTTCAAATCCTAAGATAACATTATAGTTGTTGTTTTGATTTGGAGTATAACAAAAAAAGCCTTTGAGAGAAAACTCAAAGGCATTTTATAAGAAAGCGGTTGTATTTAGTTTAGAAGTTTTAAAACATCATTTGGTCTAGAATTTGCTTGGGTTTCTGCATAAGTTGAAGCATTTGCTATTACTGTAAATTTATTGAAATTTGCTGATTCACTAGCATAATCAACATCTCGTATCACCGACTCTGCTGCAGCTATATTTGTGACTTGTGTCATCATGTTTCTCGTAGCTGACTCTATTTGATTTTGAGTTGAACCCAAATTTGATCTAAAGGCATTTAAATCGGTTATAGATGTATCAACTGTTGCTAGATATGCTTTTGAATAGTTTACAGTTAAACTTGAACCATCACCACCAGTATCAGTTTTCAATGAAGACAATGGATATAAGCCTGCGGTTCCTAGACCAGTCGTATTTGATTGAATAGTTCCAGTGGTAGTAATAGTATTAGTCCCTTTTTCGCCAACTTGAAATATTAAAGCAGTACTTACATTATTATCTGTTTCACTTTTTTGCAGAAGAGACATTCCATTGTAATTTGTCTGGCTCGCGATACTATCAAGCTGTATTAAGAGTTTGTTGATATCTTTTGAAAGTGCTTTTCGTCCCTCATCACTTGTAGTAGCAGTTGATGCCTGAATAAGCTTGGTTTTTACAATATCAAGTATATTTGATTGTTCCCCCATCGCTTTATCACCAATTTGTATCATAGTAACTGCACTATTTGCATTTGAGATACTTTGTCCTATACTATTTTTTTGAGTTCTTAACTTATCAGCTATCGCTAGACCAGATGCATCATCACTCGCCTTATTTATTCGCAATCCTGAACTTAACTTCTCTAAAGAATTATTCAAACTCATATTGTTGTTTGTTCCAGACTCTATAGCATTTAAGCTATTTACATTTGTATTGATTCTCATTTTTTACCCCTTTCTTAGAATAATATACGAAAGTATACTATTACATTTCTTAAATTTAGTTTAAAATATTCCATAAACACATCTTACATATACAGTTGTAGTTAAAGGGGACTCTAAGGCTCCGCCTTCTTTAATATCAAATGCCCAAATTTTTGTATTATCAGTGCTATACTTAGTACTCGTCAAAATTTTATAAGTTTCTACCCCTGTGTATGCTGGAATAAATCCATAATATCCTCTTGCTGTAGTTGTGTTACTTATTCCAGCTCCAACCTCATAAGATGTTGGTACTCTCCATCCCTCTCCATATGTAGTCGCACAATACTGGATTCCAGTACCAGTATTATTAGCATCAATCTGAACATTTTTATTTGCATATGCAATTGAAACATTTACATCTGTTCCATATGTCGTATTTGATTCAGGCGAATTTCCAAAACTTTGTGTAGCAGTTACTGCTGTTGTGTATGCCATAACAGCTGCTGAAGTTCTACTTACAAAAAGATGATGAACTGGGTCATGTTGTGAATACTCACTTTTTGTAGTATTTCGATCACTTCCACCACTTGCTAAAGGATATGTAGCATCAACACTTCGAGCACTTGTGGTTGTATTTCTATCAGCATTTATATAATTACTTTTCAACACATAATAATGCCCATCATCAACCTTTGCCATATTTGCCGATATATTATTTGCATCTAAAACTTTCACAGGCATCAAAACTTTTTCTAATGACACATTGGTTTCATCTGTCGCATACCATCTATTTACACTATCCCAAGTATAAGTGTTACCATCAAACAACACACTACTATTTGTATAATTTGAATCTTTTTGATTTTTATACAGTTTCAATCCATTTGCTCGAACTGTAGCTTTAAATGTAAACGAAGCTGTATCTATGCCACCATTTGCCGTACCGCCATTATCTTTCATAGTTACTGTGATATTTGAATCACCTAGTTCTTTTCCGTACAGTGTAACAGTTATAGTTCCAGTATTATTTATACCATTTGTTACTGTTGCGGTTGCTATAGCCGTATTGCTACTCACAACTGTAAGATTTACATCTTGAGATGGTACTTTATCTCCATCTGCTATAGTAAAGTTAAATGTTTTATTACTATCAAATGATACATTTACATCAGTTATTGTCGTTGATGTAAATGGCTTATCATTCACATCTGTTACATTCAAATCAACTATATTTGTATGGACAATAGTAGCATTTGTTTCAATATTTTTCTCATTGACAGTTATTGTAAACTTTTTAGTTCCAACATCATTATCATTTAATGTACACTCAAAATGTATTTTCATCTGTTTTGTACTATTTCCATCAATATTTTGCGTCATAAGACTGCAAGGTTTATTATCTGCAACAACAAGACTTACAAATGTCAAGTTATTTTCATCTGGTTCTGTGATATTTACATCATAGATAAATGTCTCATTTTGTTTTCTTGTATTGTTTGAATCTCCCAAAGTAAATGTTGCTGGTTCATTAATGTTTTTTATGTTTATAGTTACGTTTTGATCTGCAGTTAAATTTCCATCACTTACAGTTGCTTTGAATACATATACATTTTTAACTTCAAAATTTGGTATTGCTGTTGTTTTAAATGTCACAACTCCTGATGAGCTATTGATATCAAATGGACTTGCATCTGTTCCGCTGATGCTGTATGTTAAAGTTGTATTTTGATCTGGATCTGAAGCATCTATGCCTATCGCACTGATTTGATTTTCATTTACCGTTGCAGTAACAGATGGAGTTAAAAATGCTGGTGCTTCGTTTACATTTTGAACTGTAATAAATACAACCTTGTATGGTTCAGAATTATTTCCATCTTTTGCATATACTGTAAATTGATACCTATTATTTGTACTTGCACTATAATTTGGTATTTTATCAGGTTTAAATGTTACTACTCCAGTTGAACTATTGATATCAAACGAACTTGCCTCGTTAGAGTCAATCCTATAAGTTAAAATATCTCCATCAACATCTGTAGCATTCACATCAATCGCATTTTTTTGATGTTCAAATACCGTAACATTATAATCAACAGCTTCAAATACTGGTGCATCATTTGCACTTGTTACTGTGATATTTACATCTTTCACGGCACTATAAAGTGCCGTATCTTTAACTTTATAACTGAAGCTATCAGTTCCATAATAGTTTGCAGCTGGTGAGTATGTAAATGCTCCAGTTGAAGTGTTAATGTCAAGTGTTCCATGTGTCGTATCGGTTACTTTTAAATAAGTTATACTACTCGCATTGTTATCCACATCTGTTGCCGTCAGTGTTCCTGTTTTATTTGTATCTTCATTTGTACTCACTAAAGTATTGTATGTAGCCACTGGTGCTTCGTTTATATTTTGAACTGTAATAAAGACAATTTGCGATACTTCAGAATTATTTCCATCTTTTGCATATACTGTAAATTGATATGGTGCATGTCCATAATCTGGAGCTGTTTTAAATGTTACTACTCCAGTTGAACTATTGATATCAAAGAAGCTTGCCTCATTAGAGTCAATCCTATAAGTTAAAACATCTCCATCGATATCTGTAGCATTCACATCAATCGCACCTGTTTGTTTTTCAAATACTGTAACATTATAATCAGCAACTTCAAATACTGGTGTGTCATTTACACTTACTACTGTGATATTTACATCTTTTGTTGCACTATCTGCTATTCCATCATTTACTTTATAGCTAAAGTTATCAGTTCCTTTGTAGTTTGCAGTTGGTGAGTATACAAATGAACCATTTTCATTTACTGTAAGTGTTCCATGTGATGGTTCAGCTACTTTACTATATTTTAAAGTGCTATTTACATCATTATCAGTTGCAGTTAATTGTCCTGTAGAGTTAGTATCTTCATTTGTACTCAATGAGTTAAATGTTGCAACTGGAATGTCATTTACAACATTTATTGTGATACTTACAGTTTTTGCACTACTTAAACTATTGTTTCCATCTTTTGCTTGATAAGTAAAGCTATCAGTTCCATTATAATTTGCAGTTGGTGAATATACAAATGAACCATTTTCATTTACTGTAAGTGTTCCATGTGATACATTACCAACTTTTGCATAAGTTAAAGTATCACCGTCTACATCTGTTGCTGTTAGTGTTCCCGTAAAATTTGTATCCTCATTTGTAGCAAAAGAATCAAAAGTTGCAACTGGTGCATCATTTACTGATGTTACTGTGATATTTACATCTTTCACGGCACTATCAAGTGAACCATCATTGACTTTATAACTAAAACTATCTGCTCCATTGTAGTTTGCAGTAGTTGGTGCGTAACTAAAACTACCACTTGATTGAATAGTCACTGTTCCATGTAGTGCATCAGCTACTTTCGAATAAGTTAAAGAATTACCATCTACATCTGAACCTGTCAATGTTATTCCAGTTTTGGTCGTATCTTCATTTGTACTAATCACCGCACTATATGTTGCAACTGGAGCTTCATTTGTATTGTATATAGCTATAGTGACACTTTGAGTTTGGTCATGCGAAGTATTTCCGTCACTTACTTTTACTGTAAAGCTATATGAAGATTTTGTTTCATAATTTGGTATTGCTGTTGTTTTGAATGCTACAACTCCAGTTGAGCTATTGATATCAAATGAATTTGCATCTGTTCCGCTGATGCTATATATTAAAGGAATTAAATTATCTGCATCTGTTGCAGTTATTGTTATCGCATTAATTTGATTTTCATTTACACTAGCTGATGTGCTCGATGTAATCACTGGTGTACTATCATTTAAGTTATTTATAGCAACTGATATATTTTTATATGCAGTATTATTATTCTCATCACTTGCTGTAACTATAAATGCATAACTTGTTTTTGTAGATTCAAAATCTGGAAGTGTTGTAAATTTTACAACTCCTGTTGAACTATTGATATCAAAAGAACTTGCATCTCCACCAGTAACTAATCTATAAGCTACGACTGTTGTATTATTATCAGGGTCAGTTGCATGCAGAGTTATTGCAGTAAGTGTAGTGTTTTCATCTTTTGTTAAAACATAACTAACATTATTATCGAATACTGGAGCATTGAGATTTATACTATTAACCAAAATTGAAACTGATTGATTTTGATCATGCATTACATCTCCATCATTTACAGTCGCTGTAAATGCATATGATGATTTAGAAGTATTATTTTCTGGAGCAACTTTAAAAGTTACAACACCTGTTGAACTATTGATATCAAATGACTCAACATCTGTTCCGCTTATTGAATATGTTAAAGAAGTGAGGTTGTCTTCATCGGTTGCAAGAAGTGTAATAGCAGCAGTTTGATTTGCATCTACTGCGATAGTTGTTGATGCACCAGCTTGAAAATGTGGTAATACATCATTTAAATTCATTACATTTATTGTTACTGTTTGATTGACTGTAGTTCTTGTGTCACCCACTATTGCTGTAAACGAATAAGACCGTTTAGTTTCATAATCAGGAGTATTTTTAAATGTAACGACTCCACCATTGATATTAAATAAACTTGCATCTCCACCACTTATACTATATGTCAAAGTATCATTATCAACATCTGTTGCACTTAATGTTATTGCATTTGTTTGATTTTCATTTTCACTAGATGTCGTACTAGATGTAAATACAGGAGCATCATTTACACTTGCAACTGTGATAGTTACAGTTTGCGCTGTACTATAATTTATTCCATCAAATACTTTATATGCAAAGCTATCAGTTCCATTATAATTTGCAACTGGTGAATAAGTATAAGAACCATTCGTATTTACGACTACTGTTCCATGTGTTGCATTTAATTCTAAGGAATATTGCAAACTACTACTATTATTATCCGCATCTGTTGCTACTGGCAATGTTCCTGATTTATTGGTATCTTCACTTATACTAAATGATGTAGCTGTTGCAACTGGTACATCATTTACACTTACAACTGTGATATTTACATCTTTTGTTAAACTATACAGTGAGCCATCACTAACTTTATAACTAAAACGACCTGGTCCATTGTAATTTGGAGTTGGTGTATAAGTGAATGAACCGCTAGTTTTGTTTACCACAAGTGTTCCATTTAATACACTACCAACTTGTTCATAAGTTACTGTATTATTATCTACATCTGTTGCCGTTAGTGTTCCTGTAAAATTTGTATCTTCATTTGTAGTAAAAGTATCTAATGTCGCTACTGGTGCATCATTTGCATTGAGTAAATTTATTGTTATATTTTGATCTGCTGTTAAGTTTCCATCACTTACCGTTGCTATAAAAGAATAAGAAGATTTTGTTTCAAGATCTGGAGCTATTTTAAATGTTACAACTCCTGTTGCACTATTGATATTGAAAGTTGAATTTACATCCCCACTGATACTATATGTTAAAGTAGTGTTGCTATCAGCATCAGTTGCATTTATATCTATCGCATTTGTTTGATTTTCATTTACAGATACAGTTGTACCAGAGATAAATACTGGTGCATCATTTATATTTAAAATATTTATTGTTACTGTTTGATTTACATCATTTGTTCCATCATTGATGGTTGCTATAAATGAATAAGAAGATTTTGTTTCAAAATTTGGAGCTGTTTGAAATGTTACAATTCCTGTTTCACTCTCAATAGTGAAACTATTTGCATTTGTTCCACCGCCGATACTATATGTTAAAGCATTCCCATCAATATCTGTTGCATTAATATCGATTGCATTTGTTTGATTTTCATTTACAGATACTGTTGATATAGAAGTAAATTCTGGTGGTTCATTTGCATTTAAAATATTTATTGTTACAGTTTGATTTACATCGCTTGTTCCATCACTTGCAGTTGCGATAAAAGAATATGAAGAATTTGTTTCAAAATTTGGAGCTGTTTTAAATGTTACGACTCCAGTTGCACTATTGATATCAAAATTTGTAGTGTCTGTAATTGAATATATCAAACTACTATTATCGTCATCAGTTGCCTGCAATGTTATAGCAGCTATTTGATTTTCATTTACAGATGTACTAATTGATGAAGTTGCAAATACTGGAGCATCATTTACATCAGTGATATGTATAGTGACAGTTTGTGTTGCAGTTAAATTTCCATCACTTACAGTTGCTATAAAAGAATAAGAAGAGTTTGTTTCAAAATTTGGTATTGCTGTTGTTTTAAAGGTTACAACTCCTGTTGAACTATTGATATCAAATGAATTTGCATCATTTCCACTACTGATACTATATGTTACATTATTACCATCAATATCTGTTGCATTTATATCGATTGCATTTGTTTGATTTTCAGATACTGAAGTATTTGCATCAGATGTAAATACTGGCGATTCATTTGCATTCAAAATGTTTATTGTTACAGTTTGATTTGCTTCATTTGTTCCATCACTTACAGTTGCTACAAAAGAATAAGAAGAGTTTGTTTCAAAATTTGGAGCACTTTTAAATGTTACAACTCCTGTTGAAGTATTAATATCAAAAGTTGTAGTATCGCTAATTGAATATGTCAAACTACTATTATCATCTATCACTTTTAATGATATAACACTTGTCTGATTTTCATAAGCACTTGGATGTGATGATGAGATAAAAACTGGTTTCATATTTGCAATAGTTGCATATACGGTTGTATTATTTTCAAGTGTTATAGGGATATTTGAAGTATGCGTCAGATTTGCATCTTTTTGAATAGCCATCGCAAGTGCTTTAAAACTATTTGCACTATTATTATAATCATTTGTTACATTTGCTTCGCTATTGATTTTTTGTATCATTTGAAAGATTTTCAAACTTCTCACCAATTCATTTGGACTAGCAGTTCCGCTGGCAACTATGTCACCTACCATAGCTGTTGCATTCACCTCTAAAAATTCTGCAATATCAGTTTTTGCTTGCTCTAAAGTTGAATTTGTTATCAGTTTGTAATCAGTAACAAGTGTATTTAAACTTGAAAGGACTACTGTACCATTTGTGTCATTTGAGTCAGTATTTGTAGCAATATTTTTGATAATATATGGGAAAGTTTCATTTGTGTCGGCATCTCTCCCTCCATAAGCTATAATTACCATATTATCAGTTGGTGTCACACTTGAAAAACTAAATGTTCCATTTGAAACCGTAGTTGTTCTGTTTGAAATTGCCTCATCACTGCAATCATTATTTTTATTTGTATCTATACAAACAGTTGCATCAACTATATAATTATCAACTGCCACTCCATTTAATGTAACTGTTAAAGGAGATGAAGTATCAGAACCTCCACCTCCACCACCGCAAGCATTTAAAAATAACGCAACAACGAAAACTAATATAAAATTTAAATATCTACCCATGAAACTTTCCTTTATTAATAATTTGAATTTTACTAAACAATTCTTAAGATTAGATTAATTTAAAAACCAAAATGATAAAATTCTCTTGGTTCTTTTGCCTCAAATTCATAGTCCAAAATCTTTGTAATCTTGCTATGCAACATCACTCTTTGAACTTGTGTTGATGGTTTTCCGTATTGAATATCTCCAACGATTGGAAATCCTGCATATTGCAAATGAACTCTTATTTGATGTGTTCGTCCATTTTCGATAACGATTTGTATTTTAGACTTATGTCCTTCCACCATATATGGCGTGACAATCGTTAAAGCTGGTTTCCCTTTTACTAAATCAATTTTACTTTTTGCGGTTTTTCCTTTGATGGTTAAAATAGGTAAATCTACTTTAAATTCATCAATAACTTTTCCATCGACAATAGCCACATATTCTTTGTAGACTTTATTGTCCATAAATTCTTTGATAGCTTTTCCCCTAAAGTCTTCATTTTTAGCGAGCATCATCACGCCACTTGTCTCTTTATCAAGTCTATTGAGAAGTTTTGCGTCTGGAAACATCTCTTCTACTTCACTTGCACTAAGATATGCTGGCTTATCAACTGCTAAAATGTCCTTATCTTGAAAGATAATTGTTACTTTTGGAATCTCTTTGATTTTAAAAATACTTTTATCGCTTATTTCGCCCCTTGCAACAAGAAGCTTTTTCCCTTCGCAAGTTACAATTCCTTTATCTATCAACTCTTTTGCTTTGCCATTTGAGATTCCCTCTTGTATTGCTAATAATTTGTACGCTTTGTCGTTTGCCATTTTTTTCCTTTTTTAATTGTTATCGTTTAAATTGCTGATGCACTGTTTACTGTTTATTTTTCTTATCATTTTTATTATCGGCGTTATATCACCACTTTGTCCAATTGATGTTTTCTCTAATGTCTTAATCTTATCCAAATAGTCTTTTAGTTCACTATCATCACATAAATAATAATTAGCAACACATTCAAAAAGCGATTTTTGATTAAATATTTCTTTGCCACTTATGAGTTTGCATCCAAAAAATGCTGGCTCGACTGGATTGTGTCCACCTGCTGTTTTAATAAATCCACCACCAAGTATCACAACATCACTTACGGCATAAATATTATTAAGTTCGCCCATCTTATCGACCAAAATAATATCACCAAATAAATCATCTTTTTGACTCAATCTATGAAAATCCAGATCACTTTTTGCATATTTTGCCTGTATGAGTTCCCAAACCTCATCAAATCTTTCAGGATGCCTCGGAACTATCACAAGTCGTCCTTGTTTTCTATTCCAACTATTTAAAATAAGTTCCTCTTCGCTTTTATGGGTACTTCCAGCTGTTATCATTATTCCAAATGGTTTTGTATATTTTTTTGTTACTTTTGGAAGAGATGCTAGTTTAATATTTCCAATCACCTCTATATTTTTACCGCCAAGTTCAATAAGCCTCTCTTTATCTATTTGGCTTTGAGCAAAAATTTTATCAATATGTTTAAAAATATGTTGATACAAAAACTTGTATTTTTTGTATGTTTGATATGATTTATCGTTTATTCTTGCATTTATAAGGACAGTTACTGCTCCTTTTTGTGAAGCAACCAAAAAAAGCATATACCAAAGTTCTGCCTCCATCACCAAAAGTATTTTTTGTCGTTTTATCCAGAAAGGCAAG
The DNA here is from genome assembly GCA_945883785.1 of Helicobacter pylori PMSS1. Classification (GTDB taxonomy): domain Bacteria; phylum Campylobacterota; class Campylobacteria; order Campylobacterales; family Arcobacteraceae; genus CAIJNA01. The sequence continues at coordinate 10,115 of CAMCYD010000002.1, forward strand.
AAAATCTCAAAAGGTAAATATCGTACATTTTTTACTATTTTTTTTCCCTCTTCAAAACCTGTATTTGTAATCACACTCAAATTTATCTCATCTTTTTCTAATTGTTCAAGTATGGGCTTTAAAGCTTTCGTTTCACCCATTGAACAACTATGAAACCAAATTTTATCTGCTTCGAATGGTGGATTATTTTTTAAGAAAAATTTTGAGGGGATTGCTTCACGATATTTATTTGTTCTTGATTTTATTAAAAGATAGGGTATTGCTAAAATATAGAGTAAAAACGATAAAAGAAAATAGATATATTTAAACACAATATTCTCCAAAATAAAAAAGAAATTTGTTACTTTTAAATAGGCAAGGTGAAGTTGAATTTTTATAAAGAAGCCTACTTAAGTATGTGACTGAATAAAAAATTTAACCTCAACGAGGTATATTTTAAAAAGAACTATTTCTATTCTTGATTTTCTTCTTTGTAGATAATTCTACCACAATGAGGACAAGTAAAAATCTCTTCAGTTGTTAAAAAATCACTATAAGCTCTATTTGTAAGCTTCATATGACAACCATAACAAGCTTGATTTTTAATAGGAGCAACAACACTATTTCCAGCCCATCTTTTTATTTTTTCATAAAATGAAAGTACTTTAGTATCAATTTTCTCAACTAACTCTGATTTTTCTTTATATACGATTTCTCTTTTTTCTTCAAGCTCTTCAAGATTCTTTGATATTGCATTTCTAAGTTCTTCAACATCTATTTCTTCTTGCTCAAGTTCTGCTTTTAATTCTTCTAAAATTTTAGATTTTGAAGTAGAAATTGTATCAAGTCTTACGATTTCATTGTTTGCAAATGAAATTTGTTCTTTTGCTATTTCTTCTTCGAGTTGAAGTGCTTTTGCTTCTTTTTCATTTTTTACAGAATCATATTTTGTATTTATCTCTTTAATTCTGTCAGCCAATTCTTTCAAATGAATGTCATTTTTAACTTTTTTACTTTTAGAGTCATCTATCTCAATATGCAATTTATTTATTTTTTCACTTAACTCATCAACGGTTTTCAAAAATACTTTTAATTTATCGTTTTGCCCTTTTATTTGTGGCTCAAATCCTACAATTTCTTTATCAAATTTTGATAGTTTTACAAGTTGTTCTAAGTGTTTGTTCAAGTTTATTCCTTTTAAAATGTCCCATTTTAAAAGGGACAAGTTGTTTAATGTTTACTTCTAACAGTTTGAAAAATCAAACTTAAAGTAACAAATCCTAAAGAGAGAAACGAGTTTCTCCCTGCATCAATAATTATTTGTATTCAAATGGGTTTTGATTTTGACCCATTATAGCGATTATTTTATTTTTTTTCAAATATTTTTCTAAAATGCCGTAAACTACGGTATTGAAATACACTTCACTTTCAAAATGCCCAATGTCAATTAGCGAAATGCCTCGTAATTTTGCTTCCATTGCATCATGATATTTTATATCACCAGTCAAAAAAACATCAGTTTCAACCAAAGGCAAAAGCGACATTCCACTTCCAGTTGTGAGCGAAAATGATGTAATATCTTGGTGACATTTCACCACTTTTTTAAATTCTAAACCAAGTTTATCTTGTATTAATTGGTAAAAATTATCAAAACTCATAGTAACTTTACAGCTTAAAATAAAGTCATTTTCATCTTCTATTTCAAAACCCAACACCTCATTCATAACAAAACGGTTCAAATGACTTTTGTCAATATTTGTGTGCATTGAGATAAGCTTAATATCTTTTTTAATCATAATTTGAAGTAATTTAGTAGTGTAACTATCAAAATTTATAACTTTCAAACCAGCAAAAATTAAAGGATGATGAGTGATAATCAAAGCATTCATCGGCACTTTTTCCAAAAATTTAATATCCAAATCAAGTGAAATATAAACCTCACAAAATTCATCTTCCATATTTCCCAAAAGAAGTCCACTATTATCCCACTTTTCTTGAAGAGAAAATGGCGAAGCCAAATCTAAAAAACCATAGATTTCTTTGATTTTCACTATTTTTTACCAGCTAATTCTAGTCTTTGATTTCGTTCATTTTCTTGTGCTTTATAAAGTGTTGCACAACCCAATGAAAGTTCTCGAACCTTCAAAATATAGTTTTGTCTTTCAGTTACAGAGATAGCTTTTCTAGCATCTAAAGTATTAAAAGTATGACTTGCAAACATACATTGATCATATGCAGGAAGTGGCAATTCTTTTTCCAAACACAACTTACACTCTTTTGCATAATCTTCAAAATGTCTAAAAAGCATTTCGGTAGTCGCAACTTCAAAGTTGTATTTACTAAATTCAACTTCTCCTTCAAAGTGAATATCTTTATAAGTTGTTTTTCCAAATTGATTTTCATTCCAAACAATATCAAAAACATTGTCCACATTTTGCAAATACATAGCAAGTCTCTCTGTTCCATAAGTTATCTCAACAGCAACAGGCTCACAAGCAATCCCTCCAACTTGCTGAAAATAGGTAAACTGAGTGACTTCCATACCGTCAAGCCAAACTTCCCAACCAAGTCCCCAAGCACCTAAAGTTGGGGATTCCCAATTATCTTCAACAAATCTAATGTCGTGTTTGCTTAAATCAAGTCCTAAAAATTCTAAAGATTTAAGATACAAATCTTGTATGTTGTCTGGGCTAGGTTTGATTAAAACTTGAAACTGATAATAGCTCCCGAGACGATTTGGATTTTCCCCGTATCTTCCATCTGTTGGTCGTCTTGAAGGTGCCACATAAGCCACACTCCAAGGACGATTGTCAAGACTTCTTAAAAGTGTTGCTGGGTGAAAAGTCCCTGCGCCTGCTGGTATATCGTATGGTTGTAAAATATTACAACCTTGCTCACTCCAAAATTCTTGTAATTTTAGTAAAATCTTTGAAAATGTCATTATTAAATTCCTCTTGTTTTTTATATTTATAAATTCGATTGGTATTTATTTATACCAATTATTGTAATTATCTCATTGGTTTTATCAATTTTATAAGGTATCACATACCCTTTAAAAATTAAATCTCTTATATTTTCATCATCAAAATAAAAAGATCTTCTAAATTTATATGGCATATTTTCCAAATCTTCAATTTTTGCTTTTAACTCTATTTTAAACTTATTGGCTCGATTAACACTGTCAAAAGATATATAATCCCAAATAGAACTAAAACTGTTAATAAACTCTTTGCGATATTTAACTTGCATTTTTATATTGTATTTTGCCATCAATCTGTTCCCATACAACATCATGCGAAATTAGTTCACTTTTTCCACTTTCAATATCCTCCAAACACTTCTGAAAATAAGCCTTATCTTCTTGAAACTGTTTTGTTTTAAGATATTTAGCTGTAGCATCATCAATCTTTTCATCAGAATTTTCAGTAACTACCATAAAACTTTTTACCAAGTCATCTTTGAAATTTGATAGCATTTTCACAACTGCATCTAGCTTATTGTCTTCCACTTGTAGATGTATAGTTTGCATAATTGTCTCCTTAAAATTTACAAAAATCATTCTAACAAAAAGTTACTATTCTTTACCTAATACTAAATAACTTTCAGATAAAATCGCGACAATTTATACCAAAAAAGGCAAGACAAATGAGCGAAAAAACATCATTAGAAATAGCATTAGCACACTCTTTGACAAAAGATGAATATGAAACAATAGTACATATGTTGGGACGAGAGCCTAATTATACAGAGATAGGAATTATTTCAGCGATGTGGAGTGAACATTGTTCTTACAAATCAAGTAAAAAATATTTAAATGGTTTTCCAACCAAAGCTCCTTGGGTAATTCAAGGTCCAGGTGAAAATGCTGGCGTTATCGACATTGGTGATGGATATGCGGCTGTTTTTAAAATGGAATCACACAACCACCCAAGTTTTATAGAACCATATCAAGGTGCTGCTACTGGTGTTGGTGGCATTTTAAGAGATGTTTTTACAATGGGTGCACGACCTATTGCAAATATGAACCTTATCCAATTTGCTGGAATCGAAGGAAATAGTGAAACTGCAAAAAAACACAGATATTTGCTTCGTGGTGTAGTTGCTGGTATCGGTGGTTATGGTAACTGTATGGGAGTTCCAACTATTGGTGGGCAAACAAACTTTGAAGAGTGTTACGCAGGAAACAATCTTGTAAATGCTTTCACTTTGGGTTTAGTAAAAACTGATGAAATTTTTCTTGGAAAAGCTGAAGGTATTGGAAATCCAGTTATGTATGTTGGAAGTAAAACTGGAAGAGATGGTCTTGGTGGTGCTGTAATGTCAAGTTGTGCTTTTGATGAAGATAGTGAAAGCAAAAGACCAACAGTTCAAGTAGGTGACCCATTTACAGAGAAACTTTTACTTGAAGCTTGTTTAGAATTATTTAAAAAAGATTTGATTATCGGTATCCAAGATATGGGTGCGGCTGGACTTACATCATCTTCTTTTGAGATGGCTGGAAGAAGTGGAAGTGGTATGATTATGCATTTAGATAAAGTTCCTTCGAGAGAAGAAGGAATGACTCCATATGATTTTATGCTTAGTGAATCGCAAGAAAGAATGCTTATTTGTGCCAAAAAAGGGTGTGAGCAAGCTATTATTGACATCTTTACCAAGTGGGAATTATCAGTTGCAGTTATCGGTGAAGTTACAAATACTGGTCATATGGAACTTTTCTGGCATGGAGATAAAGTAGCTGATATTCCAATTCAACCGTTGAGTGAAGAAGCACCTATTTTAGATAGACCAGTTAAAGAGCCTGAATATCTCAAAACTATCAAAGATATCGTGTTAGATAAAACTATCTCGACTGGGGAAGCCTTTGATATGATGTTTAGCGATATTGAAGTTGTTGATAAATCTTGGATATATAGTCAATACGATTCAATGGTGCAAACAAATACAATAAAAGGTCCAGGGACACTTGATGGAAGTGTTATTCGTATCAAAGAAACGGGGAAAGCAATAGCCATGAGTGCTGATTGTAATACTAGATATTGTTATATCAATCCAGAGATGGGAGCAGCTGCAGCTGTTATGGAAGCTGGGAGAAATGTTGCGATGACTGGAGCTCGTCCACTTGCTATTACAGATTGTCTTAACTTTGGAAACCCACAAAATCCAGAAGTTATGTGGCAATTTATGATGTCATGTGAAGGGATTAAAAAAGCTTGTAAAGAGTTAAATACGCCAGTTATCGGTGGAAATGTAAGTCTTTATAATGAAACAAATGGCGTGGGAGTTTTCCCAACTCCAGCGATTGCAACTGTTGGACTCAATGATGATATGAATAAAGTTTTACCATCAGCTGTTCAAAAAGAGGGAAGCACACTCTATCTTTTAGGGGAAACTAAACCTGAGTTTGGTGGAAGTTTGTATATGAAAAAAATCTATGGAAAAGTTGCTGGAACTCATCCTGAAGTAGATTTCAAAAAAGAACTTAACCTTTGGGATTTTGTAATAGAAGCAAATAAAGCTGGACTTTTACAATCAGCAAAAGATGTCAATGTTGGTGGAATTGCAATAAGTGCGTCTAAAATGGCAGTTGTTGGTGGAAAAGGGATTAATATCACTGTTCCACTAAAAGATACAAAAGATATTTTTGCTGAATCTTTAAGTAGAGCAATAGTTGAAGTAAGATACGAAGATGAAGCTGCATTTGAAACTTTTGTTGGGACACAACATGTCGAATGTACAAAAATTGGTACAGTTGGTGGAGATGAAATTTTTATCAACGGTATTAAAAAAGATTTAAGCGATGCAATGAAAATCTATTTTGGTAGATTTCAAGAGATTGTGGAACAAGACTTATAATCTTTCCAAATGAACAAGGGTAGTTGCAAAATTGCAACTACCCTTGTTTTAAATTCTAATAAACAACTCTACTATTAAAAATCACACATTTTATTAAAATCACCTCTTGTGATTGTGATAATTTCCATATCATTTTTGCTATTTTTATCAACTTTTTTTGCACCATTGACAATATTATTAATGACTGTTTTAAGATAAAGTGGGCCAACATAAACATTCACTACTCCATTAGTATCTTTACAAATAGAGACTTGAGTTGAATTTTGTTTATTTTCGGTGACAGTAGCTTTGTATTGCTTATATTTTTTAGGATCAATTCTAATAAACATCAAAGATTCACTATCTAATGCTTGTATGTTTTGTTCTTCAAATGGACTTTGTTCTGTTGTATTTTGTTCGGCAAACCTATCTACTAATAGTTTTGTACTTGTTTCATTTCCATCGTTATTATTTTTGTACAAGGATTCTTCTTTATTATTTAAAGCAAATTCTTCAAGTTTTTCCATTTTTAATTTATAAAGCCTATCGGCTTCATCTTTTTTATATTTTGCCAAAACATCTTCTTCTAAAATTTCATATTTTGTAAGGTATTTCAATTTAGCATTTACTCTTTCTTCATTTATCATATCAAGTTTAAAGTCAATTTGTTTATTTTTAATATCAGCCATCACCAAAGATTTTTCTGATGGTTTTGTAATATTTAGCTCTTTTGTAGCATTTGTATCGCCAATAACCTCTTCTTTATCAAAGAATCCCATAAACAATAATGCAAAAAATCCAACAATAATAATGGCTATAATTGCCCCTAAAGCAATCACTATTATTTTTATTTTTTTATTTCTCTTATCAGCAGCAATCATCTCATCACTATCAGCAGATAAAACTTTATCAACTTCTTCAACTACATTTTCATCTTCTTTAATAACTTTCATTTCTTCAGTAGTTTGTGCGATTTGTGCAGACCTTTCTGGTGCATATTCTTCTTCATCATTAGAGCTTACTATATCTTCCGTAAGATTACTTGGAGCATCAGTCAACGATTCACTTTCTTCAAAAATCATCACTTCACCATTCGCAAGTTCTTCTATAAATGGCAAAAAATTCTCTTCGAAATCTATAAAATATTCAAAACTATCTTCGCCAATTGATAGTTTAAACAAAAGAAGCTCGTTGACAACTTGATAATTTGAACCATCAATAATTTCAAAATCACCTATTGAAAAACTAGTTTTCCCTAAATCTGCAAAACCAGTACCGTTAATAACCGTTTGAAGGCTACCGCATATTTGGGTAATAGATTCTTTCATTGCATCTGCAATATCATCACTTATAGTATCAAGCGGGGGGGAATCTTCCATCAACATAGCATAAGCAATCATTGTAGCTGTTCTTGCTGGGAGCACAAACTTGAAGTTTGTGGTTAATTTCTCGAACACAAAAGATGCATTAATAATAAGAATATTTAATCCGCTCAGCGATTTATTGGTTGTTTTATGTATTTTTGATACAAAAACATTAGCACCACTCGTAAGAGAAGTTTCAATAGTACTTGTAATGGCTTCTTGTATTTGAAGAGATAAATCAGTTGCCATCATCTAACTTTGACTTAATTTTTTTTCTATTTTCTCTCTGCTTGGTTAAAATTTTATTTTTATTTTTATCGTAATATTCTTTTCGATAATTCTTTAAATCTTCTTTTTTCTTAATTCTATAATCTTTATCATATTGGAGTCTTTTGTCTTTATTTTCAATATAATAATCTTTTTTCTTGTTTCGGTATTCTTCAATTTTTGCAAGAATTATCTCTTCTCTATCCTGAATATGCGTTTTTTGTTTCTTCGCTATCTCTTTAATTTTTGCAGTAAAACTATTTAAATCTCCACCAAATAACTCTTTTTCATAGTCAATAAATGGATGCTTTTGTTCACTGACCCCAGAAGTAGTTGCTAACTTTTTTTTCAAATAATAAGCTTTCTTCTTCCCTTTGTGTAAGCGAATATTTTCTTCTCGTCGTTGCTTTAGTTCATCTAAATTCATATTAGATTAGACTACCTTTTTAATTGATTCACTTGTTGAAGCATCGCATCTGTTGTGGTTAGTGATTTTGAATTTGCTTCATATGCTCTTTGTGCGGTAATCAAGTCAACCATTGCATTCACCAACTGAACATTTGACGCTTCAAGCATTCCTTGCTGTAGGCTTCCAAAAGCTTCCGTACCAGGGTTTCCAGTAATTGCCGGTCCAGATGTATCAGTTACAGCATAAAGGCTATTTCCTTTTGGAGCAAGACCTGCTGGATTTATAAAATCAGTAATTGTTAATTGTCCTAATGTAGTAATAGTATTATCTATAGGATTCATAGCAGTTATTATGCCATCTTGAGAAACCGAAACATTTGTAAGATTGTATGGAACTGAAATCTCTGGTTCAACTTTGTATCCCTGTCCATTTACCAAAGTTCCTTCGCTATCTACTTTAAAAGCTCCATTTCTAGTGTATTGAGTATCTCCAGTTGGAGTAGTAATTTGGAAAAACCCTTTTCCTTGGATTGCAAGGTCAAGATCGTTACCAGTTTCAGTCAAACTCCCCTGAATAAAGCTTTTTTGTATCCCAGTAATTTTTACACCCAAACCAACATCAATGCCAGTTGGATTATTTGTACTTTCACTTGTAGCATTTGCCGTATAATTAAGAGATTGATACATCAAATCAGCAAATTCAATTCTATCCTTTTTAAATCCAGTAGTGTTGACATTGGCTATATTATTTGATGTTACATCAATATTGTTTTGTTGTGCATTCATACCTGCTGCTGATGTGTATAAACCTCTTACCATTTTTAAACTCCAATTTTAATATGCATAAATTTTATCGTAATATTTTTTAAAATCATCTTTTTTATTTGATGACATTATTTTATAATTAAGAGTGTTATCTCTTGTTTTAAGTGATTATTTACTCTAAATTAATTATAATTAGTGAGGTATGTTATAGAACTTAAAAAGGATGAAATAAAATGAGAATTTTAATTGTAGACGATAGTTCAACTATGAGAAGAATTATTGGGAATGTTGTTCAGCAGTTGGGTGTTGAAAAAGGTAATTTTGATGAAGCTGAAGATGGTGTAGTGGCTTGGAAAATGCTACAAGAAAAAAAATATGATGTAATTTTAACTGACTGGAATATGCCTAATATGAATGGTCTAGAATTGGTTAAAAAAATAAGAGGAGAAGGAAGTACTCACAGAGGAACTCCAACTGTTATGATTACAACTGAAGGTGGAAAAAGTGAAGTTATTACAGCTTTAAAAGCTGGAGTAAATAACTATATTGTTAAGCCATTTAATGCTCAAACATTAAAAGAAAAACTTGATCCATTCTTCAAAAATTAAAGGATAAATCATGAGTATGACTCAAGAAGAAATCGAAGCTCTTATGAATGATACAGTTATGGATTCTTCAGATAATTCTGATGATTATGACATTAATGATTTATTGGCTGGTATTGATAGCGTCGTTGATGACGGTGTTAAAAGCTCCAATAACTACAGTGGAAGTATTGATGATTTATTAGCTGGTATTGATGGAATTGTTGATGCAGATGAAAAAAATGATACTTTAGATGAAACTGATATGGATGCTTTATTGGCTGGGATTGGCGGGATTGCTGAGGACAAACCAGCATCAGTTCCAAAAAAAGAATCTAATCCTGCAAAAGTTGTTGACGACATAAGTTCCAAAATTGACAAGGGGATATATCCCTTACCTGCAGACAAAGAGCACAAAGTTGTAAATCAACTCAATGAAGTAGCAGAAGATAGTGAAGAAAAAGCTTCACAAATATTTGATGTATTGAGTTTTATCCTTGATGAAAATGATGTTATACAAAAAGAAACGAATAAAGTTTCTGATTTTGTAAATAGTCAAATTAAGTTATTAGAAACATTAACTGTAAAATTTCCTAATGTTGAAATATTTTACGAGAGTTTACAAAAAGCAAAAGATACAAAAGAAGCAATTAATTCAATTACGGATGGTGTAAATAATGAAAATAATAAAGTTTTTGAAGCTATGGAAATTATGCAATATCATGATATCAATAGACAAAAAATAGAAAGAGTAATGGCAGTTATCAGAAAACTTTCACTCTATTTAAGCGGATTATTTGAGGATGACTCTGGAAAACCAGAAGTTCAAATTGCAAAACATATTTCTGGAGATAGTTCACAAACTGTTTCGGAAGATGATTTGGATAGCTTAATAGCTGAATTTAATCACGAGTAATCTTTTTGAATCAAGGCATATACTCTTTATCGGCTGCTATGATAAATCAACTCAATCGTGTTGATGTTATTTCTAATAATTTAGCTAATTTGAATACAAATGCATTCAAAGAAGACAATCTTGTAGAGGGGTCTTTTAATCATTATCTTGAAAGATTGGCTCAAAAAGATCTTGCTCCAACAAAGCTAGATACTATAAACAATACTGTTCCGAAAATAGATGGTAATTTTATAAGAGGGGATATTGGGTCAGTTGTTGAAACAAATAATCCACTTGATTTTGCTTTAAAAACAAATGATACTTTTTTTAAAGCGCAAGATAAAAATGGTACTATTTTACTTACAAGAGATGGTTCTTTTAAAAATCTCGGTGGTGTTTTGTCAACATTTGATGGCAAGAAAGTATTAAACAATAACAATCAACAAATCAATATTGAAGATGGTTTTCAAACACAAATTGCACTAGTCAATACACAATATTCAAATCTTAATAAAATTGGCAACAATGACTACAAAATACTAGATGATTCAAAAATAAATCCAATGATTGATAATGATCAATTTCTCTTATTGGGAGCTATCGAAAAAAGTAATATTAATGCTGTTAGCACAATGGTTGCGCTTATTGATAGTCAAAGAAGACTGGAACAATCTCAAAAAGCAATAACTGGAATTAGTGAATTAAGCGAAAAACTTTTAGCAAAAATTGATGGTAGATAGTCATAATGGAAGCAAGTAATGTTAGCAATTTATTGTATCAGAAATTGAATTATACTAGCGAAAGGCAAAAAATAATAGCTAGCAATATTGCTAATTTAAATACTCCGGATTACAAAACAAAAGATGTAAGCTTTGAAGACCATTTGAATAATACTGAAACTAATGATTTAAAATTAGTAACAACACATAAAAATCATATTGCTTTTTCATCACAAAGTCCTTCACTTTCTACTATGAAAACTTATGAAGTTGAAAATCTTGAGGAACAAAATGATGGAAACAATGTTAGTCTTGATCAACAAGTAAGTGAAATGTCAAAAAATGCTGTGATGAATGATGCAATAGCAAATTCAATAAAAAGAGATTCCAGATGGTTCAAAATGATGGTTGATGCTGCTGGAAAAAATTAGTTAGGATACTATTTAATATATGGATCAAATATTCAAATTTATAAATAATCTTAATGCTGGACAAAGAGCAGTAATTATTGGTGGTTTTTCAATACTTTTTGTTTTCCTAGTAGGATTATTAATATACTCAAATCTTAAATCAAATGATGAAAAATTGAATTTTACCATTGCTTCAAATTTAACAAAAAATCAAATCATGTTAGCTTCAAACGAACTAGATGCAGCAGGGATACCTTTTTCAATTATCGGAAATGGAGACAATCTTACACTAAGAACTAACAAAGAAAATGTAAATATTGCAAAAATTAAACTTGTAACAAGCGAAGCAGTGACAAATAAGCATACTGGTTGGGAGATATTTGATAAAAGTTCACTTGGTTCAACTAATTTTGAAAATAATGTGAAATACCTGCGTGCTACAGAAGGTGAACTGAGTCGGTCATTGGAATCTCTCTACGGAGTTGTTTCTGCAACGGTTAAGATAGCGATTCCAAAAGAATCTGTTTTTACAGAAACAAAAACTGACCCAACTGCTTCAGCTGTTCTCAATCTAAAACCAGGAATAACTTTAACCCAAAGACAAATAGAAGGGATTAAAAATTTTATCTCCTCTGCTATTCCAAATTTAAAACCTGAAAATATTAAATTAATTGATCAAGATGGTTCTATGTTGGAAAAAAATGAAGATGATATTGATAACTTAAAATATCAATCTCACGAAAAATATAAAAATAAATTAGAAAAAGAATATGAAGATAAAATTGTAGCTTTGCTTGAGCCGTTTTTGGGTGCTAACAAAGTAATAGCAAGAGTTACGATATTGCTTGACTTTAAAAATCAACTTATTGAGCAAGAGATATTTGAGCCAGAAGGGACAATCCGAAGCCAAGAAACAAGTGAAGCAACATCGAATAAAGAAGAAAAAGACAAAAGCAAAACTGGTGTTCCTGGAGTTCAAAGTAATATACAGAATCCAAATGATAATTCTGCAGAAACAAAATCGAAAGCTGCAACAGAAGAAACTAAAAATATCATAAACTATGAAATATCAAAAAGAATTATTAAAGAAAGAGATAATGCATTTGCTAAAGTTGGAAAAATACAGGCTGCAGTTACATTTGACTCATCTGTATTGGATAAAGTTACAGATAAAGCTGCCTTTTTAGCTCAATTAAAATCTATTATTGAAAATGGAATTGGTGTAAATGCAACAAGAGGAGATAATGTTTCTGTTGAGGCATTTAAATTTATAGCCCAAGATACGAATGCTACCGAGGATGGTGATTCTCTTCCGTCGATGGCTGCAAAATCAATAATTCAAGATTATGGTGAATACATTCAATATCTTATTAGTGCCATTTTATTATTTATATTTTATAAAAAATTTATAGCTTCTAATGGAATAGATTTATCTGGTTCGTCTAGTGGAGCCAAAAAAGAACAAGTTGGGGTAGCGGATGAAGATTTTGATTATGAATCTTTCAATCCAAATATTGAGAAAAACAGATTAAAGAATAAAATAAGAAATCAAATATTGGGAAATATTGATGGGTTAGATAAGGAAACAGCTGCTCAATACGAAGTTTTGGTTGAAGAACTTGATTCACAAATCAATAATCATTCTGCAGATATTGCAAAAATGATTGAACTCTTACTCACGGAAGGTGATAAAAAACTTAAGAAAAAAGGGAAACAATGAGTAAAGAAATAAATCATGAAGTTTTAAATGGTGTTTCAATGTTGGATAAAATAGCAATGTTTTGCGTTTTAATGGGTGAGACATCTACTGTTAAAATTTTCCAAAATCTTCCTTTAACACTCGTAGAACAAATTTCAACAGCGATCACTCAACTATCAGCTATAGATAAAGATACCTCTTTAGCTATTCTTGATGAGTTTTATGTATTTACAAAATCAAATGCATTTATAACTTCTGGCGGTTTTGAATATGCCAAAGACTTGCTCTATAAATCTCTTGGAAAAGCTGAAGCCGATAGTGTATTAGCGAAATTAGCACAATTAGCAGAAGCAAAAGCTTCGTTTGCTTACTTGGAAAATATTAATCCAAAACAATTAGCTGATTTTATCAAAGATGAATCCCCGCAAACTATGGCCGTAATCTTATCTCATATGGAGCCAAATCAAGCAGCTGAACTTCTTGAAACACTTCATCCTGATATAAAAGTAAAAGTTACTATGCAAATGGCTACAATAAAAGATGTGAGTCCTGAAATCGTAAGGACTATGTCGATTGTTTTGGAGAAAAAATTAGAGTCATTACTCTCCCATATCACACAAGTCGGTGGAGTTAAAGTTGTTGCTGATATGCTTAATAGAATGGGGCCAAAATCACAAGCAATTCTTACAAGCATAAATGGATTAGATTCTGAATTATCAAAAAATATCAAAGACAATATGTTCGTATTTGAAGATATGCTCAAACTCGAAGCTCAAGACATGATGAAAATTTTAGCAGAAGTCGATGCAGCAGATTTGGCTGTAGCACTAAAAGGTTCACCACAAGAAGATATTGACACAGTTGCAGGAGCGATGAGTCAAAGAGCAAAAGAACGATTTAAAGAAGAATTTGAGATGTTAAGTCGTGTAAAACCTATAGATGTTGAAGCTGCTCAAAGAAAAATGCTGGGTGTAGCTCAAAAACTCATTGAGAATGGTCAAATTGAAAGGGAGATGAGTGAATAATAATGTAAATTCAACCGCTAAAATTGTAACTCCCTCAACTGTTGAAACATATACTCTCGGTACTTTTTTAAATAATTCAACAACACAAAATACACAAATGAAAAGTATTTCTACACTAAACGATAAATCAATTAATGGAAATGTAGACCCAGTGCTTTTAGAAGTACAAAAACTTACTCAGTATCTAGTTCAATTAGATGCAAAAGTTACAAATATAGAAAATAATGGTGTAAGTTCGAGAGATTTTGATAAACAAATTGTTCAAGCACTAAAAGATTTGAAGAATTATGCAACTTTTTTTGAGCAAGCTACATTTCAATTGGAAACAAAAATATTAAAAACATCAATGTCTATTGCAAAAAAAATTATCGGTGTTGAAATTGGTGAACAATCTGCAAATATCGCCAAGGTTACTATTGAAAATATTTTAAATAAAATTAAAACTGCTTCAAAGATAACAATTCATCTTAATCCAAAAGATTATCTAGCACTCAAAAATGAACTAAATCTTGATAGTTTCATACAAGTTCAAGAAGACCCAAATGTTACAGCTGGTGGAGTGGTCATTGCAAGTGATTTAGGAAATTTTGATGGCAATATTGAAGCAAAAGTGCAAACTATCTTAGAATCACTTGATGCAGTGATGTAAAACTCAAAAAAAGCTTTTCGTTTTTGGTGCCACTATTTTAACCTCTGAAGATAAACTTATAGTATCTAATTTAAAAGGTTTTCCTTCATTTTGCAAAGAATTTTCTAACTCTTTTCTTATTTTTGTTACATTATCCATAAATATTTTTCTTGCATTCCCTAAAAGTGCTTTTTTTGAAGTTGATACTATTTTCATAGGGTCCATAGCTCTAACTCCTTTGTACATACCAAAATGAAGATGTGGTCCGCTACTCACGCCACTTGACCCAACAAAACCAATAATATCCCCTTGTTTGACATTTGAGCCTGTTTTTAATTTTTTATTAAATTTTGAAAGATGGGCATACAAAGATTTAAATCCACTATCATGACTGATAATAACTGCATTTCCATATCCACCTTTTCTCCCAACAAAAGATACATTACCATTGCTAGTTGCCCAAATCTTAGTCCCTACAGGTGCTGCAAAATCTACTCCAAGATGTGCTCTATAAATTTTTAACACTGGATGAAATCTTTTGTAGGTAAATATACTTGAGATTCTATTATAACTCAATGGTATTTTAAAAAGAACACCTGTTAAACTTTTCCCAGTCTCATCATAAAAAACACCCTCATCAAGATTTTGAAACACATATTTATCTTCTTGGTGCTGAAGTCTCACAAAAGCTCCCAATACAACAGGTGAACCATAATATTTCCCTAGTCTTGTTTTTTGCTCATATTTAACAGCAACGATATCATCTTTATGCACTTTTTTAAAATTCACAGATTTTTGAAATGCTTTGATAAATTCGTTTGCAAGTTGTTTGTTTTTCGTTAAATGTACTATATCTTGATACGGTGATGCTTTAAGCTTAAATGTTAAAAGTTCAGTTTTTGTCTCATAAATAACAGGAATAATATCAAGTATATAATCAACTTTATTTATTGCCCTATAGAGGTGAATTTGCATCTCTTCACTAATTGGTATCAAAGCATGCAACAAAGCACCATTGTCAGCAACCATTAATCTATAATCGGCACCAGCTTCAATTTCAGAACAAAGTTCTTTATCTGTTTTTGATAGGTTAAAGTACACATCCTTATTGATGTTGTATTTTGTTAAAAAAGTGATTAAACTCTCACCTTTACCCCAAGATAAATCTTGATTGGTAGCAGCAAAAGAGATGCTTAAAAAACAAAAAAATCCTATTAAAATCTTGAACATTTAACTCTTTTTTGATGATTTATTTATGTGAAATATTATACAATCCCGCATCTTAAAGTTTTGGGAATTTAGTGAAAATCATTGTGCATATATTTATATTGTTACTCGTCTCTAGTCAATTATTTGGTTCATTTGAGCTAGTCACCTTATATAAAGAAAATGGATTGCAGGTTATTGAACATAAGCTAAATCAAGAATTAGCAAGTAAAAACTTTTGGGATGAGTATCTTAAAAATGTTGATACTTCAAATGGATATTATGATTCTATTGAATATACACTTGTTTGCCAATCTGATATGAAAAAAATACATATTTATAAAAATAATAAAAAAGAGCAAGTGAAAATATTTGAATCTGATATTATGACAGGGAAAAATAATGGTGCTAAACTTAGTAAGGGTGATTTAAAAACGCCGTTAGGGGCTTATGACTTAATAAATAAACTTACTACATTGGATTCATTTTATGGTCCTTTAGCACTTGTGACAAGTTATCCAAATAATTTTGATAAGATAAACGGACGAACAGGAGATGGCATTTGGATTCATGGTCTTCCCACCAATGGAGAACGAGATTCTTCAACCAAAGGATGTATTGCATTGGATAATGCGAATTTAGAACTTCTTGATAAAAGCATTAACTACAGTAATGCCGTACTTATAATCGAGAATAATATCACCGATGCAAATATTTCAAATAAAAGCGATATGGCTCACTTATTAGCAAATTTTTACAGTTGGAAAAATGCATGGGAAAAGAGTGATTTTGAAACTTATATCTCTTTTTATTCGCAAAACTTCAAAAAAACAGACGGCAGTGATATTAAATCATTTATATCTTACAAAAAATCTCTTTTTGATAGAAAAGAAAAGAAACAAATAACATTTAAAGATATAAACATTATCCCCTATCCTAATGAGGAAAATAAAAATATGTATAAAATTAAATACTATCAAATATACTCAACAAAAAATTATAATTTTGCTGGGAAAAAAGAACTTTATGTTGAACTCATAGATGACAAAATTTCCATATTGTATGAGGGTTGAGAATTAGATATCTAAAGAGCCACTTGCAAATTCAAAGATTTTGAGTATGAATAGTAGCAATTATTAGATTTTCACTTTAAAAATCACTATTTACCCCCTGTAAATGGTTATTTTTAAAGTGAAAAGATGATGATTGAAACTGTTTATAATCATTTGTTTGAATTTGCAAGTGGCTCTAAAGTAAGTGCAATCTCATCACATATTGGAAAATGTTTGCATTTAATACAATCTAGCCATATTTTAGTTTCAGGAATAGATTCTTTTGCTATCACTTTGAAACCAAGCTTTTCAAATAACTTTTGCTGATAAGTAAGCACTAAAACAGTTTTCAAACCATACAATTTAGCTTCAGTTATAGCTCTATTTATTAATTCAGTTCCGATACCTTTTGTTCTAAAATCACTGTCCACAACCAAACTTCTAATCTCACAAAGTGTATCAGTATGGATATGAAGAGCTACAAAACCAACAATAATATCATCATCATAGGCAACAATATATGACCGTATAGTTGTAGCCATTTCAGAGGCACTTCTGTCTAGTATATTTCCATTTTTTACCTCTTGTGCAACAAGTTGTTGCATTTTTTGGATATCAATTACTGTAGGTTTAATGAAAGAAACCATCATTTATTTCCCAAAAAGATAGGTTGAAAGAGCACTTTCTAAAGTCTCAATACCTCTATTTTTCAGATTTGAGATAAATATTCCATTCGGATGTTTTAATTTTAGTTTTTGCAAATCTGCTTGAGTTAACTTGTCGGTTTTTGTAAAAACATCAATGATGAGTTGGTCTTTTTTTTGAATATATTTCAAGAATTCATCCACATTTTTATCAATATCAAGTTCATTGTGTCTTGAGTCAATCAAATGGACAAAAATTTGCAAGCTAATTCGTTTCTCCAAAAACTCTGTTAAATTCTTATTCCAATCTCGTTTGAGTGATTTTGCAACTTTAGCATATCCAAATCCAGGAAGGTCAACAAACCTTGCATATCTATGCTCACATTCTAAATCTTCATCATCTTTAAAAGTAATATCGAAGAAATTGATAAGTTGTGTTTTTCCAGGTGTTGAAGAAGATTTTGCTAAGCTCTTTCTTTTTGTCAGGGAATTTAAAAGGGAACTTTTCCCAACATTACTTCTCCCCAAAAAAGCTATCTCTGCTACATCTGGATTTGGGCATTCAGCAATAGTCGCTGCAGATATTACAAATTGTGCATCTATTATTCTCATCTATTTACTCTCTATTTTTAGTTTAAATTGAACGGGTTTATTTTTTCCACCATCAATATTTGTATTTTCATTTTTTTGGTCAAAATATATCCTCTCACCTTTGACTGTTTTTTGCCCAGCTACATCTTCCAAATAGCCATCTCCAGTGATAACATATACTTGCTCATCGACATCGTAAGTTATCTTATCTCCCTTTCCAATCATTACCGTGTTTGGTCTTTTCACACTCATATTGACATGACCTACCGCTATATAATTTTGAATAACTATTTTATTTGTATTCCCCACTGTTTTTGTATATACCGTCAATTTGTCGCAATACAATTTGTCCGCATCTTTAAGCATAGAAACTTTTCCAGTAAAAATAATACTATTTTTGGATTTATCTGCTGTAAAATTATTTGCTTTTATATCAACATCCGTTTCATCTCCAAATACTGATGATAATAACAAAAAAATAACTATAAAATATTTCACTTTCTCAAATCCTTTTCACTGATGATAATATGGGCACTATCGCCACTTATAGCATATTCATTTCGATTTAGATATAGATTCTTTCCACTAAAATGACTGTTTTTGTAAGTAAATTCAAAATTAACATTGTTTGTAGCAATACCAGTTTTCAAATCATATTGAACTGCATCTGTTTTCAATTCTAATTCTCCATCTCGTATCAAAACAACATCAGTTTGAAAATTATAAATACCATTTTCTCTCTTCATATATGCCGCACTGATTGTATCAGAATTATTATTAGCATTTCTCAAAGCAAGGCTTGTACCAAACAATTCATCTTTATCCTGATATATATATGCCTCGCTCGAACTCATAGTTTTATCCACATTTTTGGTATTGATTTCATACATTTTAGAATTTAAAAAAGATACTTTTGGTGCAACAACATCTGATTTTATTTTTATAGATTCGACTACATTTATATCCGTCAATAAAAAAGGAGTTAATATAATTAAAAAAATAAATAGTTTTAAAGCCATAAACTCTTTAACTCAATATCAGATATTTTCAAAATATATTCTATCATCTCTCTCGCAGCTCCGTGTCCGCCATTTTTTGAGCTTACAACCGAAACAACTTTTTTTACCTCTTCGGTTGCATCATTTGGACAAAAAGAAATTTTTACCGCCTGAAGCATTTTAATATCATTCAAATCATCGCCAATAGCAGCAACATTTGCAAGCGTGAGATTTTCCATTTCTAAGATTTCATTAAGAACTTTTGTTTTATCACTTATCCCTTGATAAATATATGAAATGCCAAGCTCTTTTCCTCTTTTTTCGACAATAGGACTATTTCTCCCCGTGATAAAAACCGCTTTAAACCCAAATTTTTTTACCCATGCTTCTATAGCCATCCCATCTTTTACATCAAAAGACTTTGTTTCTATTCCATTTGCATCATATGCGATTTGCCCATTTGTAAGCGTTCCATCAATATCAAATACCAATAATTTAATCATAAAATCCCCTTTGTACTTGGAATACCTACTTTTTTATTTTCTGCCATTGCTCTTCTCAAAGCCACTGCAAAAGCTTTAAAAGTTGCTTCTATAATATGATGTTTATTTGCCCCTCTCTCATAAATCAAATGACAAGTGATACCGCTATTAAGAATCAATGCATGGAAAAATTCCTCAACAAGCTCAACATCAAACGAGCCAACTTTTCCAAAAACAGGAGTTTTATAGATAAGGTAAGGACGATTTGATAAATCCAAAGCACAACTTACACTAGCTTCATCCATCACAACAGTTGCATTTCCGTATCTTTCAACATCGCATATAGGAAATACCTCTTTTTTCAAAGCTTGTCCAATAACAATTCCACAATCTTCAACGCTATGATGGTCATCAATATGCGTATCCCCTTTGCAATCTATCTGAAGCGAGATGCCACTATGTTTTGCAAAAGCTTCCAGCATATGATCTAAAAATCCAACCCCACTATTAATCTGGCTTGGTTCAGAATTTTTTATATCTAACTTACATTTTATTGCTGTTTCTTTTGTTTCTCGTATTATTTCAGTCATGCATTTTCCTTTTTAAAATTTATTGAGCTATCACCATAGCGTTCATTAAGCCATTTTCTTTTTTGAAATCATTTGCTTCAGATTCACTTGCAAATCCACTTATCCATACTCTATTGAGTATCTTATCGTTTGTGGTTGTTTGCTTGATGATAGCTTTATAATTCCCTTCGAGTACAGTATTGTTAAATTTATCTTTTGTCATTTTAGCTCCATTTAGATTTGCAAACGCTCCTATTTGAACAAAAAACTTCCCTATTTCTTGTGTCTCTTTTTTCTCTTCACTCGTAACTGCTATTTTAGAATGAAATCCAACAATTGAAATTTTAACATTTGCTGTTCCCTTTCCCACCATCTCTATATCTCTAGCTGCACTATTTGAAAGGTCTATAATTCGACCCTCCACAAACGGTCCTCTGTCATTAATTCTTACTACAACTGATTTACCATTGTCTTTATTGTAGACTTGAACCATAGCATTCATTGGCAATGTTTTTGAAGCTGCCGTATAACCAAACATATCGTACATTTCACCATTTGATGTTTTCTTCGCATGAAAATCAGGTCCATACCAAGAAGCTATTCCTTCAAATTCATCACCAACTGAAGCCATCGTCGGATAATATGTTTTCCCAAAAACTTCATAAGGTCTCATAGTAGCATTATGCATAGCTTGCGAATCTCTTATTTCTTGTTTGTCTATTTTTTGATACTGAGGTGTTGTTGTGTAGCTTTTTGATGAATAACTCCCAGAAGAATATCTCTTTTGACATCCAGTAAAAATAAGCATATATACCAAAAATAAACATATTTTATTTAAGTTTAATAACAATTTTATCCCCTTTTTTTACTTTGTTTGATTTTAGATTATTATCTTTCATTATTTTATCTGTAGTTGTACCATACTGTTTAGCTACACGGAAAAGATTATCCCCTTGTTTGATAACATAAGTCTTCACATAATCTGATTCTATCGTGTCCAAATCATCCTCTAGCACTTTATTATTATTATTTTCATCCCCATTTGATGTTACTGCATTTGCTTTTGCATTCTTTTTATTTTCATTATACTCAACCAATTTTGATTGTGGAATATACATTTGCGTCTTTGAATCCGCTGGTGGTGTAATATTGCCTTTGAGATGTGGATTCAATTTTTTCAATTTATCTGTTGTAACCCCAGCCAATGAAGCAATATTTTTAAGCAACATTCCCCCAGAAACATCAACTCTTACAAGAGAGGAATCTCTACCTCGATTGAGAAGTCGGTTATCGCTTGTAGCTAGCTTATCGTTGTTATTCATCATCGCAAGAGATATGATTTTTTTTATATAATTTCTACTTTCAGACGGAAGGTATTGTCTGTTGTTTCCTTTTTTTTCACTTAAAAGATGATTAATAGTAGGTTTATACTCATCCCAGCTTTTTACAACTTTATATATCTCATTGACATCTCTAAATTTAGCTCTTCCTCTTTCGAAATCATTTAAAGTTTTTTTATATCCTTGAATTGTTTCATTATTTGTGCAGTCATTTTCTTTGCAATAAATATCAATTGTAGCTCGTGTGATAGCTTCAATAACCCGTCCATCTCCAGCATTATAAGAAAGTGCTGCAAGATACCAAGAACCAAAAATACCATGAAGTTTTGTAAGATACTTTACGGCCGCTTCAGTTGACTTAATAAAGTCCATCCGTTCATCTACATATTTATTCTTTTTCAAACCTAATTCAGAAGCAGTTCCTGGCATAAATTGCCAAAGTCCCAAGGCACTTTTTGGCGATTTTGCTTCAAGCATAAAGTTTGACTCTGCCATCGCCATATATAAAAATACAGAAGGAACATCGTTTTCTTTTAGAATATTGGTTATTTCAGGAATATAATCTTCCCCATTATTAAGACTATTGACATAACTTCCCTCGTGTTTATCAGAAAAGTTACTATAATAATCTTGAAATTTTTGGTCTTTTATGTATGAAGTTTCGATATCAAGGTCTTTTAAAATATCCAAATCACTCTTCATAAACTCATTGCTCACTATAG
This sequence comes from Helicobacter pylori PMSS1, assembly GCA_945883785.1. GTDB lineage: Bacteria > Campylobacterota > Campylobacteria > Campylobacterales > Arcobacteraceae > CAIJNA01. The sequence goes on from CAMCYD010000002.1 coordinate 32,294, forward strand.
TTGCTGATAAATTCAAGTAACAAAAGAGAACAAAAATAAGTTTTTTCAAAACAAAAAACCTACATATATTTTTGAAGCACTTGTGGAATTTCTATTGTTCCATCAGCTTGTTGATAGTTTTCCAAAATAGCGACAAGAGTTCTTCCAACCGCCAAACTTGAACCATTCAAAGTATGACATAAAATATTTTTCTTATCATCTTTATACCGTATTTTCGCTCGTCTTGCTTGAAAATCATTTGTATTGCTAATTGAACTAATCTCTCTATATTTTCCTTGTCCAGGGAGCCAAACTTCAAGGTCAATCGTAACGGCTGCCCCAAATCCAAGGTCACCAGTACAGAGCTGTACTTTTTGATGTGGAAGCCCTAGTGAAGTCAATAAATCACTCGCACACTCTACCATTTTATAAAAAATTTCAGTTGATTGTTCTGGTGTAGTAATCGCCACAAGTTCCACTTTATCGAATTGATGTTGCCGTATCATCCCTCTTGTATCTCTCCCAGCACTTCCAGCTTCTTTTCTAAAACATGGAGTATATGAAGTAAGTAAAAGTGGTAATTGTTCACCAGATATTATTTCATCGTTAAAAAGGTTTGTAAGTTGTACCTCTGAAGTTGGGATAAGATAAAGGTCTTCCCCTTCGATTTTAAATAAATCCTCTTCAAATTTTGGTAATTGTCCAGTTCCAGTTAACATCGCACTATTTGCCATAAAAGGGACATACCACTCCTCAAAACCTCGCGCTCGATTAAAATCTAAAAAGTAGTTGATTAATGCTCTTTCCAGCCTTGCACCCATTCCACAGAGAGCTGAAAATCTACTTTTTGCTAACTTTACACCTCTTTCAAAATCGATAATTCCAAGTTTTTCCCCTATCTCCCAATGCTCAAGTGGCGTAAAATCAAACTCTTTAGGGGTAAGAATTTTCTCTAAAATCACATTTTCATCTTCGCTTGCCCCATAAGGAACATCCTCATTTGGGATATTTGGAATCGTAAGTAGTAGAGACTCTAACTCTTTTTCATCAGCTTGGACTTCATTTTCAAAAAGAGTTCTTTTCTCTTTTAAACTATCAATCTTCTCTTTTAAAGAGGCAGTATCTTTGCCCTCTTTTTTATAGGTACCAAATTGTGCCGATAGACTATTTTGAAGAGCTTGAAGAGATTCCATCTCTTGTCTTTTTTGTTTTGTCTCACCTAATTTCTCTTTTAAATTTTCAAGCAAACTTCCATCTACTTTTTTTCTTATTAGTAAACTGCTTACTTTTTCAAAATCATTTTGTAAAAGTTTAATATCAATCATTAATTCATATCCACTTTAATCATCATCTCATCACCATTTTCTACAACTGTAAAATTGTGTTTTTGGCAAAAAGTTTCATTCATATCTTCACACATTGCTAACGCTTCCTTTAATGCTTCTTCTTTTGAAGCAAATGTTTGCTCCTCTTTGAAATCACTTTTTTTAAAACATCCACATTGTTTTTCCATTTTTAAAGTTATCATTTTATATCCTTATTTTTGTTTTATTTCATTTTATTTTGATTATTTGCTAAATTAGCTTCTTTTATTATAACAGATAACTCCTCTTTTTTTATAAAGTCAGCCCCCATACTTATTATAAATTGACTCGCCTCAGATATCGTTAAGGTTGTTGGTTTGACTATATTTTTATCGACTATTATCGCATAACCACTCGTTGGGTTCGGACTTGTTGGGACAAAAAGAACATAAATATCTTCATATTTATTAAGTACATATGCAGGCACCCAAAGCCCACTTTTTGGATATTCAACCAAAACCACTTCCCTTTTTTCACTTTTAGCATTTGGTTTAAAAAGCTCAGTTACTTTTTTGACCATTCCATAAATAGTCCCGATAGCAGGGAGTTTTTGAAGCACCTCATCGATGAAATTAATAAGCATTGATTTGCCAACTTTTTCTATTGAGTACCCTGTAAAAACCAAAAAAATAACAATAAAAACAATAATTCCAGAACTTAAATAATTATCATTTGTTAAGAAAAATAAATTATCTGATATTGACATACCAATAGAATGAACCCATAAAAGTATTTGAATAACAACAACCAATGGTATTAAGGCTAATGCCCCAACAAGTAAATATCTAAAAAAATGTTTCATTCTTTACCCCTTTTATTTAAAACTCGACTGTTCCATCTATTGCGAAATCAGCTCTTGTATCAAGTTCTGCATGACTTAAAACTGCCAAATCAAATCCGAATTTTTCATATATTTCAGATATTCTTTTTCGCAAAATTGGGTCAACTACCATACAAACTCCAGTAATTCCTTTTGCTTCAATCCGTTTTACGAGTTCTCTTGTTTTGATGACAAGATTATTTATCTCCCCAATGCTCAGCATAAGATGACTTACTCCATGTTGTTCTTGAAGTTTACTTACAAACTCTTGTTCTAATTCAGGTTTGATAGTGATAATATGAAGCACACTATCTTTTCCTTTAAATTTATTTGTAATAAGTCTAAAAAGTTTACTTCTCACATGCTCTAGTAAAATTTCAGGAGATTTTGTAACTTCTCCAATATCAGCCAAAGATTCCAAAATAGTGAGCATATCTACAATCGGAATTTTTTCATGCAACAAATCTTTACACACTCGCAAAATTGTCCCATAAGTAGTAATTCTCATCGCTTCATCTACTACAATTGGGAAATTTTCTTTGAGTCTATCGACAATATTTACGACATCTTGCCTTGTAATAATATCTTCTGCATGTTTTTTTATAAGTTCTGAAAGATGTGTAGAGATAATAGTAGGTGCATCAACTACTGTAAATCCTTTCGTTAACGCTTCCCCTTTTTGTGCTTCACTTATCCAAATAGCATCAAGTCCAAACACAGGTTCTTTTACTTTCTTCCCGCTTAATTGTGCCCCACCAATACCACCCATTGCTAGAAATTTATTACTTTCAACATTCCCTTTTGCTATTGGTATTCTTTTGAGATTAAGTGCATATTCATTCATATCCAAATCAGTTGCATCTGATATTCTTATTTGAGGAATTACAAATCCAAGTTGCCCAGCTATCGTATTTCGTATCCCTCTTATTTTATCAAGCAGTTCACTATCTCCTTGTATTAAAGAGAGCAAACTAGGTCCAAGTTTCAGTTCAAGAACTTCCATTCGCATCGTTTTATCAAGTGTTTTTTCTTCACTTTGCTCGTTTGCTTGTTTTTTCTTTTCTTTCAATTTTTCCATATCTGTTACAGGGAGTTTTTGATTTTTTGTAGGTGTTTTAGGTGAGAAAAAGTCAACAAAACTATTTGTTTGTTTTGATTCTATCATATAAACCAAATATCCAATTCCACTTAACAACATTCCCATTACAAACAAAATACCAGAAGGAAACCCAGGAACAAGTGCAAAAAGCAAAAGAGCAATACCTGTAATAATCAACGATTTACTATCTTTTACAAGTTGTGCTATGGTTCCACTTGCAAATTTCTCTTCATCTGAATTTGAACGAGTAATAATAATAGCTGTCGCGGTTGAAATAATAAGTGCAGGTATCTGAGCGACCAATCCATCTCCGATAGTCAAAATCGTATACACATTTCCAGCTGTGGCGATATCCATATCATGCTGAAACATCCCGATAAGAAGTCCCCCGATAAGATTTACAAAAGTAATGATAATTCCAGCAACGGCATCCCCTTTGACAAACTTAGCCGACCCATCCATTGTTCCATAAAAACTCACTTCACTTGCTAAGTCTTTTCTTCTTTTTTGTGCTTGTTTATCATCAATAAAACCAGCATTTAAATCAGCATCGATTGCCATCTGTTTTCCAGGTAACGAATCGAGTGAAAATCTAGCTTGAACTTCTGCAACTCTCCCTGCACCTTTTGTAATAACCATAAAATTAATCAAAACCAAAATAGTAAAGATAACAATTCCAATAACCATATTTCCACCAACGACAAACTCTCCAAAAGCAGCGATGATGGAGCTAACCGCTTCTGGTCCATTGTGTCCCTCGCTCAAAATTGACCTTGTGGTAGCAATATTGAGAGATAGTCTAAAAAGAACCAAGATAAGTAAAAGGGTAGGAAATGTCGATAAATCAGTAGGTTTTTGGATAAAAAGTGAAATAAGAAGTATTAAAAGTGCTGATGTTAAAGAGATAATAAGAAAAAAATCAAGCATCCATTTTGGTAATGGAACGATGATAATCGCAAGCATAGAAAAGATAAATGCGACAAGCACATATTCTTTTCTAAATAAAATCTCTCTATAGTTCATATATCTTTTTTGGTCTATTTAATATAATTTACTAAAGATAACTGGCTCAACTTAGATACAGTTGAGAACAACGCATTGTATGTCATCTCTAAAGATTTCGACTGCATGGAAAGCTTCGCTATATCTGCACCATTTATTTCTTGTAATAAAATATTATAATGGGTCGTTTTGGTAGTTATGCTATCAAGGTAAGTATTGAAAACTGCATTTCTTCCCCCCAACTCTGCATGCCCAATATTTGTTGCACTATATTGATTGTCAACTTTTTCAAGATTAGCTGACAAAACATCTCTGACTTCTGCATCTGTCATAACAGATTCTTGTTCTCCGTTATTAGATTGATCATTCGAAACTGTTTTGTACCCTTTTAATGCATTAATTATTACATTCAAATCATTAAATATATTGTGTTTTGCTTCCAATATGAGTCCAGATTTTGTTGTATCTTTGATGTGTGTTGCTGTGCTAATATCTTCGGTAGTAAATGTTTCAGGATTAGATGAATTCCCTGTAACAACAAAATACTCAGTATTAGCCCCTGAAGTTACCGTCCCATCTTGATTGTATTTTTCTAATTTATCATGTGCAGTATTTAGTTTCCAACTATATCCATTTTGGTCTACTACCATCTCTTCTTGTGTAAAAGAAACTTTTTTATCGCCAGCCGTTGTATCAGTATTGTACATAAAGACATCTGAGGCTGGAACCCCTCTTTCTCTATACACTCCATTGTCAACCGCTATATTTCTCAAATGGCTATTTCCATTAAAATCAATTTGACCATTGATCACAAAATCAGCATTTTTAGTATATGGCATCACGGTAGTATTAGAACCTGCAAAAATATATTCTCCATCAATTTGAGTATTTGCAAGTCGAAGAAGATTATCCCTCATACCGCTCATACTTGTAGCAACTGCTATCCTGTCACTTCTTGTCATACCTGAATTGAGCGATTTTAACAACTCTTGTTTTGTACTCTCAAGTGTTGTTTTTACTTCTGCAATCGTATCATCTGCGACATTATTTTGTGCTACAGTTTTATCAAGTTGGATTTTTATCCCTTCTGTATCTCTTAGTTTATTTTCAACATTTAGATATCTTGCATACAAAACAGAATCATCACTCCCATTTTGAAGCACCTTTCCTGTGCTCATTTGGTAGCTTATTTTTTCATTTTTTACATCAAGATTGCTAATTCTATAAATCATTTGGTTCGATAAATCAATCACGGGTCACCTCCAAGAATTTTTTTAATACCTCATCATAAGAATGTTTTTCATTGACATCTTGAGTTAGAAAAGTTCGCACTTTATCTTTTTTGGATATTGCTCTATCAAGTTCGCTATCCATCCCTTTTTTATAAGCTCCAACTCGTATCAATACTTCATTCTCTTTGATCAATGATAATATCCTTTTTAACTTTAAAAAACCATTGTATTGGTCTTTTGAAATAACTTTATCAATCACCCTTGAAGCACTTTGCAAAAGGTCAATCGGTGGATAAAAACCTTGTTCAGTAAGCTCTCTCGTAAGTACGATATGCCCATCAAGGATACTTCTACTTTGGTCCGCTATCGGGTCATTCATATCATCTCCATCCACCAAAACAGTAAAAAATGCAGTGATAGTTCCTTTTTGATTTGCCCCAGCTCTTTCCATAAGTTGCGGTAAAAGTGAAAAAACAGAAGGGGGATATCCACCTCTTCCTGGTGGTTCTCCCGTACTCAATCCTATCTCTCTTTGAGCCATCGCAAATCTTGTAACACTATCCATCATAAGTAAAACATCATGCCCTTTATCTCTAAAAAACTCAGCTATCGCCATCGCTGTAAAGGCTCCATATTTTCTCATCAAAGCAGATTCATCACTCGTAGCTGTAATAATAATTGTATTTTCAAGATTATTTTCAAGATTGTAGTGGATAAATTCAGGAATCTCTCTTCCCCTCTCACCGATAAGTGCTATTACCTTGATTTGCGCTTCGCAACCTTTTACTATCATCCCCATAAGTGTAGATTTTCCTACACCACTTCCAGCGAAAATACCAACTTTTTGCCCTTTTCCACAAGTAAGCATCGAGTCGATTGCTTTGACACCTGTAGAGAACTTTTCACTGATAATCCCTCTTTTCAAAGGGGAAATGGACTCCTTGTTTATAGCAGATGTTTCTTCAAGATTTTGAATCTTTCCTTTATCATCAATTGGTTCGCCAAGTGCATTGATAACTCTTCCAAGAAGTCCATATCCACACTTCACACTGAGTCCATCTTTTTGCAAATACACTTTATCTTTTATCCGAAATCCATCCACAAAAGAAAATGGGACGATAGTAAATTCATCATCCACAATCGAAGCAACCATCCCAAGAACAGTATAAAGATGTTTTTCAGACTCTATCTTGACAACATCTCCAATAGCTACTATCAACCCTGTAGCAACTACTGTTGTGGAGTTTATTTTATGAATTCGCCCAAAAGGTATGATGAGATGATCCATCTCGATGTTATTTAAAATTTTATCTATATTTATCATGTAAAAAAGATTTTATCCAATACCAAATTAATAAGTGATTGATAAAATACATTGTCTTGTTTTCTAAACACTTTCAGTTTAGTCATTGCGAGGCACGTAGCAATCCATAAGTCGGCTTCTTGGACTGCTTCGTACCTCGCAGTGACTGATAAAAGAAGACATTATTTCTTATCATCTACTTACCAAATCAAAAAACTTTACCAAACAATCTCAACCTTACCCAACCTTTTCAAAATCTCATTTGTTTGACTAAAATGTTTGCAACCAAAAAACCCACGATAACTTGAAAGGGGACTTGGATGAGGAGCACTCAAAATATGATGTCTCTCTCCATCGATAAGTTTACTTTTTTTCAAAGCAGGACTCCCCCAAAGTAAAAAAACAACCCCTTGCTGATTATCGGAAATATGTTTTATGATATTGTCTGTGAAGATCTCCCAACCAATATTTTGATGAGAATTTGGAAGGCTATCTTCTACAGTAAGAACAGTATTGATAAGTAAAACTCCTTGTTTTGCCCAAGGGGTCAAATCTCCATCTAAACAGATTGAACTTCCGACATCATCCACTATCTCTTTTAAGATATTTACCATCGATGGGGGATTTTTGATATTCGCTGGTGTTGAAAATGCTAACCCTTGTGCTTGCCCTTTTTGATGATATGGGTCTTGACCTAAGATAACAACTTTTAGATTTTCATATTTGCAAAGGGAAAAAGCATTAAAGATTTTCTCTTTTGGTGGATAAACTTGTGTTGTTTCATATCTTTCATCGATTATCACTTTAAGTTTTTGATAGTACTCTTTTTGTTTTTCTTGCTCTATTATTGTCATCATAAAGCAAACTAAAGCTTATATTGTATGTCATTGCGAGGAACGAAGCAATCCAAGAAGCCGACTTTTGGATTGCTTCGTTCCTCGCAATGACTGGAGCATAAAACCATAGTTTGCTTTGGGACGACTATATTATTCCAATCCATTACAGAACAACCCTCTAAAATCTAAACAAAAGCCCAGTTCGAGCATAGCCATATTTGTGGTCAAAACTTGTTTTTGTATATTTTGTATAAAGGTATGGAATCTCTCCATTAAATTGATTGCTCATCATATGACCACCCAAATAAAACCCAACACTTGGGGTGATATTGTACAGAAAATTTACATCGACGATGTGATTTACATCCATCTCTTTCAAACAATCTACCCTTAACATTTTGTTGTATTGGTATTTGAATTCTGTAAAAAACTTCTCATACCTTACCCCAAAACTCATTCCAGCAAATATCATTCCATCTTCCCTACTCGCTTTATAAGTAGCTTTCAAATCCCCATTTTGCAAATCATCTTGCAATGCAATTTCATGTGCGATAGAACTATCTATAAAGTTATTTATTTTGATTTGTTTATATCCACCAAATATATCAGTCACAGTATAGTTACTCCAAAAAGAGACAATTCCTCTCCAATACAAAGCCTCATCTTTTGTATCAAGTATTGCCACATAAGGGTCGAGTGTAAGATTGGTAGTTTTTGTCACTCCATCGTTGATTTGTGTCAAAATATTATTATTTATAGTGATAGTCTGATCTGGAAATGCTCTTTTGATGGTATCATTGATAGCAACACTATCTCTTACATAAGTATCTTTTGCTCTATTTGTTTCATATCCAACATCCAAAGATAGTGCCAACTTATCAAACTGCAAAATATTGTATCTTCCATAAAGTTCAAAATAATTATTTGTCAGTGTCGTCCCTGAGTATTGTAAATTTTTTTGATTGAGTGTCGTATGAAGGTACAAATATTTCATCCCATACCCAAATTCAAAATCAAACCCTTTCATATCCCCAAGTGCATCAAATCCAGCAGTATTAGAATCGAACTCACTTTCTTTTATTTTAAACACATCTATAGTGTCATTGATAGCTTCAGCTTCAGCTTTCAGTGTCGCTCTTTCCTCTTGAGGCAAAAATCCATGAATATCTGAAAATTCATACAAAGGTTCTACTCCAAAAACATTCAAACTAAAAAGTGAGATAGTTATGATTTTCTTCATCTTAGTTTCCTATCTCTAAAGTGCCAATTATTTTTTGTCCACTGGCGATAGTCACATTTTGAGCTGTGGTTACTTGTATCTCTGTAGCTTCACTTATAACCCCACCTACATCAACTTTTGTGACAAACACTTCTACTTTATATGTGGATGCTGTTGCAAATTTTTCACTTGAAACGATTGTTTGATTTTTGATGATATACCCCAAATTGATAAGTAACTTATCTCCAGCCATCGCAAGTGCATTTTTTGCGATGTTATGGCTCGAACCATATGAAGTGCTACTGCTACTTCCGCTTGTATTTGCTCCATAAATAGATACTTTTGAAGGAATGCTCATGAGACCATTTGTCAAGTTTGCATTTTCTATCACAATATTTCCAATAGTTCCACTTGAAAGTTTTGTAATTTTTATCCCGATATCAATATCACTTTGATTTGAGATATCATCAAGTTTAAAAGTGATATTCCATATTTTATCAAGTGGGTCGCTTGATATCACACTTCTAGAAAAATTGCCGTCATGCAAGTACAAAGGTTCTACAAAAAAATCATGAGCAAGTTTAGCTTCTATAATACTTTGTTCATTTGTATCAAGTTTTATAGCAACAAGATTTGTCATCACACTATTTTCAAGACCTATTGCTACTTGACTCAAATTTGTTTCACGGCTATAGCTTTGAATATATGTCGTATTGATATCATTGAGAGTTGTGTTAAATTCTGCTGAACGAAACAAATATCCTTTTTTCATAGCTTCAAATATACCATTGTTAAGAATAATAGTTTTTGTATTTTTTGATGGGACAGTTTGCAAAAGTTCTGTTTCATTTAGATCATATAAATTCATAAAATAATTTCTTTTTGTAGTGTTGTTTTCTATCATTGTTGTGATTGGAGAAATGATATTGGTGTATGAAGTGAGATTGATATCAAGCTTCGTATCGTTTGCATCAAGTTTCCCATCAAGATTGATATCTATATATCCGCCACTTGCTGTTATTGGTAATTTTGGAAGTGAAGAAAATGAATAAGTATTGCTATAACCAAAGTTTGTATTTTTAGCTTCAGTTCCATTTGCATCTATTACTTTAGCAAATAACACTGGACCTCTTTCAACTGTAACCGTAGAGTAATCAACCCCATCAACCACAAAAGTTGGTTCCGATGACTGATTGGTAGTATTTTCACAACCTCCACTAGCTCCACAACCCCCTAAAAATAAGGCAAAAATTACAAAAAAGATACAACGCATTTTTACTCCAAAAGTCATTTATTTATCAAAAAGTGAAGTAGATTGTATATGTTTTAAGCTTAATTATATGTTTTTTAAGAGAAAATGATACAAATCAAAAAAATAAGGAAAAAAAATGACAAGTAAAATTAAAACAAGTCTGATAACCGCAAGCTTAATAGTTGCGGCAAGTGCTTTTACGGGATGCGGTGGAGGAAGCGATGATACGCCACAATTAATGCCAACTACTACAACAGTTACAGGTTCTGTAATTGATGGATATGTAAAGGGTGCAAGAGTAGAAATGGGTACAAAATCTGCTGTTACAAATGATAGTGGTGTATACACACTAACATTTTCAACCGATGAAAATATCACAAGTAGTACACTAACTGCAAGTGGTGGTATAGATAATGATACTGGGGAATCATTTGGAGGTGTTTTAAAAACGGTTTATGATGTAGCTAACAAAGACAGCTTAGTAGCGACTCCGCTTACGACTCTTGTGGCAGTTGTTTATGCATCAAATACTAGTGTAACAGGTGGTATTGAAAGTGTAAAAAACAGCATAGCGAAATCACTAGGTATTGATGCTGTTACTTTGGTATCAGATTTTAAGAAAACAACTACTACTACGACAGAGAACAATTCTTCTAAAGCTTTAAAAGCTGCACTTCAAATACAAAAAACTGTAGAAGTATTTGCAAATGTAGCAAGTGGAAGTACAGCTACAACAGATACAAAAAATCTTAATTTTACAAGAGCATTAGCAAATCTTGGAACACAATTAAAAACAAATGCTGATAATAATTCTACTATTACTCTTGCAAATACATTAACTGTTGAGAATCTTAAAGGAGCAGATATTAATGTTTCTAGTATTAATGCAACTGATTTAAATAGTACATTAACAACATTTGTAAAATTAACTAATGACATAAATACATCAAGCACAGTAAGTGTCGCATCTCAAGCAAAAGCTTTAGAGGTAATTGTTTCTGCGGTTAAAGAAGCTGTAAAAGATAATAATATATCAACTGTAAAAAATACAGTTTATGCAACTGTTGCACAAGGTGGTATAACTGAAATAGCTAATAAAATCAAAACTGCTGAAGCAGGAGTTACATCTGGTTCTGCTACGACTGTTTCAAGTATTATGGCTACATTAAAACTTGATGATAAAAATGCAACTGCAAGTGCTTCAAAAGTTGTAGAAGTATTTATAAATGCTGGTGCAGATGTTCAAAAGTTAGCAACAAGTTTTGCTGATGTTAATACAAGCGACACCAATACTACTGCTATTTTAAATAAAATTTTAGCTGATGTTAATACAACTGGTAGCAATATGACTACTGTTAATTTAAATTCTGTTGTAAATGAAATGAATACAACTGTTACTGCTGCAAAAGATGCAAATATCACTGTTAAAACTGCAGCACAAATTCAAGCTGAGATAAATGCAAAAGAGATTGCAAGTGCAACAGCAATAGACAAATTAAGAATCACTGACAATAAAGTGAAAATAGGTGATACAGAAGTTACTTTAGTTGCTGGTAAATTTAGTGTAACAAAAACAAAATTGGCAAATACAACTACTGCTCTTAGCCCTTATTATAATGTAAGCTTTGGTTTAGATGACATTAGTGCTATAGCTGGTGTTTGTACAAGTGATACAAATTGTACTGGTAAATATACAAGCTTTGAAGATGGTGATAGTTTCTTGGTAGATGCATCAATTGAAATAGATGATAAAAATACTAATAAATTTTTAAAAGTTGTTATCAATGATGTAAATATTTCAAGAACTTCATCTGGAACTAATTATGCTGGATTTATTAATGCCGATGCTAGAAATTGCGATGTAAATGCCACTGGTACAAAAGCTGATAATGTAACAGTAAACTCAAACTTTAAATTAGATAATAGTGATAGTATAGTTACGATTAATAATGATGGTACTTTAGGGTTTAATGTGGGAGGTATGATAAATCAAATGTCAGGTAAAATTTCTGGTACGACCCTAGAGAATATCAAAGCTGATTTTACTGTCGCTGGAAGTTATACTGTAACATTAAAACTTATGTCAAAAGAAATTGATGGAATTGATGGTGCGATTAAAACTACAGATGCAAATGGTATAAATACTTATACTATAACTGGAACTGTTACAGTTCAGTAGTTTTTATTTTTTATAAGACTCAAGGGTGGTGATTTTTCACCACCCTTTTTTTATTCTTCCTTATTCCTTTCAACCAAAATTTATACCATTTAAAAAAGATAGTGCTATGTTGCATTTGGTCATTGCGAGGGAACGAAGCAATCCATAAAGTCGGCTTCTTGGACTGCTTCGTGCCTCGCAGTGACTGGAATTGAAATACTACTTTTTATTTTATTTGGTATTAAAGCAAATTCCTGTTTTTTCGGAACCCGTGACTTCTCCGTGGCTGGCTTATTACTCAAAAGCCCCAAACAAGTTTGGGGTTCCGAAATAATCTTTTGTTTGTTTTTAAAACAGCTATATTGTCATCATAAAGCAAACTAAAGCTTATGTTATATGTCATTGCGAGGAACGAAGCAATCCAAGAAGCCGACTTTTGGATTGCTTCGTTCCTCGCAATGACTGGAGCATAAAACCATAGTTTGCTTTGGGACGACTATACAACCAAAACAAAAGAGTTGTTTTGTTAAAATAAAGAAAAAATGTAGGATAAAAATATGTGTGGAATCGTCGGATATATTGGTAAAAAAGATACAAAAAGTATTTTAATTGAAGGATTGAAAGAGTTAGAATATAGAGGCTATGATAGTGCAGGAATAGCGATACTTCAAGATGAGAAACTCGATGTATTCAAAGCGGTCGGAAAAATCAAAAATCTTGAAGATAAAGTTAATAATTCAACATTCAACATTCAACATTCAACATTAAGCTTAGGTATCGGTCATACAAGATGGGCAACACACGGAAAACCAACAGAACTCAATGCTCATCCACACCTTGGAGTTTACTCTTATGTCGTCCACAATGGTATCATCGAAAACTACAAAGAGCTTAAAGAGGAGCTCACGCTTGCTGGTCATATTTTTGTATCTCAAACAGATACAGAGGTGATAGTGCATCTGTTTGAATACTATTTCAATCGATACAATGATGCGAATAGATCGTTTAAAGAAACGGTTGAAAGACTGCATGGTGCATACTCAATTTTACTTATCACAAAATCGCAAGCCGATAAAATCTTTTTTATGAAACACGGCTCACCTCTTGCCATAGCAAAAGGGAATGATGATGGGGAGATATATTTTGCTTCCTCTGATGCTCCACTTATAGGTTTGGCTTCAGATGTTGTGTACCTAGAAGATGGGGTAAGTGGTGTTGCTAGTATCGATAAAATCGAATTTTCACACTCTGTAAAATGGTCAACACTTCCAACAAATAAACTTTTTGCTCAAAAAAATGGATTTAGATTTTTTATGGAAAAAGAGATTTATGAGCAAAAAGATGTTGTCGTAGATAGTATGATGGGGAGATTAAAAGAGGATGGGATACTTTTTGATGAGCTAACTTCTGATATCCTTGATGGGGTAAATGAGATCAAAATCTGTGCTTGTGGAACAAGTTACCATGCAGGACTCACCGCTTCCTATCTCTTTGAAAGATTATCAAAAATAAGATGTAGCGTGGAGATAGCGAGTGAATTTAGATACAAAGAGCCACTTCTTAGCCCTAATACTCTCTTTATCGTTATCTCACAAAGTGGTGAAACTGCTGATACCCTAGAAGCTCTTAAAATGGCTAAAAATGGTGGTTTAAAAAGTATAGCGGTATGTAATGTCGATAATAGTTCTATGACAAGAGTAGCAGATGCTACAATACTTTTAAGAGCTGGAATTGAAAAAGGAGTAGCAAGTACAAAAGCATTTTCAACGCAAACAGTAGTGCTTTGGATGATGTCACTCTATTTTGCATCGCTAAGAGGGGTGATAACAGATGAGAAGCTTCAACTTGAGCTTCAAACATTAAGAGAGGTTCCAAATAGCCTTAAAGTGGAAGATAAACTCCATGAAAAATGTAGAAGACTCAGCAAAAGATATCTCCATGGGCATGGATTTTTCTTTATCGGTCGAGATGTGTTTTTCCCACTTGCACTTGAAGGTGCATTGAAACTCAAAGAGATAAGTTATCTACATGCTGAAGGTTATCCTGCTGGGGAGATGAAACATGGACCAATCGCTTTAGCTGATCCTGAACTTTTTACCATAGCCCTTATGCCACAACATCTCCACTATGATAAAATCAAATCAAATGTAGAGGAACTGAGTGCTAGAGATAGTACGATTTGTGCAATTAGCCCACTTCCATTTGAGTTGGCTGATGATTTTATCATGACATGTGAGACAAACCACTATATGCTTGAATTTTTTGAGATGCTTGTAGTATTGCAACTCTTTTCAATGGAGATAAGTGTGAGACTTGGAAATGATGTCGATATGCCTAGAAATTTGGCAAAATCAGTGACTGTAGAATAATTAAACCATTTAAAAAAGATAGTATTGTCATCATAAAGCAAACTAAAGCTTATATTGTATGTCATTGCGAGGAACGAAGCAATCCAAGAAGCCGACTTATGGATTGCTTCGTGCCTCGCAATGACTAAATTGAAAGTGTTTAGAAAACAAGACAATGTATTTTATCAATCACTTAACTATAAAAATGAGAAATCTTAATACCCGCTTGTTTCAACTGCTATTTTAATAATATGCATCAACGAATCTATCCAAAATACTGCTGTCACTGATAAAGCAACGGCAATTCCAATTGTTACTTTTAATATAATTGTATTTGACATATCTTGATACTCTATAATCACTTTATCTTCTCTTGTTTTCAAGAACATATACACTATCAATTTCAAATAATAAAATGCAGCGATTGCTGAATTTAGTACCATAATAATGGCAAGTAAAACTTCTCCTCTGTTGATTGTGGCACTCAAAAGATACATTTTCCCCCAAAAGAGTGAAAACGGAGGGAGACCTGCAAGTGCGAACATCAAAATACCTAAAATAAATGCTGAAACAGGTGCTGTTTTGACAAGTCCTGTAAATTTATCAAATTGATAATCTGTTTTAAATCCATAAAAAGATGGTGCTTCTTTTGTTCTGTGTACCCAAAGCATAGCAAATGCTCCAAGGATAACAAATGCAAACAATATCCAATACAAAAATAAACTTTGAATTGCTTGGGTAGTTCCTAACATAATAGCAACAAGAACAAATCCAGCGTGAGAAATAGATGAAAATGCCAACATCCTTTTCACATCTGTTTGAACAAGTGCTATAAGATTTGGTAAGGTCATCGTAACTATCGCCATCATATAAAGTACACTTTCAACCCAAACCTCTTCTGCTTGAATAAAAACACTAAAAAATCGTAAAGCGACTACTAAAATAGCAACTTTAGGAACAATCGCTATATATCCAGCCATTGATGCACTTGAACCTTCATACACATCAGGTGCCCAAGTATGAAAGGGTACAAGAGATAATTTAAATCCAATAGCACCAATCATAAACACAACACCCAATAAAATTATCGGGTAATTTTCAAAATTTGTACTTACAAAGTGAGCAGATATGGCCCCTAATTCGACACTTCCTGTCACATAATACAGTATCATCGAACCAAAAGCATAAAATCCTGCCGCTAATGCACCCATTGTAAAATATTTGATAGCAGCTTCTGTTGCCTTGTCCCTATTGTGCATAGCTATCATTGTGTATAAACTCATTGATGCTGTTTCTAATGCAACAAAAATCAAAATAAGGTTGTCCGTTGATGCCATAAACTGAAACCCAGCGGTCATAAATAAAAACAGTGCAAAATATTCAGGATATCTGTACTCATGAAACCTTTGTTTTGTCAAACTCAAAAAGATAAACAAACCAGAAGCTACTACAATAATAGCTTGCGCTAAAAGTGAAATACCATCTATGTACATCACACCAAAGAAACCTCTGCTTGGACCATTGTAGCCAAGAATAGAAACTAAATCTATCAATAAAATCAAAGCAGTAAGAACTACATAAAAGTGTTTGTCATTGTGTTTTCTAAATAAATCTATACATAAGATCATTAATGCACCAAATATTGCAATACTCATGGGTACGATTGATGGTAGATTTAAACTCATTACATCTATTGAAATTGGAGTTATCATATTATTTCTCCCCTATTGTGTTAACTTTAGCTATTTTCTCTTTAGCTTCAGGTGTGATTGCTTTTATATACATAATTTGAACAACTTGTTTTACGCTTTTATCGACTGGATCCAAAATAGGTTTTGGATAAATTCCAAGATAAACTACCAACATAACAAGAGGTATCAAAGCTGCATATTCTCTTCCATTTAAATCTTTTAATTTTAGATTTTCTGGTTTTGTGATTGGTCCAAAAAATGTTCTTTTGTAAAGAACGAGCATATAAACAGCACCCAAAATAATTGTCAAACCAGCGATAGCTGTCATAATTGGAGACACAGCGAAAAATCCAAGTAAACTTAAAAATTCTCCAACAAACCCAACAGTAAGCGGAAGCCCAACAGATGCCATAAGCATTATTCCAAAAATAGTTGCATACATAGGCATCACTTTTGCTAATCCACCGAATTCAGACATATTTTTAGTGTGTTTCCTATCATAAATTACCCCAACAAGCATAAATAATGCTCCTGAAACTATTCCATGAGAAATCATAAGAAAAATACTTCCACCAATTCCTTCAACATTTAAAGCAAAAATTCCCAAGATAATGACACCCATATGTGAAACCGAACTATAAGCAACGACTTGCTTGATATCCTCTTGTGCATAAGCCACCATCGCTGCATACACTATTGCAATAAGAGCTAAAATAGCCATAGGAGTTACCATCCATACTGTTGCATCTGGAAATAATGGCAACGAAAATCTAATAAATCCGTAAGTTCCCATTTTTAAAAGTACAGCAGCTAGGATAACTGACCCAATAGTTGGTGCTTGTCCGTGAGCATATGGAAGCCAAGTATGAAATGGAACCATAGGAACTTTGATAGCAAATCCTAAGAAAAATGCTACAAATAACCACATTTGCATATCAAAAGGAAGTTGCAACATATACCAGTCAAGGAGATTAAAACTCCAAACACCAGTTGCTTGTTGATAAATATGACCAAGATACAACATCCCAACAAGCATTATAAGTGAACCCGTGAAGGTATAGAGGAAAAATTTAATCGATGCATAAATTCTTTGAGGTCCTCCCCAAGCACCAATGATATACAACATAGGTACCAAAGAAAATTCCCAGAAAAGATAAAATAAAATAGCATCAAGAGCAAGAAATACACCTATCATAGCCATCTCTAAGACAAGAACTGTTAAAACTAAATGTTTTAGGTTTCTTGTTTCAGTAAGACCTATAAGTGAAATCATTGTAATAAATGCCGTCATAATGATTAAAAATAACGAAATCCCATCTAGTCCTAGGTTATAAGATATTCCAAACTCTTGAATAAGTGGCATAAACTCAGTAAACTGAATACTTCCAGATGTTGGGTCGTAATTAGCCCACATAAATAGTGATAACAATAACTCTACAAAAGTTATCACTATACCATAAGCTCTAATTGATTCTTTGTCTACAAGCAATCCTACAATCGCTGCAAACAATGGAAAAAATATTAAAATTGATAAAATGTACTCCATTTGCTCCCCTTACTTCGTTAAACCAAAAAACAATACGAGAGTAAGCAAAACAAATATACCCCCAACCATTAATTTTAATGCTTTCGATAGATTTCCTGTTTGGATTATTCTACCTTCAACACCACCTTGATAAATCATTTTTGCAATACCATCTACTGTAGCATCTATAATTTTCATATCAATCTCTTTCCAACTAAATAGTGCCAATTTATGATAAGGCTTCACTACGGCTTTATCCCAAAAATGAGGAAGATAGTATTGATTTGCTAATAGTTTAAAACAAAATCTTTTGTGAAGAGCTTTACTAAAATAGGTACCACTTTTGAGATATTTAATCACAGCAAACGCAACTCCAGCTACTGCGATAGCGCTTGTAATTCCTATCAACATATAATGGGTATTGTGTTCTAAATGTCCTTCCCAAACTGGTAAAAGATTTGTAATGAATTCAAAAAAGTTTTCCTCAAACCATCCAGCAACAATAGCTAAAATTGCTAAAGGTGTCATCGCAGCGATAACATATCCGTAACTTTCATGCGGATGATATCCTAAATGATGATAATTTTCTTTTCCATAAAATACATACATTACAAGTCTAAATGAATAAAATGCAGTTAACCCAGCTGTTATCCACAAAACTGTCCATAAAATATAAGCTTCATTTGCAAAAGCTGACTCTAAAATCATATCTTTTGAGAAGAATCCAGCAAGTGGAAAAATACCTGCAAGTGCTAAAGAAGCAATTGTCATAATGAGTGAAGTATATGGCATATGCTTTCGTAAACCACCCATATTTTTGATATTTATCTCATCATTCATAGCATGCATTACATTTCCAGCACCTAAGAATAATACTGATTTGAAAAATGCGTGAGTAGCTAGATGGAATAATGCAACCCAATACGCTCCAAGACCAGCAGCTACAAACATATATCCAAGTTGAGATAATGTTGAATAAGCAATAATTTTTTTCATATTAGTTGCAACCAAAGCCATAGAAGCAGCACCAATAGCGACAAATGCTCCAAGTCCAGCTATGAAATAACCAACTTCAGGAACAATTGCAAATATTTCATTTGATCGTATAAGTAAATATACCCCTGCTGTTACCATTGTAGCCGCATGAATAAGAGCCGAAACTGGAGTTGGACCTTCCATCGCATTTGCAAGCCAAGTATTAAAAGGGAACTGAGCTGATTTTCCCATAGCTCCTATAAATAAGAAAATAGCGATTGCTACAACCAATTCATGACTCAACATCCCAATATTTGCAAATACTTCATCATATTGAAGTGTTCCTAAATTCCAAAAAATCAAAAACAGACCAATAAGCATACCAAGATCTGCAACTCTATTTATTATAAAAGCTTCGTTTGCTGCCCATGATGGTGAAACTGCCGAATATGGTGAAAGTGTAGAAAATGGTGATTTTGTAATATCTTTACTATGAGGAACATCTGCTTTGTGATACCAAAATCCAATTAATCCCCAAGAACAAAGTCCAACACCTTCCCAGCCTATAAATAATCCAGCAAAATTATCACTCATTACAAGTATCATCATTGAAAAAACAAATGCCGAAAGCCATGCGAAAAATCTATTAAATGACTTGTCGTGATCCATATAACCATTTGAGTGAATATGCACCATTGTTGAAACAATAGTTACGACAACCATCATAGTCACACTTACTTGATCTACAACAAATCCAAATGGAATATAAACATGGCCGATTGATATCCAGTCCATCATATTCACATGGACAACTTCTCCAGTTTGAAGCATATTCGCTAAAAGTATGATTGAAGCAACCATAGAAATAGCGAGTAGTAGCGATGTTACAATCCCAACAATTTGTACTTTTTTAGTGTTTCCAAAAAGTGCTGCAAACAATGACCCAACAAGTGGAGCAAAAAGTGCAATATATAAATAACTTTCCATTTTTATCCCCTCATCTTTTGTAACGAATCTAAATTAATTGTATTTTTTCGCTTGAACCATAAAATTAATAATCCCAGTCCAACAGCTACTTCGCTAGCTGCTATAGCGATTATAAAAAATGCGAACATTTGCCCTGTCAAATCTTGATGAAATTTTCCAATTGCAACAAAACCAATATTTACGGCATTGAGCATAATTTCAGTAGAAAAGAATAACATTAATAGATTTTTTCTTCTCGTCGCACCATACAATCCAATTGCAAAGAGTATGACACTAAGTATCAAGTAATCATTTATCGTTACTATCATTTCTTATCCTTTTTATTAAAATCGCTATGATGGTGGTCCATATCACATTCCATATCGTGAGCTATTACTGTGTCCATTTTTTTGCCAGCCAAGATGATTCCACCAATCATTGCAACTAACAACATAACTGCTGCCACTTCAAAAGGTACTAAAAATTTTGTAAACAAAATAAGTCCAACATCTTGTGTATTTGTGTATTCAGGATGGATAGGATACGCAGATATGATATTTGAACTTATTATTGGAGCTACCAAAATCAATACAACTAAAAATGCAACGACACCAACAAGTAAAAATGTGAGTCTTGGATTTGATACTTTCTCTTCAACTTCACTAATCGAATCAAAAAACATCATCCCAAAAGCATACAATGCCATAACAGCCCCTGTATACACTACGATTTGAACAACCCCTAAAAAATCTGCATTTAATAAGAAGAAAAATGCCGATATGAAAATCATACCAGCAGCCAATGAACTAAGTGCATACAATGCATTATTAGTTACAACCGTGACTGTAAACATTGCGATAGTTAAAATCGCAAAAGTATAAAAAGCTACTACTTCAAACATAATTTTTCCTTAATAAGCTAATGGTGTTTTTTTGATTTTTACATCAGCATCTGGACTAACTGCACCAAATCCATCGAATTCAATTTGTTGAGCAATACTATCAAATGGCGTCAAAAGGTCGTCTTTGAGTGCGAAATGAGCTCTTTGTTCACTTGCATTTTCATATCTTCCACCATGAACAATAGCAAGTTCTGGACAAACTTCCGCACAATATCCACAAAAAATACAACGACCAAGATTAATTGAATATTCAACAACCTCTTTTCTTGATTTTGCATCTATTTTTGTCTCCATTCTAATACAATTTGAGATACAAATTTTCTCACAAAGCCCACATCCGATACATCTGTTATTTCCACTTTCAAGAAGTCCTAAAAGTTTATGCATGGCACGATATCGTGGACTTATTGGAAGAAGTTCCATTGGATATTTCACTGTATGCATTTGATTTTTAAATAATGCTTCGTTCATTATTTTAAATGTAATTCCAAGACCTTTGAACAACTCTGTACTAAAAGTTCTCCCCATAGCTTGTTTAAAAGCATCCCAACCAGTTTTTGGATACTCCTCAATCTCTACTTGAACATAACCAGATGTCCCTATATTTTTTTCTTTTAAATCATGAAAACTCATATTTTTTCCTTATACCATCATCACTATACCAGTGATAACTATGTTTACTAAAGCTATCGGCATCAATACTTTCCAACATAACCACATCAATTGGTCGGGTCTCACATGTGGCCAAGATGCTCTTGTCCATAAAAATACAAATATCAATAATGCAACTTTTAACAAAATAGCAATCGCACCAGGGATAAATCCTAAATCATTAAATCCACCCAAAAACATAAGTGATATTAAAAATGAAATTGTAAAAAGGTTTGCATATTCACCTATAAAAAACATCCCCCATCTCATCCCTGAATATTCTGTTGCATATCCACTTACTATCTCTGCTTCATGCTCAAGAAGGTCAAATGGTGTTCGATTTGTTTCTGCAAATCCTGCTATCAAAAATAAGAAAAATGCTACAGGTTGAGACCAAATAAGCCAATATTGAATTCCTCCAGATTGGAAATTGTTAATATCAATCAAACTCAAACTTCCAACCATCATAATAGGTGCAAGTATAGATAAACCTGTAACTACTTCGTAAGATAAAAGTTGAATAGCAGTTCTAGCTCCACCTAAAAGTCCCCATTTATTTGATTGTGACATACCTGCAAGTAGCGGTCCATAGAGTCCTGTTGCCATAACACCAAGTACAAAAAGAATTCCAACATTTACATCTGAAATAATAACTCCCGGCACAAAAGGAACTGCACTCATAGCAATAAATGCAGTGGCAGCTGTGATAACAGGTGCTATCATAAATATCAATTTATTTGCATTTTGAGGGACAAAATCCTCTTTTGTAAACAATTTAATACCATCTGCTGCTATTTGCAATAACCCAAAAGGACCAACATGAATAGGTCCTAATCTTCTTTGCATAAATGCTAAAACTTTTCTCTCAATATAAGTTGTAAACCCTGCCAAAGCTGAAAATACTAGAAGAACTACAACAACTTTAACGATAGTCATTAATATATCATTATCCATTTTTTATCCCTTAATTTTGTTTCACAAAGCACAATCTGCAGATTGTATTTTGGTTAAATTTGCACTTATAAATCTATAGCCTGAAAATATGTTTTTAGTTTCACTACTTTTTGAAAAAGTTGGCACATAGGAAACATCGCCAACAAGCTGATTGTCAACCATTATTTCCAAGGTTACAGTTCCATTTTTTGTCTCTATTTGTACCAAATCGCCCTCACTAAATCCTATTTTTACTATAAATTCATTTGAAACATACAATGCTGTTTTAAATTTTTCCAACTGTCTTGCAACTGCTGTAAATTCATTAAATTGATTTATTGGATTTGCATTATAAATAATTAGCCCCTCAAGTTTTGCTTCACTTACTTTCGTTACAACTTCATTCCAAGCTACATTTTGAGAAGGCAATAGATAACCTCTTTTTTCTTCTCTTGCATTTGTAAAATAATTTTCTAGTTTTTCAAATGGGATTTTTTCAAATATTTCACTTGTATAATCAATCGTATATTTTACTTTTTTCGCTAAAAGTTCATTTGCAATATCATTTAAAGTATAGCCTTTATAAGAGATTGCAGCATTTGTTGGAACTACTCTTTTATCAATATTTACAAAAGTTCCCTCTTGTTGATTTAATGTTGGCATATCAAGAGTTCCGTCTCCTAAAGCACTGATTTCAACATCAGCTTTCATATTGTATCCGATGGTTTTTCCACTTGCTTTTTCATCCAAGTCACAAAGCAAACTAACTCCTAAAGTATTTGTAGAAGTTGGTACAATAACAACATCAAAAGAAGTATATTTTTCTATTAAGCCACAAAGTTTTGCTAAATTTTCAGCTCTTTCGTGGCTGTACAAATCCGCTCCAACAACTAAAGTAAAAGTATCTTTTTTCTCCAACATTGCAGTAATTGTTTCAAGTAAAATATCATCACTCCCAATCATCTCTAAAAGTTTCGTAGTTATATAACTTTCCTCTTTTGAAACTTTTTTAGAAATCTCTTTTGTAACTTCCTTGTCTTCGCCAGTTGCTTCATCTTTCACTATTTCAGTAACTTTCTCTTTTATAACTTCAGTAACTGTTTTTGTTTTTGTGATTTTTAAACTTTCAAGGTATGAAGCAATTTCATTTGGCAAGTTTGTTCCAAAAATATCAAGTAAAAGATATAAAATAGCCTCTTCACAAAGTGGGGCATGAAAAACTGTTTCAATTGTTTTTCCTTTTTTCCCAAATCCTTCTACCGTACTGTCTCCGAGCGGATGAAAATATAAACCTGCACCTTTGTTTAATGAAATTGAATTATTAAAAGCGTATCTAACTGATGGTGCATCTGATTTAAAATAACTTCCAACAGAAACTACAAAGTTGCTATCATGTAGTTTTTTTAAATCTCCACTGTAAAGTGATTTTCCAGTGATTGAACTAAAATGATTTAGAAAGGTTTTGTAAGCAAAAGCATCATCATTTACAAGTTTCAATCCGAGTTCTGATTTTAATTTTTGCAAAATGAAAGCTTCTTCGTTTGTGATAAAACTATTAAAAATTATAGTTTCACTATTTTTAAATGCTTCAACTACTTTTTTAAATGCCACCTCATCTTTTGTTTCTACAGTATTTGAATAATCAAACCCAAATCTAGCAGCTCCACTCAAACTTGTGTAGTGTGCATCATTTGTAACTCTATAAATCATATTTGTTTCATCTTTGATACTTTTGTGCTTCACTTCATAATAAAGCAATGAACAATCTGAACTATACGGATTTGAAGCTGGTATTTTTGTAAGTTCCCAAGCATTTGAAGTATATTTAAAATCACTACTTACCAATGCCCCAACAGGACAAACAGAGATACATTCACCACAATGAATACACTTATCTTCTTCAAAACTTATAAGATTTTTGTTAAGTTTATTCCACATTGAATAAGCATCTTTTGGCATATTGTCTTTATAACTTTTGTCTAAAGCTTCGCTTCCTCTAACTGTTGTACCGAGTGCATTTGAACCAATCATATCTTTACAAATAGTCACACACTTTTCACAAACGATACAAAGTCCAGGGTCATAACTCATCACACCCCAATGTTTTGTGTCCCTAAGTACATCTTTTACAGCATAATTTTGTTTATCTACACCCATATAAAGTGTGTAATTTTGAAGTTCGCACTCTCCGCTTTGGTCGCACACTCCACATTGTAAAGGATGATTTACATCATAAACTTCCATTATTGCTCGTCTTTCAACTTCAATATTTTCTGTTTTTGTAGTGATTTCCATCCCATCTTTTACTTTTGCATTGCAGGCGTAAATTTGTTTTCCGCCTGATTCAACCAAACACAATCTACAAGCTAAAGTTGGTGAACATCTTGTCAAATAACACATTGCAGGGATAAATATATCATTTGCTCTTGCGACATTTAGTATGTATTCTCCATCTTTTGTAAGACATTCTTTACCATCAATTTTTACAGTAATCAAATCACTCATCACCCACAACCTTTTCAATTTTAACTCTTTTAAATCTATACCCTGACGGTATCAAATCATCACTTAATCCATCATCAAAAGTAGGATAAAGTGCGATTGTCCCTTTTATCGTTGTATCAATTTTAAACATTTTGGTTTTTACTTGATTTCCGTAAATAATATTTACTTTATCTCCAGCCTTGATTTTAGCAGCTATTGCAAAAGATGCACTTCCTCTTAAATGAGTATCCGATTGCAAAAGAAGCGATTTTCCAGTTGCTTTATTAAACTGATGCAATGGCTCACATCTATAAATGACACTTCCATTGTATGTTTCAAGCTCTTCCACTTCAGCAGGAACTTCATCAGCTGTAACTACTTCAAACCGATGCAAAGAGTATCCTCTTAAATCAGTTCCGTATTTGTCATATCCATTTTTCATAGCATCAAATTTTATAGTTTTAAATTCTTTTTGAAGTCCAAGAAGTTCAGTATAATCTATTGTATTTATTTTTTTATTGTCTAATATCTCATTTGCCAAATCATTGAGACAATACCCATCAAATGGAAGTGCTGCATTTGTATTGATAATTTTTAAATCGAGTCCAACAAAAGTCCCCTCTTGCTGATTTAAAGCTGGCACGTTAAAGTCTCCATTGCCATCATTTGAAATAATATAATCCCCAATTTCATTGTATCCCACAACTGTACCTTCGGTTTTTGCTTCCACATCACACAAAAGTGCAACACCTAAGGTATTTGTAAAAGGCGGTATTAAAAGAACTTTAAATTTGCCATATTTTTCAAGTAGCGCTACAAATTTGGCTATATTTTCTCCTCTTTTATGTCCATAAATATCGGTTCCAATGATAATAACTTTATCTTTTTTTCGAGTAAATTTATCTTTTATACGATCAATCTCTTCCTCTCCAACACTTGATTCTCCACTTAAATAACCAACATCTAAATCTTCTAAATATTCTTGTATACTTTTTGGTGCATTTGTGATGAAAGTTTTGCAAAGCATTGCTAAAATAGCTTCTTCGCTTCCAACTTCATACTTTACAAATTGAGTATATTTATTTGATAAAGCGATATCATCAAGTGGATGCATATAGATAAACTCTGCTCTTTTTTTCTTTGTGGCGATATTTACACTATATTTTACCCCAGGATTATCTCGGCTTATTCTAGTCCCTATCATTATAATACCATCGCTTGAAGCTACCGTTTGATTTGTTGCACTATAAAGATTTTCACCGATAGTAGTATTATATGCTTGTAAGAACTTTTTATAATTATAAGCATCTTCATTTACAAGTTTTATCCCAAGTTTTTCTTTGAGTTTTTGCAAAATCATTGCCTCTTCATTTGTGATATATGAGTTAAACTTGATGCTATCACAAGCTTTAAGAGCCTCAATTGCACTATCAAATTCCTCTTTGCTTTTACTTACATTTTTATTTTCAAACTCAAATCCAAATCTCCCAGCCCCGCAGAGTGTAGAAAATTCAAAATCATTTTTTACCCTTGCAATTTTCGTACCATATTTCACATCATAAATCAAAGCACATCCGCTACTACAATGTGCACAAGTTGCTGGTATTTTGGCACTTTCCCAAGCATTTGAACTATATTTGTATGGATTTGAAACCAAAGCCCCAACAGGACAAACAGAGATACAATCTCCACACTGCTCACATCGTGACATTTTGATATCAATCGTTGATTTATAACCACCCGGTTTGATATAAAGTGCTGCTGTTCCAATAATTTCGTTGCAAGTATGGACACATTTTTCACACATAATACAAAGGCTTGGGTCATATCCCAAAACACCCCATTTTTTTTGTTTGCGATTCAAATCAATAGCTGCGAATTGTTGTGAATCTACTTTAAATTCTAAAGTTTTATTTTGTAAATCACACTCACCACTTTTATCGCAAACACCACACTGCAGGGGATGATTTACATCATAAAGCTTCATAATATTCGTTCTGTGACGAACAAGTTCCTCATTATTTGTAGTAACGACAGCTCCATTTACTGCTTTTTCTTGGCAACTTAAGATATTTCCCTCTACACCAGCCACTTTGACGGCACACATTCTGCAACTTGCTATCGGAGAAACTTTAGATAAATAGCACATAGTTGGGATATAAATATCATTTTTTCTAGCTATTTGTAAAATTGTTTCACCATAAGTTCCTTGACATTCTTTGCCATTAATAACGATAGTGATTAATTTTCCTCTGTGTTCTATTTTTTCACTCATATGGCCACCATCCCAAGGTAATAACATCTCATACATCTCTCCGCTTCAGCTTGAGCTTCTTCAGCTGTAAAACCAAAATTAACTTCCATATTATTGTGTTTTCTGATTTCAGTTTCTGCTTTTTCACTCACTTCTCGAGGAAGTCCTGGCATCCAACCTTTGATTTTTTCTTTTTTATTATAAACTTTAAGTTTATTCATATGGTCTTCCATAATCTCTTCATCTGTAAGTGTTACTTTTCCATCATAAATATATCTACTTATTACAGATGCTGCTCGTCTAGCTTGTCCAACTGCATTTACAATAGTCATTGGTCCATATTCACAGTCCCCTGCAGCAAAAAGTCCAAGTCTATTTGTCATGAAATCTTTTCCATTTGTTTGCAAAGTTCCCCACGAAGTCATTGTAAGTTCCCAATCTTTTGGCAAAATTTGTAAATCAGAACTTTGAGAAACTGCTGGAATCAGATAATCACATTCTATTTCAAAATCTCCGTCATCTCGTTTGACAAGCTCAGCTCTTCCACCGTTTGGATCAGGAACTAGCTCGTATTGATTTATAAGAAGTGACTTTATGACACCATTTTCATCTCTAATCGTATCAATAGCACTATGAAAAATAAATTCAACACCCTCTTCAACTGCCTCTGTATATTCTTCAAAAGTTGTATTTCTTATGATTGTTTTTTCATCTCTTCTATAAAGCATCACAACTCTTTTTGCACCCTCTCTAATACTGCATCTCACGACATCCATAGAGGTAAATCCGCCACCAACACACACAACAATTTTATCTTTGAGTTCATTTGAAACTGGGCTTCCTATTTTAAATTTATGCCAAAGATTTACCTTATCTAGCATCGCAATAGCACCCCAATATCCAAAATGATTTGGATTTTCGTTTTCACATCTCACTGCTTTTGAAAGTCTTGCTCCAAACCCAAGAAGTGTCGCATCAAACTCTGTTTCTATCTCTTTCAACCTATCAGCCGTTACTTTATAATTTGGAACTACCGTAACCGTTTCGAGTTCTGTGACAAGCTTAATATCTTCATTGTATTTATCAAACGGCATCCTATACTCTGGAACTCCAACAGTAACTTCTCCTCCCAAAACAGGTAATTCTTCAAAAATAGTAACGCTAATCCCTTGCACTCCAAGATAATAAGCAGCCGTAAGTCCAGCAGGTCCAGCCCCAATAATAGCTACTTTTTTCCCATCATTTCGTGGTTTTTGAGGTTTTTGTGGATGTATCCACTCTAACTTATGATCGGTTTCATAATCAGCTCCAATTCTTTTAAGCTCCATAATTGAGATAGGCTCGTCAAGATTTGCTCTTCTACAAGCTGTTTCGCAAGGATGCGGGCAAACTCTTCCACAAGTATGAGCCAAAGGCATATGTTCTCTTGTCGCACTTAAAGTAGCACTAAAATCCAAGTCACGAACTCCCTCTATATAAGCAGGAATATCAATATGTGCAGGACACATATCAGTACAGGGTGCAGTGATATTTGCAATATATCTTGAATCATCCACCAAATACCAAGGTGATTTAGATTTTGTTTCGATAAGCTTTTTAAAATCGTCATTAAAAAACCGAATCATTTGTAAAATAGGAACAGGAACAGTTTTTCCTATCTCGCATTTACTTGTAGCCATCATCGTGTCACTAATTTCATTAAGGTGTTCTAAATCGCTTTGTTCACCCTCGCCTCTTGCGATTTTATCAAGCATATCATATAAAATTCGTCCGCCCCATCTTCCAGGAGCACATCTTCCACACATCTCACTATATTCTTGGTATTGCTTTGCATAATTCAATGCCAATTTTACCACATCTACATCTGAAGTAAAAAGTGCAAATCCATCCCAACCAACAAAAGCTTTTGTGTGGTTTTCTTTATCATACTCAACTGGCAACTTAGCAGAAGATTCTTTCCATTCTTCAATAGACTCAATATTTCTATTGTCTATGTGTTCTCCTTGCCAAGTTGAAAAATATACTTTACTCACAAGTTTTCCTACTCTTCTTCGACATTTGCAACAAGTGTATTATCTAATGTATTTTTAATCACAACAGTCCAATCTACTTCGTTGAATTTTAAAGAATTCATCAAAGTCCAATTATTTTCTTTCACTATATCAGCTACTTTTTGTATAGCTGTAAAATCACCAATTTCAAATAAAAATATCCCATTTTCATCTTGTGATATTTCACTGTTCATAAGCTCTACCAATCTTGGTATAAAATTTTCACCATGGTTTCTTAAATCATATCTTTTCATTTTATACCCCTTACTACCTGTCAATTTCGCCAAAAACGATATTAAGGTTACCAATAATAGTAACAACATCGGCAAGTTGATGCCCTGGAAGTAAATCTTGTAATAATCCTGTATGCCAAAAACTTGGTGCTCTTAATTTCATTCTGTATGGATAAGGGCTTCCGTCACTCACGATATAAAATCCAAGTTCCCCTTTTGGAGATTCAGTAGCCACATACACTTCACCAACAGGTGGTCTCATCCCTTGTGTCACAAGTACAAAATGTTGCATCAAAGAATAATTTTGAGTCATCATCTCCTCTTTTGAAGCAGAAATATATTGAGGCGCATGAGCCATAAGTTTTCTATCGCTCTCATGATACATTGGAATAAGTTGTTTTAAAATTCTCATAGATTGGTGCATTTCAGCCATATGGAGCTTGTACCTTCCATAACTATCGCAAGTTTCAGAATATGGCACATCAAATTCTAGTTTGGAATACAATCCGTATGGCATCTCTTTTCTCAAATCCCATTTTACTCCACTTCCTCGCAGAATAAGTCCCGTACATCCCCATGATTTAGCCATCTCTTTTGAAACAACTCCTACATTTTCTAGTCTCATTCTCCAAATTCTATTAGTTGTCAAAAGACCTTCATAAACTTTAATTTGTTCAGTCAAAATGCCCATAAATTTTTCTAACTTTTCAATCCAATTCTTTGGTAAATCAAGAGGAACTCCACCAATTCTTACGCTACTATGAGTAAGTCTAGCTCCACAATAATCTTCCATTAAGTCCATTGCAAATTCTCTTTCTCTAAATGCATATAAGAAAACAGACATCGCTCCAACATCAAGGGCATGTGTTGCAAGCCAAAATAAGTGTGAAATAATTCTATTAATTTCAACCAACATCGTTCTAATCACTTCAGCTCTCATCGGTGCTTCAATCCCAAGAAGTTTTTCAACCGCAAGTGCATAACCATAGTTATTTGATGTTGCAGCGATGTAATCCATCCTGTCTGTTGTAGGTAAAAATTCGTTATAAATCATATTTTCACCCATCTTTTCCATCCCTCTATGAAGATAACCAACATCAGGATGAGCTTTTATAACCTCTTCTCCTTGTAGTTCAAGAATAAGTCTAAGTTGACCATGAGCTGATGGATGTTGTGGTCCAAAATTAACAACCATAGTGTTATCATCTCTTTCAAATGCGATATTTTCAAAAAAAGGTTTTAGTCTGTTTGTTTGTTGCATATCTATCTTCTTTCTTTTAATTGTGTAGGTTTAATTTCATCAAATGGAGTTACGAGTGGGATTCCAAAAATTTTAATTCCACCCTCTTCTTGGTATCTTATAGGAGTTTCAGGTTCATCTCCATCTCGAATATCAGTTCCAAACGGTACTTCATGACCTAGTCTTGCAAATCTTGTAGTATCATATCTATCAATTTTAGCAGCATCTCTTTGTTCTTCTCCAATAGTTTCTCTAGCCTCTTTTCCAAAAATTTTATCAACTTCATACCATCTAGCAGCTTCATCGCCATGAAGTGGGTATGTTTTGAGAAGTGGATGCCCTTGCCAATCATCTGGCATCAAAATTCTTTTCATATAGGGATGATTATTTGCGACAATTCCAAACATATCATACATCTCTCTTTCACTCCAATCGGCCATTCTAAAAAGTGGGTTTACCGACTCAATAGCTTCTCCAACTTTTACAAAAGTTTTGATTCGTAATCTTTTTCTTTTTGATGTTGATAACATTTCGTAAAATATCTCAAAGCCCCCTTTTGTGGCTACATAATCAATAGCACTCAGCTCAACAAGTAAATCATAAGCTAATATCTCTTTTGCATGTTTGATAGCTACAATATTATCTTTTGGTGCTATCCACATAACCAAATGGTCTAACTCTAAATAAACATCATTCACAGTAACTTTTTTTGTCAAGCTAAGATAATCGTTACTAAAAACTGAATCGTTATAAACAGACTTTCTAGGTATCGTAGGGGTTACATAAAATCTATCATTATAATACGATTTTTTTTGTACATTTTCTTTTGATTGATAGGCTCTCATTATATTAACCTTTTTACTTTTTGAGCCAAACTACAAGGTTGACTTCTTATTTTTTTTTGCAACATCATTAGTGCATACTGAAGTGTTTCTGGTCTTGGCGCACACCCAGGAAGATAAATATCTACAGGAATAACTCTGTCAGCTCCTTGAACAGTAGCATAAGTATTAAACATACCGCCAGTATTTGCACAACTTCCCATACTTATAACCCATTTAGGATCAGGCATTTGGTCGTACAATCTTCTTAAAAACTCTGCATGTTTTTTTGTCAATGTTCCAGCAATAACAAGAACATCTGATTGTCTTGGACTTGCTCTAAAAATAGTACCAAATCTATCAAAGTCAAATCTTGAAGCACCTGTTGCCATCATCTCGATAGCACAACAAGCCAAACCATAAGTCATCGGCCATAAAGAGTTACTTCGTCCAAAATTTACTAATTTATCTACAGTAGTCAGTGCGATAGGTGCACCCCCGTTTGATAAATATTTTACTTCATGCTGTGCCATTCTAAAGCTCCTTTTTTCCATGCATACACAAATCCAATGGTAAGCAATACTATAAATAAAATCATCTCAACAAAACCAAACATACCAAGGACTTTAAAGTTAACAGCCCAAGGAAACATAAATATTATCTCTACATCAAAAAGTATAAATAATAATGCCATCAAATAAAACTGCACTGAAATTGTATTAGGTTGTTTTGTGACCTCTGGTCCGCACTCATAAATAGTGCATTTTAACTTTTCTGTATCAAGTCTCGCAAGTTTTCTACTGATAAATCTTGATGCCATAGTGGTAGCGGTAAATGCACCAAATGTCAACAAAAACATCACAAATGCCCCAAAATAAGGATGAGCAAAATCCATATGTTCCATATTTCCCCCTAAAATTAACTATTTCTTTTCAAAATGTTATACAAATAAGCTTTATATTAGCAAAATCTCATTAAATATTTTCTTACTATTCTTTTTAAAAATGCTATTCAAAGATCTATTTGTAACGGAAAGTTACATTGTAGTTGTAATTCTGTTATTAATATTTCTCACAAGCTTTTCAATATATAATTTCCAAAAAATGAGGTAATTCTTTGGATTTAAAATCAACTCTCAACTATTTTGGTACTAACAAAGAGCCATTTTTCTTTTGCATTAGTTATGATTTAAAATCTTGGGATGTAATTTCTTTAAAAAAATTACCACCAAATATCAAATATTCTATAGAGTCTACCGCTGAGAATAAATCTAAACAAAAGATGTCAATAAAAAAGAAATATATGCATTTTTCTACTTATAAAAAGAAATTTAATAAAGTTATTGCTCACATCAAAAATGGAAATACCTATTTATTAAATTTAACATCAAAAACAAAAATTGAAACAACTCATTCTCTATTCGATATTTATACTAATGCATCTGCGAAATACAAAATTTACTATAAAGATAAATTTGTTTCCTATTCACCAGAAACTTTTGTAAAAATATCAAATAATACCATATCAACATTTCCAATGAAAGGAACTATAAATGCGGATACTTGTAATGCCAAAGAAAAAATTCTAGCAAATTGCAAAGAGTTAGCCGAACACACAATGATTGTAGATCTTCTAAGAAATGATTTAAATATCGTTTCTAAAAATGTTGCCGTTGATCATTTTAGATATGTTGAAAAAATTAATGCGGGTCATCATGAACTTCTTCAAGTGAGTTCTATGATTTCAGGAATTTTAGATGATAATTGGCATACTAAGATTGGAGATATTTTACTTAATATATTACCAGCAGGTAGTATAACAGGTGCTCCAAAAAGAAAAACGATTGAGATAATCAAAGAAATTGAAAAATACAATAGAGGCTTTTTCACTGGCATTTGGGGTATTTATGATGGTGAAAAATTAGACAGTGCTGTTTTGATACGATTTATTGAAAAATCTAAAAAAGATACTACATTTATTTATAAAAGTGGAGGTGGAATTACTCTTGATAGTGATGTGACAGATGAATATTTAGAGATGATTGATAAGGTGTATATACCATGAATGAAATTTTTTTTGAAACTATAAAATGCTGTGATTATGAGGTTTACAATCTATCGTATCATAAAAAAAGAGTTGCTAAAACTATTGGGTTTAATATAAATCTTGAAGAATATATCTATCCGATAAAGGAGGAACTTCTAAAATGTAAAGTCATTTATGATAAAAATGGAATTATAAATATTGAATATTTACCTTATAAAAAAAGGATTATAAATACTTTTCAGTTGGTTTTTGATGATTTAATAACTTATAGTGCGAAGGCAATTCATAGAGAAAATATTGATGATCTTTACCTACAAAAAGGGGCAGAAGATGATATTATAATAGTCAAAAATGGTCTTATTACCGACACTTCTATTGCAAACATAGCTATTTTTTATCAAGAAAAATGGCTCACTCCAAAAAAACCACTTCTTTATGGAACAACAAGAGAAAGATATCTGTCAGATGGACTTATTTATGAAGAAAATATCAACATTCATATGCTAAAACAATGCACAAAAGTAGGATTATTAAATGCTATGATTGATTTTGATATAATCACGGACTTTAAAATAGAAGGAACTTTATGATACATAATTTGATACGGAGATATTGCGACCAAGCAAGTAAGAGAATTAATCTTCATATATTTTTTATTTGTTTTTGTGTTATAAAATAATAAATGGTATTACTTTTCAAATAATCAAAATAGAAAAATAGAAATATATTGCCATCTCATAACAAACTGAAGATTTTGTGTAGTTTGCTTTCACAAATCCAATGAGAAAAGTGTAAAATTTTTGTAGAGAGCCACTTGCAAATTCAAAGATTTTGAGTATGAATAGTAGCAATTAAGCGCCTCCAACTAATTAAACTCTACAAAAAAGAGTTTAAGATGAAGTGCCAGTGCAAGGCGGAAGTTCGCAGACTTACGGTAGTAAGTCAAGAAATTCCAACGATGCAATGGTGCTTTAGCTTAAATTGTTTTTAGAGGATAATTAGTTGGAGGCACTTATTAGATTTTCACTTTAAAAATCACTTTTTGCTCCATGCAAATGGTTATTTTTAAAGGGGAAAGATGATGATTGAAACTGTTTATAATCATTTGTTTGAATTTGCAAGTGGCTCTAGAGATTAATTAGTTGGAGACACTTAAAAAATCAAGGTATCATTTTTATACTTTTATGATAAAATCCAAATGTACTCCTTATCGCTTAACGGGATAAAGCAGGACCCTCCTAAGGTCTAGCTAGAGGTTCGAGTCCTCTTGGGGAGACCAATTAAATTCAAACACCCATTCAAAAATAACTCCCGAAATACAAGCTTATCTACTATTTAACCAATATGAGTTTATCGATTTCTTTTTTAAGTGCTTCTTGTCTACTTGTTGAAATAAGAAATTGTTTTGATTCTTCAAAAGTTGCCATTTTTTCTGGTTGATATTCTTCGACTAGAAGAATTTGGTAACCAATCTGTGGGATAGCTACTTTCACAATATCACCAGCTTTTTTATCTTTGAGCAGGGCTAACATGGTTTCGTCTAATTTGGTAGTTTCAATGAAACCAATTTCCCCTCCATTACTTTTGGCTGTTGGATCAATTGAATCAGATTTTACAAATTCTTTAAATTTTGTAAGCACTTTGGAAAATTCTTTTATGCTATTTAGTTGCTTAATAATCCTGTCAGCACTTGCTTCGTCTTTTGCTAAAATATTTCGTAAATTGTATTTTGCAGAACTGTGTGGTTTTTGTGCTTCATACATTTTTTTTAATTCTTCATCGGTTGGGTTTATGGTAGTCATAAATTTTTTAGCCCAAATATCAACAGTAAATAATTTCATAACCACTTTTAAATCTACATCATTTTGCATATTTTTGAGAAGTGCATCAGCGATTTTCAATGTTTGATAATATTCATTGACAAGTTGCATTTGTTTCTGTTCCGTTTGGGCATCCAAACTGACTCGATATTTTTGTGCAGCATATGAAGCAACTTCGTCCATGCTGACTTTGGTTTCTTCTGTTGAAAAAGCGAATGATGATAGAAGAGATATACTCAATAGTATTTTATTGAATTTCATTTTGGTTTCCTTTTTTTGTTTGAATTGTATCCGTATTCCACTAAGCCAAATGTTAATTATCCCTATAAATATCAAATATAATTTTATGTAAAGAAACGAATAAAAATCTTTAAAGTATTATTGAAATAGAGGTTATTAAGTCTAAATAGCCTACAATTCACGATTATAACAAAAAAATTTAGGGGAAAAATATGAGCAATAATGAGGCGAGATACAATCCAAAAATATTTGATACAACGACTATGGAAGATGCCAAAAAAATTATTTTAACTCCAGAATGTGGAATGAAAACTGAAGAGAGATGGGAGAAGGAAACACCTTTTTTGAGAGAAGATATCAGTAAATTTTTTAAAGATTTTGATGCAAACAGTGTTGTTGTTGATTATGGTTGTGGTATCGGAAGAATAAGCAAAGAGATTGTTGAAAAAATTGGTTGTAAGGTTATCGGCGTAGATATTAGTGAGTCTATGAGAGATATGGCAAAAGAATATGTAAAAAGTCCAAATTTTGAAGTCCTATCGCCTGCACAATTTAGAGAAAAAATTCTTGACGGTCTTAGGGTTGATGGGATAATCTCCATTTGGGTGCTTCAGCATTCAGTTGACCCAATAAGCGATGTAGCACTTTTAAAATCAGCTCTCAAAAAAGATGGGTTTTTTTATGTTTTAAATAATCGTATTTCTGCTGTTCCTACAACAAAAGGATGGATAAATAATGGTACAAATATTTTGGCACTTTTAGAACTTAACTTTTCCAATATTGAAACTTCAAAACTTCCACAAGAAGTAGCAAAAGATAAACTCCATAGTGAAACATTTATTGCAAAACTTAAAAACGATAAAGCAAAAGCTATTCCGTCAGAATATATGGCTATGTTACGAGAGGCTTCAAGTGCATATAATCAAAAAGAATTTGAAAGCGCAAAAGAGCTTTACACGAAAGCCTATAAAAAATATCCACTTTTTAGTGATGCTTTAAATGGTCTTGGTGTGGTGTATCGAAGCTTGGGAGATACAAAAACTGCCATCAATATTTATATCAAAGCGATTAAACTTGACCCACTTAATGGATTTGTCTACAACAATCTTTCAAATGCTTTTAAAAGTATTGGAAAATATAACGAAGCGATAAAAGCTTGTTATGACGCAATCAGAAGTGATAGACAAAATGGGGAGTTTTACAACAATATTGGACTTCTTTTTGAAAAGGCAAAAGATACAAATCAGGCTATTGAAGCTTATAAATCAGCTGTGAGAGTTGATCCAAAAAATACAAAAGCTATCAATAATCTTGGAGTTTTACTCTACAATCTGAAACGATACGATGAGAGTGCAAAGGTGTTTCAAATAGCCCTTGATGTAGATCCAGACTATAATGAAGTGTACTCCAATATGGGAGCAGCACTCAACAAAGCAAAAAAATATGATGAATCTATTCAAGCTTTGGAAACAGCGATTAAAAAGAATCCAAAACATAGCGGAGCATACACAAATCTTGGAAATGTGTATAACAAACTCCATAACTATAAAGAGGCTGCAAAACAACACGAAATTTCTATTAAACTTGATCCAATGGGTTATAACGCTTATAGTAATGTTGGAACAAGTTATAAAAATTTAGGACTTGCACCAAAAGCGATAGAAAGTTATAAAAAAGCGATTGAACTCAAACCAGACTTTGAAAATGCCCATTTTGACCTCGCAACAGTGTATCTTTCTAAAAAAGATTTTTTAAATGGTTGGAGTAAATATGAGTGGAGATTTCAAAAAGAGGAGATGAAATCTCATATGTTCAAACATAAAGAGATTTTTTCTAAAAAAAGATTTGATGGAATTGAAAATATTGAAGGAAAAACCCTTTTACTCCATACAGAACAAGGGTTCGGCGATAGTATTATGTTTGGTAAATTTGTCGATTTGGTCAAAGATAGATATAAATGCCATGTGATTTTACAATGCAGAGATGAGTTAAAATCATTATTTGAAAATAGTTTTAAAAATATTGATCATTTTTATGGAAGAGATAAAGAATCTTTACATGCTTTTGATTTACAGTATCCGATGCTCTCACTCCCTTATCTTTTTGGTATGAAAGATGTGAAAGATATTCCAACAATCAATCCATATCTTATCCCTTTTAGCGAAAAAGATTTGGATATCAAAAAAGAGAGAAACAAGATTGATATTGGGATTTGTTGGAGTGCAAGTGTGACTGGAGAGAGTTATGATGGGAAAGTTTTTGATGTGGAATATTTTAGACCAATTATCGAAAATCCAAAATTCAATGTCTACACACTTCAAGTAGGTCCAGAAAACAAAGAGTTGGAAAAAACAGGCTTAAATGATAAAGTGATTGATTGGACAGAGAAACTCACAGACTTTAACAAAACAGCATATCTTATCAAACAACTTGATTTTGTAATCAGTAGCGATACAAGTGTCGCTCATCTTTGCGGTGCTATGAATAAAGAGGTGTGGATTCCTTTACAAAAAATACCAGATTGGAGATGGGAAACTGCAGGTGATAAATCATATTGGTATCCATCTGCAAAATTATTTAGACAAAAAACAGCGAGAGTTTGGGACTCAGTTTTCCAAGCAATGTATGACAAAATCAATAAACAATACAAAGTAAGAATTAAAAAGTAAACCGAGGAAAATTTGGAACTGGCAAACATAAAAGACCTTAGCGAAGA
Source organism: Helicobacter pylori PMSS1 (assembly GCA_945883785.1). Taxonomy (GTDB): domain Bacteria; phylum Campylobacterota; class Campylobacteria; order Campylobacterales; family Arcobacteraceae; genus CAIJNA01. The sequence goes on from CAMCYD010000002.1 coordinate 70,453, forward strand.
GGAGCTTCTTAAATATTCTAGCAAGCTTCTTGATGATGAAGATGTAACGGTAGAAGACCCATATAAAGTTGAAAAATTTAAAAACGACACCCTTTTGCTTTCTTTGAAGAAAGTACTTGATTTTTATTATGGTGATATTTCGATTGAAACTATTTTAAATTTTACCCATCAAAATGAAGACACTTTTACTTCAAGTATGGCGGTTGAGATATGTTTTTCAATGGGACTTAATGCTGTTGACAAAGTGATGAAAGCAAGTGATATAGCACAATATTTTCTCCCTTGTATCATTGTAGATAAAAATGGAAAAGCTTTTGTGTACCAAAATCGTTCAATGCGAGAAGCAAAAATTTATGATCCTGTCACAAAAGAAACTACTTCTCATCCAATAAGTTTTCTCAAAAAATTTAATAAAGTTATTTTAATATTTAGAGACCAAAAAAAAAGTGAATATATTGATATTGATAAGAGTAAAGATTGGTTTTGGAAGCCAGTAAAATCATTTTGGAGAAAATATATTGAGATAGGAATACTGACTTTTTTTATCAATTTTTTTGGAATTGCTATGGCACTTTTTACTATGAATGTTTACAATCGTGTGATTCCAAATAATGCAACTGAAACTCTTTTTGTTTTAGCTGGCGGAGTTGTTATGATATTAATCTTTGACCTCTTTTTTAAGAGTGTACGAAATCACATCATTGAAAAAATAAACAAAAATCTTGGTATCTATTTTGAAGATGAGATGATGAAAAGAATGTTGCATATAAGATCAAGCTACGATACCATGCTTACTGGAATGAAAGCTGATTTGTTTCGAGAACTAGGTCAGGTAAAATCATTTTTTTCCACTCAATCCATTGTAAATATTATTGATTTACCTTTTTTCTTTGTAGCATTAGGGGTTATTTACATTGTCAATCCTTACCTTGCAGCGATACCACTTTTGGTAGCGATAATCATAATAATGTTTAATATTTTTATGCAGATTCCAATAGAAAAACTGAGCAAAGACAGGCTCAAAAATCAACAAACAAAACAAAATTATTTAGTAGAATTGATACGAGGTGGCGAGATAGTGAAACTTTCCAATGCAAGTCCAACCAAACTTTTCAATTGGAGAAATATCATTGCTTTTCAAGATTCTATTTCAAATAAGATTCAATCTATAAATGTTTTTTCACTCAATCTTTCACAAACTTTTATGCAAATTATTACTGTTTTGGTAATAATAGTAGGTGTCTATGAAATAGCAGCAAATAGACTAACGGTTGGTGGGCTTATAGCGGTTAATATACTTGTGGCTCGTGCGATGGTTCCCATTATTCATCTCTCCTTGATGTCTATCAAATTTAAAGAAATCAAAGAATCTCTTAATAATATTAATGATTTTTGGCATCTTCCTTTAGAAACTGATAAACAAATCGAAGTAGGAATAGGAAAACTCAAAGGGGAGATAGAATTCAAAAATGTTGAGTTTTACTACAAAGATAGTAAATATGCTTCTGTTGATAAGATAAATTTTAAAATACAAGCTGGTGAAAAAGTGGGGATTATTGGGCAAACTGGAGCTGGAAAAAGTACAATATTAAGAATGATTACAGGGCTTGACATCCCTAGTAAAGGGAGTATTTTTATAGATGGACATGATATTTCTACTGTTCATCCAATAGAACTAAGACAAAATATCGGGGTAATGCCACAAGAGCCATTTTTATTTTCTGGTACATTAAAAGAAAATATTGAGCTTTCACATCCTGTCAGCAAAGCAAGAATGATGGAAATTATCAAAATGACAGGACTCGAAGATTTGGTGAAAAAAACAGGACAAGGAGATGGACTTCAAGTTGGAGAAAATGGAAACAATCTTTCAGTTGGACAAAGACATCTCGTCGCTATGGGGAGAGCTATTGTAAATGACCCTTCAATTTTGATACTTGATGAGCCAACAACTGGGCTTGATATTGGACTTGAGAAAGCACTTGTGAACAAAATGAAAGAGATCATTGAAGATAAAACACTTATTGTTATCACGCATAGATTTACAGCACTTGATTTGGTTGATAGAGTTATTATTTTAGCTGAAGGGAAAATAGTAGCAGATGGTCCAAAAGATAAAATATTAGCAGCATTGCAAGGTAAAAAATAGATGAATAGATTATTTGAAGATGAGGAGTGGAATTATTATTATGCGGTAGTTCCTATAATGTTAATGTTTGCGATATTTATACTCTGGGCATCATTTAGTGAACTTGACGAGGTTGTAAGAGGTGATGGGAAAGTCGTTCCCTCTGGACAAACAAAAGTTTTACAACATCTTGAAGGTGGAATTGTTTCTAATATTTTAGTAAAAGAGGGTGACCATGTCAAAGCGGGAGATGTGATTTATGAACTTTCCCAAGCTTTTTTCGATGCTGATTTGAAGTCAAAAGATATTGAACTTAAATCATTAAATGCAAAATCAATACGACTTTTACACGAGATAGATTTCAAAGATACACTGAGTTTTCCAAAGAGCATAGAGGAAACAATACCTGAAGTAGTTGCAAATGAGAGACTTATTTTTGATGAGGACAAGAGGTCTAAATCCCAAAAATTATCGATAGCAAACGATCAATTACAGCAAAAAATCTTGAAGAAAAAAGACCTTGAGGCAAAAAAAGAGAGTTTGGAACTTGAACTGAAACTTTCAAATGAAAATATGAAAATACTTGACCAAATGTACAAAAAGCAAGTTATATCAAAACAAGAATATTTAAAAGAGTTGCAACTGAAACAAACACTTGTGACTAAAATCACAGATATAGATACAAATGTTCCGATTGTTGTTGAAGAGATAAATGAAGCTACTGGAAAAATTAAAGCGGTAAAATCTGAAATAAAATCAAAACTTTTAAATGAGTATTCGGATGTAAAAGTGAAAATGAATACACTAGAACAGATGAGCCAAGCAAATCAAGATAGAAATACAAGACAAGCTATTGTCTCACCCGTAGATGGAATTGTCCAAAAATTATATTTTTATACTGTTGGGGGAATTATCAAAGCTGGAGATAAAGTCGCTGAAATCACACCTGGAAATGAGTCACTTATCATAGAAGCAAAAATACGAACATCCGACCGTGCCTTGATTTGGGCAGGTCAACCTGTAAAAATAGCAATCACCGCTTATGATACCTCAAAATATGGACTTTTAAAAGGAACAGTTCTTTTCATATCTTCAGATACACAAACAGATGAAACTACAAAGACAAGCTATTATTTGGTGCGAATACATGCAGATGAACAATTTGCTCCCGACTCACCAATATTACCTGGAATGGTCGCAAATGTTAATATTTTAACTGGTAAAAAAACCATAATGCAATATATTTTAAAGCCTTTAAAAGATATATCGATGCATTCGTTAACAGAAAAATAAGTACCTCCAACTAATTAATCTCTATACAAAAGAGTTCAAGACGAAGTGCTAGTACAAGGCAGAAGTTCGCAGACTTACGGCAGTAAATCAAGAAATTCCAACGAAGGAATGGTGCTTTAGCTTAAACTTTTTTTAGAGATTAATTAGCAAGTGGCTCAAAACAATAAATGAATACTAAAACAAAAAGATAAAATAGTAGATTTGTAAAAATTCTCTTGAAACAAAAGCCCACTAAAGTGAAAGAGAATTTTTACAAAGATACATTTTAAGCTTTTTGCCTAAAGGGTAGAGCTATTGTCTATCAAATCAATTTTAGTCGTAATCCATCCTCTTGATGATTATGCTATAAATGACATATCTATTTATATGCCACTTATGGCATATCTTTTCGTCTATTTTTCTTAATTATATACAATAATATCCGTCTAAAAAAGGTGATTTTCGTTCTTTTTTTACGATTGAAAAGAGTTGCGATTGATTCGATACGAGTTTTTAGCCCCTCTATAAAGAGTTTACTTTGTACAAAGAGGGCATTTGTTCTAATGATATGGAGTATTTTCATTGTAAAGTTATAGAGAGAGGCGAACCATATTATAGTTAGAAGTCTCTCTTTTGAGTTTTCTAAAATCGTAAATGCTGCCGCAACAGGGATAAATTTTATAATATACATTGCGACAAATAAACCCACAAATCCTTTCGACAAAAGAGCCAAAGCCCATATCCCTAAAATTTCAGAGATTCCAAAAAATAAAATGAAAATAGTCAAAATCAAATATTTATTTTGAGCTTGTATCCACTCTAAAGTAGCTTGATAGAGGTGTAATTTTTTAAATTGGAGATAGATTGGTTTTAAAATCGTATCCCAAAAAAGATACTCTAAAAGGAGATAAAAAAAAGCGAGGAAAGAGATAAAAAAGTTTCTAATAATTTTCATAAAAAGATTTTAACAAATAAAACCTCAATCCACTCACTATCCGAGATATTGTCATCAAAAAGCAAACTAAAGCTTATATTGTATGTCATTGCGAGGAACGAAGCAATCCATAGTCGGCTTCGTGGATTGCTTCGTGCCTCGCAATGACAGTTTCTATGTTTTAGTTTGCTTTGTGATAGCTATATGTGTCAGTCAAAAAGGCAAAAGAGCTTATGCTCCTTTTATTATTGCCTCAATTTTCCCAACAATTGATGGATCTTCAAGTGTAGAAGTATCCCCCGTGATAGCTTCCCCTTTTACGATACTTCGTAAAATTCTTCTCATAATTTTCCCACTTCTTGTTTTTGGAAGATCAGGAACAAATGCCATCTCATCGCAAAGAGCAATCGCTCCGATTTCATTTTTGATGATTTTGTTTATCTCTTTAGAGAGTTCAAGTTCATCTGCAGTTTGGTCGGCTTCTTGCGATGCTACTGCTTTTAAAACGATATAAGCAAAAATCCCCTCACCTTTTATCTCATGAGGTTTCCCAACAACTGCGACCGCTGCTACATTTGGATGTTTTTTGATAGCTGATTCAACTTCTGCTGTTCCCATTCTATGCCCTGAAACATTGATAACATCATCAGTTCGTCCTGTGATTGTGATATATTTATCTTCACTCATCATAGCACCATCTCCTGTAAAATAAACAGGCTGTCCATCTTTTTTACAATCACCAAAATAAGATTTTACAAATCTCTCGCTGTCTCCCCAAATATTTCTAATCATAGATGGCCAAGGTTTTGTGATACACATAAACCCTTTTTCGCCTATTTCGGTTGGTGTCCCATCTGTATCTATGATTTCAGCCATAATCCCAGGAAGTGCGAATGTTGCACAACCTGGTTTAATTGGAGTAGCTGCAGGAAGTGGAGATATCATATGCCCACCAGTCTCAGTTTGCCAATAAGTATCCACGATAGAACATTGGCTTCCACCAACCTCTTCATAGTACCATTTCCATGCTGGTGGATCGATAGGTTCCCCTACTGTTCCTAAGATTCTTAGACTACTTAAATCATATTTTCTTGGCTCATCAGCACCCATTTTATGAAGCATTCTAATGGCTGTTGGTGCTGTATAGAATTGATTGATTTTATACTCTTCAACCATTTTCCAACATCTTCCAGCATCTGGGAAAGTTGGCACTCCTTCAAACATCACTGTTGTTGCTCCAGCGGCAAGTGGTCCATACACGATATAAGTGTGTCCTGTAATCCAACCAACATCGGCAGTACACCAGTAAGTATCGTTGTCTTTGATGTCAAATACCCATTCCATAGTCATTTGAGCCCAAAGGATATATCCAGCACTACTATGTTGAACCCCTTTTGGTTTTCCTGTACTTCCTGAAGTATAGAGTAAGAAAAGTGGGTCTTCACTATCCATCATCTCAGGCTCACATTTACTTGATTCAAATTTGATAAGTTCATTGTAACTATAATCTCTTCCAGCTACCCAAGTGATATCTTCCCCATTTCTCTCAACCACACACACTTTTTTCACACATTCACAACCACTTTTTAATGCTTCATCAACTACAGGTTTGAGCATATATGGGCTCCCTTTTCTAAAAGCACCATCACTTGTAACAACCAGTTTAGCTTCTGCATCGATAATTCTATCTTTGAGTGCTTCTGCACTAAATCCACCAAATACGATAGAGTGGATAGCTCCAATTTTTGCACAAGCAAGCATAGTGATAGCAGCTTCAGGAATCATCGGCATATAAACAACTACCCTATCCCCTTTTTTGATATCAAATTGGTTTTTAAACATATTTGCAGTTTTATTGACTTCATACGCTAACTCTCGATAAGTGATAATTCTTTGGTCTCCATTATCCCCTTCAAATATGATAGCTGCTTTATTTTTTTTAGTATCTAGGTGTCTATCAACACATTGATGAGCTACATTCATTTTTCCACCAACAAACCATTTATAAAAAGGTGCATTTGAGTCATCTAAAATAGTATCATATGGTTTAAACCATTCTATTTTTTCACTTGCAAATCTTCCCCAAGTACCTTCATAATCCTCTTTGAATTCATTCATTAAGTCATTGTACTCACACATATTTTTAAATGCTGGATTGTTAAATCTTGATTTCTTTGGCTCGAAAATATCGCTCATTGTTGTTTTCTCCATAAATTTTTATTTGATTTTATTATAAATAGGTTAAATAGCATTTTAATAGCATTGTAATTTAATCATTCAAGTTTCAATATAGGATAAAGATTATAGTTACTTTTTGTAACATTGTATTTGGGAGGCTTGTAAAGTTTTATTAGGAGAGAGACGGTTTATACCAAATCAAACATTAAAGAGCCACTTGCAAATTCAAACAAATGATTATAAACAGTTTCAATCATCATCTTTTTACTTTAAAAATAACCATTTGCGAAGGAGTAAAAAGTGATTTTTAAAGTGCAAATCTAATAATTGCTACTGTTCATACTCAAAATCTTTGAATTTGCAAGTGGCTCTAAAATTTATCTTTTAGGTACTTATGTAAGAAAACGAATTTAAAAAATGCTATTATTCAACTCCAACAAGGGGAAATAAATGAGTAAAAAAAGAATAGATGCGCATCTTTCAAAATTAGGGTATTGTACGCGAGGCGAGGTTCGAAGATTTATGAGAATGCATGAAGTTGAAGTAAATGGTATACGAATTTTCAATCCAGCACAAAAAGAAAATCATAGTGAAATAACCATAGACAAAGAGCCGCTTGATGGTGAAACACTCACTATTTTGATGAACAAACCAGAGGGTGTAGTCTGCTCACACGATGATAGTGGAAAACTTATTTATTCATTGCTTCCACAAAGATGGCAAAATAGAAATCCAAAACTTTCAACCGTTGGAAGACTTGATAGAGATACAACTGGAGCTATTTTACTTACAGATGATGGGGAACTCAATCATAGGCTTACCAGTCCAAAAAGTGATATTCCAAAAATTTATAAAGTCTCGTTAGCTCATCCTTTAAATGGTGATGAGGGTGAAATTTTTGCAAGCGGTACACTTATTTTGCATGGGGAAGAGAAAGCTTTGCTTCCAGCCAAACTCAGTGTTTTAAATGAAAATACAGTTCTTTTAGAAATAGTTGAGGGGAAATACCATCAAGTAAAAAGGATGTTTGGAGCCGTTCACAATAGAGTTTCAGCACTCCATAGAGTAAGTTTTAATGGGTTTGATACGGAAGATTTAAAAGAAGGGGAGTACAAAATACTCCACTAAATCTTCCTTTAATTATTTATTTTTGCTCAATAAGTGCCATTAAATGGCTTGTGTACTTGTCAAAATCAAAATCTTTGATTTGAGCTACTCCATCTTCTAGTGCAGCTTTTGCAACTGCAGTTGCTACATACACTAAAACTCTTCTATCAAAAGGTGATGGGATAATATATTCAGGTCCAAATTCCATATTTTCTCTATTATGAGCTTTTTTTACATACTCAGGAACTTCTTCTAAAGCCAAAGATGCCAAAGCATTTGCAGCAGCAAGCTTCATATTTTCAGTTATTTGTGATGCTCGTATATCTAAAGCACCTCTAAAAATTGCTGGAAATCCTAATACATTATTCACTTGATTTGGATAGTCACTTCTTCCTGTCCCCATAATCACATCAGCTCTTGCTTCTTTTGCAAGTGATGGAACTATTTCAGGATTTGGATTTGCACATGCGAAAATAATAGGTTGGTCATTCATAGATTGTACCATCTCTTTTGAGATAACATTTGCCGTACTTAGTCCTAAAACCATATCAGCACCTTTCAACGCATCTTCTAAAGTTCTATCTTCTGTATCTATTGCAAACTCTAATTTAAAACTATTTAAGTCATCTCTTTTAGTGTGGATTACCCCTTTAGTATCAAGCATAATGATATTTTTTATCCCTAAAGCTTTATACATTTTTGCACAAGCAATCCCAGAAGCACCAGCACCAACAACAACAACTTTTAAATCTTCAGCTTTTTTCCCACTTGTTTTAAGAACATTGATAAGTCCAGCTGTTGTGATAACTGCAGTTCCGTGTTGGTCATCATGAAATACAGGAATTTTACATCTTTTTTTAAGTTCCTCTTCTATTTCAAAACATTTAGGAGCAGCGATATCTTCAAGATTAATCCCACCAAAACTGTCAGCAATAGCTGCCACAACATTTATAATTTCTTGTGTATCTTTTGTATTGAGTTCGATATCAACAGCATCAATATTTGCAAACTTTTTGAAAAGAACACATTTCCCTTCCATTACAGGTTTACCAGCTAAATGACCAATATCACCTAGACCCAAAACTGCCGTTCCATCACTGATAACAGCAACAAGATTTCCTTTATTTGTGTAATCGTACGCTTTTTGAATATCTTGTTCAATATCCAAACATGGATAAGCAACACCTGGAGAATATGCTAATGATAATTCATAGGCAGTATTACACTCTTTTGTTATTAATGTTCCTGTTTTACCGTTTGTATCAAATGGACTTTTAGCTTTGTGGTATTCTAAAGATTCCTCTTTAAATTGTTCTTCTTTTGAAATCATTTTTATTTCCTTTTTAATATTAATCTTGAAGTTTAATCAGTTTACTCTTATCAAACCTTGCTATAAGAGTAAATTAATACTGTAATAATACATTAGTATATTTAGAAATAAAAAGTATTGGGTAGTTTTCTTATATCAACTAAGTATTATCTGTTACCATAGGTAACTAAAAATGCTACATTAATGCTATTAATTAAATTGTGGGTCAAAAATATTTTCGAAATTTTTGTAAGTTATTTTTTAACTCTTTTTTGGGTAGGGCAATATTGAGTCTAAAAAAATATTTCCCATTTTTCCCAAAAGTTATCCCATCATTTAAAGCCACTTTTGCACCATGTAAAAGTGTATCTTTTATCTTTTTATGTTTTAAACTTGTCCCTTTAAAATCAAGCCATAAAAGATACGTTGCTTCACTTTTGATAACTTTTATATTTGGGAGGTATTGAGTAAAAAACTCCTCTGTTACATCTATATTCTTTTTCAGATAACCCAAAAGTTCCCGAAGCCAAATCGACCCCTCTTTGCTATAACAACTCTCGATAATCGTATTTGAAAAGGAATTCAAAGAGGTGATATGGTGTTTTTTGGCACTTATTTTGAATTGTTCCATAATCTTACTATCAAGTGAAAAAGCATACGAGGTATTCAATCCTGCCACATTAAAAGTTTTACTTGGGGCATTTAAAATAAGTGAGGTTGGATTTATAGAAGCAAATGAAGTGAACTTAGCAAAAACCAAATCACTATGAATCTCATCAGAAACTACTAAAATATTGTGTGTTTTACAAATCTCATTTAACTTTGTAAGCTCCTCTTTACTCCAAACTCTCCCAACTGGATTGTGTGGGGAACAAAGGAGTAAGATTTTTGTTTTGGGTGTAATTTTGGAGTTAAAATCTTCAAAATCTATCTCATATTTCCCCTCTTTTAAAACAAGATTACTTTCAATTAACTCTCGATTGCTCTCTTTAATCACACTAAAAAATGGAAAATAGACAGGTGGAAAAACTACCACCTCATCACCAATCTCACTAAATGACTCAACCGCCACTCTAAGCGAGGGGACAACCCCAGAGCAGATAAGAATATCCTCTTTTTGAAGACTTAACTCATGTCTTTTTTGCCAGTTCATAATAGCTTCAAAAGAGTTTTCACTTGGTATTTCATAACCAAAGATTTGTTGTTTGAGTTTCTTTTTAAGTGCTTTTTGTAAATATTTTGGGGTAGCAAAATCCATATCTGCAACCCATAAAGGTTTTACATCCGTGACTCCAAAGTAACTTTGAAGCCCATCGTATTTCACACAATTTGTTCCAATTCGCTCTATTTTTTTATCAAAATTGATAGATTTTTGTTTCATTATTTTTCCCAAACAGTAAAAAATTCTGTTTCATCGATAAGTTGCAATTTCTCTTTGAGTATATTTTTAAGTTGCTCTTTTTGAGTACAGTTCTTAAATGCAATTATGATTCTTCCACCCTCATTCAATCTTGTTTGAATATCTAAAAGCAAATGGGTAGGGTTATAAATCTCCTCAAAATTATTTGTAAGCAAAATAAAATCAAACCCTTTAAAATGAGGCTTAAGATTGCAACTATCCCCTTGCCAAAATGCGATATTTTCGGAATCTTGTAACTCCAAATTTTTTTGTGCTATCAAAATATTTCTTGCCGTAAAATCTATCCCAATGATACTTTCAAAATAACTTGCGAGTTCAAATACACTTTTCCCATAGTCACAGCCAAGGTTGAGTGCACTTTTGAAATCATCTAAGATAAAGTTTTTAGCGATATGTGCGACTGTATCAAAAAACTCCACTTCCCTAAAAATTATCTCATCTTTGACAACTTCAATATCCTCTTTGTGGTCACTTGAAACTTCCACATATCGAAACCCAGCATGTTGAAAAAAGTGTCTTCTAAAAGCATATCGTGAGCTTAAAAGTGCTTCATTTCCTGTACTTATAAAGGAACCACCCTTGATAATGTTATGCCTTCTATCAAAAGTTGGAACTGAAAAATCATCATACATAGGATGGATTTCAAATCCAGTAAATCCATCAATTGTTGTGGTTGTCCATTGCCAAACATTCCCAATCACATCATAAAAATCCCCATGGCTAAATTCATCAACTGCACAAGGGGAACAGTAATGCTCAAGATTAATATTAGCTGGAGCAGTTTTCCCCCAGTTTGGCTCATCACTTAATCCACTTACTTCGTGAAGTCTATACCACATCGCTTCACTTGGCAGGGTTATGTTTTTTCCTATTTTGGATGATTTCCATTTGCAAAATGCCAAAGCTTCAAGATAATTTACCTCAACTGCCCAATTTAATGGAAGTGGGATAATATTTTGAATCGTTCTGAGATAGTAACTATCTTCTTTTAAAATCCAAAAAGTGGGATGAACTACCTTTGTATAATTTCTCCATCTAAGCCCTTCATCATCCCAAAAACTATCATTTTGGTATCCACCATCCTCTATAAATTCTAAAAATTCCCCATTGGATGTGAGATATTTTGAAGCTTTAAAATCATCGACTATAAAAGTAACTTCTCCATATTCATTATCCCAGCCATAAAAATCATCATCTTTATTTTTTCCAAGTGTTATTTTTCCGCCACTTACCGCTAAAAGTTCATTTTTGGGAGTATCTTCATAATTTTGTGATTCATTAAAAAATAGGTTTTGTTTGATAAAATTTATCTCAAGTTGTCTATGGAGTACCGAAGATGTTTCAAGATGGATTCTTTCGTGTTCTATCCCCATCATCACTATCCACATAGGACTTTCCCAAGTTATCGGAAGCGAAAATGGAACTTTCTCTATAAAATCTAAAACAACCTCTTTAACTTTAAAGCGATAATTTCTCACATCTTCAACTTTTGGCCAAGAGTAATTTGATTGATTTAAGTCATCCCAACTCATCTCATCAACTCCAATAGCAAAAATCGACTCATACGATGGGTTAATTCTCTCTTTTAAAAATCCACCAAGGATAAGTTTATTGATATAAAAAGTAGCCGTATGTCCAAAATAAAAGATAAGTGGATGTCGTAATTTTTCAGGTTGTTCGTAAAATATAGCATCACTTTGAAAGATTGTAAAAAGCTCTTCAAAAAGGGTGTAAGTTTTTAAAAAATACTCTTTGATTTCAGCTCTTTTAGCTTCAATATCATCGCCTTTTAAAGATAAATTTCGAGTGATAAAATCTTTCTTTTCTAACTTTTTCATATTTTACTCAATCGGATAAATAATCTCATCACCAGCTATATTTCGCACTTTAATCCTTTTTGGTTTTGAAGTTGCACTTATTTTTCCATTCCAAAATTCTTTTGTTTTATTTCCATCGACTATTACAAATCCATTTTTATCAATCTTAAGTTCGGTGTCACTTTGCCACACACCACTTTCATTTGTACAGTCCAAGCTTATATACTCAATAAGTTCCAACCCCTCTTTACTTATTTCTATTAAAGTGGCTTTCCCTAGCAATCCTTTTTTTGCATTAAAATCACTTATTTTTTGTTTGAGTCTATCGCTATAAAATAAATCTATTTTTACCTCATAAAAAAGTCCATCGCAGTTTAAAGTGAACTCAACAATATCATCAACCACCACAAAATCCAAAATTTGTTTTAAATCTCTTAGTTCTACATCTATAAGAGTTTCATTATTCTCTTTGATAAACTTCTCTATCTCTTTCATATCTTCAACATCAATATAGTACACAACAACTTTTCTAATCATCCCATCATAATCATCGAAATTATAAAGTTCTCTATTAACAATCTCATTGATGGCGACAATATCTAAAACTTTTTTTGTACTATCTTTGATATCAGGGACATGCACAGGAACCGTCCCATATTTACTATCAATAAAATATCCATACCAAAAAGAGCTTATCCCTATTGGTTTATTGGGAGTTATCCCTTGAAGAAGTGTTTTTAATTTTTCCATTGTTTGGATGGGATTTCTAAAAAGATTGATACCGTCTTGCACTTCAAGGATTTTAAAATCAGCTTTTTTTTCAACAAGTCTATCTCTTACGGTTTGGATAGAGTTGATACCAATATCACAGTGGATAAACTTCCGACCCAAATCATTTGCCACTTTCGCAGTAACTCCACTTCCTCCAAAAAAATCAGCCACAACCATATTTTTATTTGATGAAGCTTCTATGATTCGTGTCAATAATGCTTCTGGTTTTTGAGTAGCATAATCCACCCTTTCATTTTCGCCAGCCATAGCAATACCTCTAATGTCATCCCAAATGTTATCAACACTACTCATTTTAAAATAATGTCCATTCTCTTTTTCCAAATAATATTTAAGTCGAATCGTCCCATTTGTTGTTCTTAAAATACCATTTTCTATTTTTATTTCACCACCTTTTGTAGTGTGTAATCTCCCTTCCTCATAAAATTTAATTAAACTTGCATTTGTATATGTTCCAATATGGGAAGTTGAATAAAATCCAAGTTCATCTTCATAAAAATTTTCTTTTGCTTCCTCTTTTGAATATATTTTTTTTGTCTGCGAACCGTTCCAAATAGCTTCTTCGTTTTTAGTATATACAAATATATAATCAGCATTTTTACTATAATATTCACTATGTGTTTTCATACCACGGCTTACTTCTCTTCTCCAAATGATTTCATTTCTAAAATTCTCTTCTCCAAAAACCTCATCCATTAAAATCTTTACATAATGCCCAATATGCCAATCAAGATGGACATAGATGCTCGCCGTATCACTCATCACAGACTTGATAGCCATCAGATTTTCAAACATCCAAGAGAGATAATCCTCTTTGTTCCAAATATCCCCATACATTTTTTCTTCAAAAGCTACAAGCTCACTAAATTCTAGCTGTTCTTCTGCTTTTTTGATTTTTTCGACAAGTTGGGGATTTCTTCGTATATAAACTTTTTTAGCATAATCTGCTCCACTAGCAAATGGCGGGTCGATATAGACCAAATCAACTTTCATATCATTTTCTTTCAGATATGCACAAGCAGAGAGACATTCCCCACGGATAACAAGATTAGGAACCTCATCATTTTTCGGCTTTTCCCCCACAGTTTCAAGTTCGGTGAGTTCATAGTACGGAATCCCTCGTAAAATTCGCTCAAATGATTTATGATTGTCTTTATAGCTAAGAACTCTTTGTGTTCTTGTGATATTGTTCAATATCGCTTGACCTCGCACAGGTGATTTGTCATAAGGCATATATCGTATTGGCATTTTAGTTTTCCTTGAAAAATTGTGTTATTTTTTTATCTAAGTTGCTTAGATTTTCATCGATACTTTTACTATCTTCAAGATACAAAAAGTCAAATTTGTTGTATCCAAAAGCTGTATTGTTTGTTGCGATAAATTCCCCATCAACAAACTCTTTTTTAGCTTTGAATTTTTCATCATTTGCGAAACCTTCCCCTTTTGTTTCCAAAATCAAAACTTTTTGTATCCTGTTTTGCTCATCTCGTTTGATGATGAGAAAGTCTGTAGTATAGCGACCGATATATTTGTAGCTATTTGGAAGTTTTTTGAAGCACTCTATTACAAATTCACTCAAGCCTCGTTCTCCGTTGTAATAAATCTCCAAGCCATGAAAATTAAATGTAAAAAATCGCTCTAAAATAGTTTTTTCAAGATTACTTTGTTTGAAGTTGTATGGCAAATAATGAAAAGATTTTTCTTTGTTTTTTGTTGCCATTTCGAGGTTTTCACTTAAGAGATTGATAGCTTCATCTGTTTTCCCTTGTGAAATCAAATCTATACTTTGTGTTTTCTTATTATTTGTAAATTCAGCTATAAAATTTGGATTAGCATCAGCTTCCAATATCTGATTCACACCTTTTTGCGACGGATAGAGTTTAGAGTTGTTTTCGATTGTCTTTAAATTTTCTACTATAAGGATACTTGATTCCTCTTTTAATTTTTCCATTTTAGAATGTACTTCTCTTTTGATACTAAAACAAAGAGCTATATCGTTATAAACCAATTCCAAAGTGTCAATTGTATTGTAAATCTCTTGGAGCTCTTTTTGATATGGTTTTGTGTCAATTTGCATAAAGCTATTTTTTTCTATCTGAAATAAAAATGCTTCAAAACTTACCTTACTAGAACTGTGTTCAAAAAATGCAGATTTGAAAGCCGTATCTTTGAAATCGCCACTTTTTATAAGCACTCTCTTTGCTTTATAGTTGTCACTATGCAGTAAGATAGCTTCCAATTTTCGTTTTGTATTTGAGTCTTTTTCAATATTTGCCATTGTGTAGTGGATACGAAGTTGGTAAAAATCTATTTTTGGTAATTTTAGATGTTCACTTCTTGAAATCCTTTGAATCCTATTTACCCCAGAAAATCTTTGCAATCTATTTATCTCTTCAATAGAGCTATTTTGTTCTTTTTTTAGCTGTTCATTTAAAATTTTAGCATTTGATTCATTCAACCAAATAAGAGCCGTATTACTATTTTTATCCACTTCTCGTAAACATCTACACGATGTTTGGAGTACCATATTTTTTGGACTATCACCACTTCCACTTAAAATTACAGAAGTCAAACTTCTACAATCCCAGCCCTCTTTTCCTACTTGCACTAAGAGAATATATCTTTTTTGACTACTTGGAAAATCCAGCATTCTAAATTCAAACTCCCAACTTCCATCAACTTTGTATTCTTTATTTCCTTTGTGAAATTTTAAAATCTCCTCTTTTGGAATGTGAAGTGAAAGTAAATGAGGATAAACAACAGTTTCCAAATCCTCAATACTACTACAATAAATAGCACATTTTGCTATCGTTCCATCTTCATAAACTTTTGTTTTATAAAGCTTATCAAAGTCGTTTATCGCTTGTGTAAGAATCTCTTTTTTCTCTAAATTTGCACTTTTGACCATAGGAAGTTTGAGAAATTTTTCTATCGCTGTGGTAAGGGGATAGTAATATACGGTATTTGTGATAGTTGAAAATCTAAAAGAATCCACTTCATTGATAAATATCTTTTCTGGGGAATTTAAATAAGGTGTTCCACTAAAACCTAAAACAGTTGTGATATTTCCTTTTTCATTCCACCAAGAAACTACTTGTCGAAGTTTTATCTCATCGGAAGCTGCATGATGGACTTCATCTATCAGAATGGAAAGGTTTGGAATAAGGGCTATTTTTTGTTTGAGTTCATTTTCTACAATCTCATCTTTCGAAAAAAGTTCATTCAGTTTACCATCTAAAATAACTTTTTCAGCATTGACTACAAAAACTTGCCCGAAAGGATTTGGCAATATAGTGAGGACTTTCGCTGCATTTGGATTGTTTGCAAGATTTGATTTTTTAGCTGTTTTTGGTACATCTAACACATCAAATTGCAAAATCTTTTTAACCGCATCTGCTTCATTCTTTGGTAACACCCAGCTACCATCAAAAGAAGCTATTGATTTCAGTGATGGGGCTATTGAGTTTTTGAGTCCAGAAGGGATAAGTATCAAAAAGTTGTGTGCAAAATTTTTGTTCTCTGGTTCTTTTGCAGCAAAATGTAAATCAAGATAAATAAAAGATGCCATAAGATAAGTCTTACCAGCTCCCATTGGCAAGGATAAAAGATAATCACTGTAGTTTACCCCATAAAAAATTTGCTTCATAATCGCTTCATAGTCTATTGGCTGATGGGTTTGAATAGCTTTTGCTAGAGATGGTAAATCTTTTTTTGCAAAATTATAAAGAGAGAGTTTTTTTATCTCTCCTCTCTCAAACAAAGCTAGTTCAAAACCATCCAAACTATCATTATTGATAAAAAATCCAGCTGCAAAAAGCTCCCACAACGGCTTATTTTCCCCTTTAATTTTGAGAAATAAGTAAATCTCAATCGCTTCAATTTGGGCAACTCTCAGTGCTTTTCTCTCTTTTATATAGTGTAACAATTCTTTGATAGTGCATTCTGAAGATTCCAACCATCTATTTTTGAATTTTTGAATTGTATTGAAAAGCATTTTTTCATTTTCCTTGTAAAACTTCTACGATATCTTCTACTCGGATATCCTCTTTTTCTCCACTTTTTCTATCCACCAATTCAACAAGCCCCTCACTCAATTTTTTCCCAATAACAACTGCATAAGGGAAACCAATAAGTTCAAAATCACTCATCTTAAATCCAAATCGCTCTTTTACCCTATCATCCATAATCACTTCAATCCCAGCTGATTTCAACCCTTCATAGATTTGAGTTCCAGCTGTCATCTCCTCTTCATTTTTTCCATTTGAGATGATGATATCCACAAAAAATGGTGCTGTTTCTTTTGTCCAGATACACCCTTTTTCGTCGTGACTTTGCTCAATTACAGCCGCTATGAGTCTACTTACCCCAATCCCATAAGTTCCCATCTCAAATGGTTTACTTTTTCCATTGTTGTCTAAAAAGTTTGCTCCAAGTGCTTTTGAATATTTATCTCCAAGTTGAAAAATATGCCCAACTTCTATCCCTTTTGTATAGCTTAGTTTTCCGCCACAACACTCACAAATATCGCCCTCTTTAACAGCCACCAAATCAAAATAAACATCTTCGCTCAAAAAACAAACTTCAACACCACCAAGATGATAATCCGCTTCATTTGCTCCGCAAACCATATCGTTTTCATCTCTCAGTTCACTGTCTATTCTAAACATCACATTTGATGGAAGCACTTTGATGCCTACATATCCAGCCACAAGCCCTGCATTGCGTATCTCTTCTTCACTAATATCTGCTAATTCCAAAGCATTAACGCTATTGCAAGCTTTTGTCTCTTCAAGTTCATCATCCCCTCTTACAAAAAATACAGCTACTTTTTCACCGTCTTCATAGATTGCTTTTTTGATAACTGCTTTGATTGTTTGAGATGGCTCAATCTCTAAAAATCTACTCAAATCCTCGATAGTTTTTGTGTTTGGAGTGCTTATTTTTCCGTTTAATAAACTTTTTTTAGCCCCAAATTGTCGTGGTTTTCGCTTTGCTGCCTCGATATTTGCACCATAATTACAACTATCACAAACAACAATCGTATCCTCTCCACTATTTGCAAGCACATGAAACTCTTTACTTCCAGTTCCACCAATTGCTCCACTATCAGCATCAACGATTCTAAAATCAAGCCCAAGTCTTGTAAAGATTTTTTTATAAGTTTCCTCCATAAGTGAAAATTCTCGTTTCATATCTTCAGTATCGGCATGAAAAGAATAGCCATCTTTCATCAAAAATTCTCTTCCTCTCATCAGCCCAAATCGTGGTCGTGCTTCATCTCTAAATTTTGTATTTATTTGATAAAGATTGAGTGGTAAGTCTTTATAGCTTGTTACTCTATTTTTGACTAACTCAACCATAGCTTCTTCATTTGTTGGGCTTAAGACAAAACCATTGTTTTTTCTATCTTTGATTCGAAGCATTTCAAGTCCCATTTTAGAAGCTCTTCCGCTATTTTCCCAAAATTCGATTGGAGTTACAAATGAAAGTTGCACCTCCATCGCTCCACTATTATCAAGTTCCTCTTTTACTACATTTCTTATCTTATCAAGTACGATTTTCCCTAGTGGCAAGTAGTTATAAAGTCCACTTCCGCTTGTATTGATAAATCCAGCTCGAAGTAAAAATTGATGGCTTGGCAAAGTCGCATCGTTTGGTGTTTCTTTTGTTGTTGGTATAAAAAGTTTTGAGAATTTCATTTTAATCTATTTCCTTATAATTATGTATTGTTTCATTATCGAGTTGTATTCCAAAAAGATTTTGGGTTGTATTAAGCATTTCATCACCTTTTAAAGATATTGAAACCTCTTTGAGTTTAGTAGTTGGAGTATGCAAAAACTCTGCCATTATCGACTTACAAAGCTTCTCAATATTTACAATATCATCACTATTTATAAATCTTTTTTTGATAGCATTTTGTATTTTCTTTTCAATAATAGCATCACTTTTTGCCCTAATACTTTTAATAACTGGTTCAACAGAAAGCGTTTTAAGCCAAATATAAAACTCTTCTGTCATCGTCCCAACTATCCCAAAAGCTTCTTTTGCTTGACCTGCTCGAAGTTCTAAAGTTTCATTCACTATACATTGCAAATCATCGACACTATAGATATTTACCCCATCAATTTGCATCTCTTCAATATCTCTAGGAAGTGCGATATCAAACCAATTTCGTTCTTCTTTCAATGGCCGTATCATCTCTTTTTTGACAATAGGATAAGGGGCTGATGTAGCAGTGACCAGTAGTTGCATAGAATTCAAAAGCTGTTCTAGCAATTCATATGGTTGCACATCTATCTGTGATGCCTTGTAATTTGCGCCATTTCCGTCCATAATGATAGAATGGGCTAACACCCTTGCTTTTTTGATATTTCGACTGCAAATAACCACATCAAATCCACTTTTTAAAAGGTGGCGACAAGCAAGTTCGCTCATCTCCCCTGCACCAATCACAAGGGCTTTCACACCCGATGAGTCTTTATAAAGTTGTTTTGCTTTTGCCACCGCCGTTGAAGCAACTGAAACAGAACCAGTCCCAAGTTGGGTGATATTTCGCACACGAGCTGCACATTTGAAAGCAAAATTCATAACTCGTGAGAGTTTTTGTCCTGCGAAATCTTTTTCTAATGCAAATTTAAAAGCATCTTTGAGTTGCCCTGCTATTTGTGTTTCACCAACAACAAGGCTATCAAGTGAAGATGCAACTGTGAAAAGATGATAAATCGCTGCTTTATTTTCATAGACATCGGCTCGCTCTTTTAAATCTCCGTACTCCAATTCACTCCGCTTTGAAAAAAGTTTTAAAACCTCATTTGATGAATTGACACAGCACTGGACACTAGCGATGAGTTCCACTCTGTTGCAAGTTGAGACAAGCATTGCCTCATTGATATGTTCATTTTGAAGCACTTGTTTCAAAAATGTTTCTTTTTCTAATTCATTTCCAAATGATAGTTTTTCTCTTGTTTTGATGTCGGTATTTTTGTGAGTAAAACTAACTATTAAATATTCCATAAGTCTCAATTCCATTGTTTTAATAAAGGATAGATTATACAACTTTCTTACTTTTGATATTATTTTGAGGGATTTCTTTTTGATTTCACATTATTTATATGATATATTACCGCCAAAAATGAAAGGCTTTGATGGATCAGGTTATTTTAATTATATTGGCAACAGGGACAGTCGCTGTTATTTTAGGGATTATTCTCAAAAGATTTGATGTTCCGCCAATTGTCGGATATATATTTTCAGGGATGATTTTAGTAAATATCATCGGTGGGAATGCTCAAAATTCTCATATTTTAGAACAAATTGCAGAATTTGGAATTGTATTTTTGATGTTCACAATTGGACTAGAGATGAAGCTAGAAAATCTTATGCAACTTAAAAAACAAGTTTTTCTCTATGGTGGACTTCAAGTTGGATTAACACTTGTTTTATTTACAACTTTAGCCTACTTTGCAGTTGGCTTAGATATCAAAACTTCTATAGTCATAGGTGGTGCATTATCTCTTTCATCAACGGCGATTGTCCTTAAAATTCTCAACGACACAAACAATATCACAAAATATTACGGTCAAAACTCTTTAGGGATCCTTATTTTTCAAGACTTAGCCGTTATCCCACTTTTATTAGTTATCACTATGTTGTCAAGTAGCAATAGTAATGTTAGCACTTTACTTGGAGATATTATCTTGTCCAGTATTGTATTATTTATTGTCATGTTGGTTTTTGGAAAATATTTTTTAAATCATATTTTAAAACTTGTAAACAAAGCAGATACTCATGAACTTTTTATTTTGATAGTTTTAATTATCGCTATTGGGTCAAGTTATTTTGCTCATTATCTTGGATTTACTTACTCTATGGGTGCATTTATTGGTGGTATGCTTATCGCAGAAACTCACTATAAACACCAAATAGAAGCTGATCTTATCCCTTTTAGAGATCTTTTTTTAGCCCTCTTTTTTGTAACAGTTGGGATGCAAATTAATATTCACTTTTTTCTTTCACATATTATTCAAGTTTTCGGCTTAAGTTTTATGATTATGTTTTTAAAAGCGATTGTTATTTTTGGGATAATCTACTTTTTTGTTGGGAAAAGAGTGGCATTTCAAACCTCTCTCATCATTGCCCAAGTAGGTGAATTTGCATTTGTTGTCTTTACTCAAGCTATCCATAATACACTTTTAAGTCAAGAAACAGGGCAACTCTTGACACTTGCTGTTATTATTTCAATGATTGCCACACCTTTTATTTTAAAAAATGTTGAACGAATTACCAATAAAGTTTTAAAGAAAACAGATATCAAAAGTCAAATATTGAATGTTGAAAAAAAATCTCTTCAAAATCATATTATCGTTTGCGGTTATGGTAGTTTTGGAAAACAAATCCTTTTAAATCTCAAGAAAAACAATATAGATCATATTGCAATTATTGATAATTATGAATTTTTTGAAGATGCTTTTGCCAAGGGAGAAAAAGTAATATTTGGAAATCCAGCACAACGACATATACTAAGTGAAGCTGGACTTCAAAAAGCAAAAGCTGTAATTATTGCCTTTCATGATTTGGAGGATATTGAACTTTTATCGCACACTATTAAAGATTTAAACAAAAAAGTAAAGATTTTAGCAAAAGTAACAAAAAAAAGCGTCCTATCTGATACTATTGATAGTGAAAATTTTATCGATATCTATGATTATACAGCTGAATTATTGGTAGAAAAAGCGACCGCACGATGATGCTTTTGCTCAATTTCTTCGTTGAAATTTAGTAAAATTCATTTACTTTCAAGTAAGCTCCTCAATTTGACTGTGTTTAGCCTTGAACTTGAACAAAATCCTCTATTGTGCAATAGTTTCATTATTTCCTAAACACAGCAACTTTAAATCTATCCCCCATCCCAACTGGTTCAAGTAAAGTTTTTACTTTATTTGCTTCCCTTAGGTAAGTTTTTTCATCTGCATTTTTATGGAGTATCTCAAGAAGCTCTATGATTCCAAATCGCACAAGCCCTTTTAGTTGTGTTTCATAGATGATATTTTCTACCCCAGCATCTTGAAAACAGTCAATCAAAAATGAAAAATTGACATCAAAAGTGATATCCGATTTTTTATAAAGCTCTTTTAAATCAAGATTCTCTTCAAAAAGTGGAAATACTTGATGTTTACTATAAACTCTACAAGAGAAATCATTTCGTGGGAAATGGTCACCATAATCAAAAGTGATAAATTCAAACTTTTCTATTTTACTCACTAAAGTTTTGACAAATGGTGCAAAAGAAAGGGGGAGCTCCCCTTTGGTTATGAAATATTTTTGACATAATTTTTGTATCACTTCATCTTCACATTTTTGAAATGTTATCGTATGATTTTCAACAAAACCTTGCTCCAAAATACCATCTTTTGTAAAAATCAGCTCACAAGGGAAAGCATCAAAAATTTCATTTGCTACAACAATAGCACTTTGTAAGTTAACCTCATCAAGAGATTTGTAATGTTGAAATTTGATATGGTTTCCAAAAGATTGTAGAAGGTACTCTTTTTGTTTCTCTCTCAGATTTTCATATCTTTCAACTATCGCAAACGAAAGAGTTTGAAGTAACTCTGGTTTGAGAGTATAGATAAACTGAATAATATCTGCCATCAAATAGCCATGATGTGCCCCAATCTCTACAATAGTAGTGTTTGTTGGGACAAAACCACTTTCAATCGTTTCAATTATCCTTTTTGCGATACTCCCACCAAAAAGCTGACTGGCACTCACTGCGGTAAAAAAGTCACCCTCTTTCCCTATCGTTTTGTAGTTAGAATAATACCCATCCTCTCCATACAACCACTCATCAAAATACTCACTAAATGGTTGCATTCTCTATTTTTCCATAAATCTCTAGAAGTTCCAATTGTTTATCTATCTCAAAAATTTTCATATTCAGAAGTTCGCTATCTCGCGAGTTTTGAAGAATTTTGACATCATCCTCTGTTTTTATCCCAACACTTGCCAACTCTTTATTTTGAGCTAAAAGTTCATTGTACACACCAATATTTTCTTTTGTAAGGGTAAGTTTAGAGTCAAGCATAGCGATTTTTAACTCTTGTGTTTGAAAGAAATTAGCTTCTTTCGTTTTTAGAATTTCTAAATCTTGTTTTGATTTGAGATAATCAGCTTTAGCTGAACCTGTTTTCGCATAATAATTATAATCAAGTGGGACAACAACACTTACACCATACACTGAACCACCAATATCTTTTGGATGTGAAGTCGATATACTTGTATGGTCATAAGTATAAGAACCATTTGCAGTGATAGATGGCTTATAATTTGATACTATTGTCTCTTCAAGATTTTTTTTGCTTTCGATATCGATTTGTGTTTTTAAAATCTCTAAATGTTTTTCATCAAAATCTTTACCCTCAACTTTTGATAGAATTGGTAACTCCACTTTATATGGGTCAAGTGTTGAGATATTTTTAAAACTATTAATAAGATTTATCTTAGTGAATTCAAGCTCAAGGAGAGTAGCGTCTATACTATTTTTTGTCAAAATAGCATTATTTAAAAAAGAGATATCAAGCAAACCATTTGTCACGCTCTCTTTTTTTATTCGTAAATCTATCTTCGCATTTGCCAATGAAAGCTTTTGTTTTACTATTTGAAGATCTGTTTTTTTGATAGTGTAGGCAAGATTATATGCCGTTTTTATAAGTGCTTTTTTTTGCATCTGGATAGATATACTACTTGAAGATTTGATATTATCAGCATATCTCATTGTACTTTCTATCCCGCCACTTTTAAAAATTGGCTGAGAGATAGAGATTTTTGAAGTCAAACTATCCCCAGGTTCTGAACCATTTTGATAAGAACCTGTATATGTTACAGGATTTAACCATTGGTATTTTGTGGCTTCACTATCTTGCACTGCTTTCTCTTTTTGAAGTTCTAAAGAGCTTTTTTGAGCATCTGATAAAATCTCAGCCCCAAATAATGTTGCCCCTAATAGTAAAAATGTTCCCGCATATTTAGATATTTTTAATTGCATTTTCTAACCTTTCAAATCCTAGATTTATCTCTTTTTTTGTAATAGTAAGTGGTGGTAAAAATCGTAAAGTGCTTCTTCCACTTTTAAGGACTAAAACACCCTCTTTGAATCCATTAGCGACGATTTTTCCTAAAGTCTCATCATCAATTATTTTAATCCCTCTCATTAGCCCAATCCCTGTTACAAATTCCATTTTATCTTTGTATTTTTTAGCTAATGATTTTAGTTTTTTATCAAAATAAACTATCGTTTTATCTAAATTTCCACTTTGTTTCGTTTCTTCTAAAATCTCTAAAACAGTCAACGCAGCACGAGTTACAAGATAATTTCCACCAAAAGTACTTCCATGATCTCCAGCTGTTAAAAGTTCTTTGTGTTTTGTAAGGATTGCCCCTATTGGAACCCCACCACCTAAACCTTTTGCTAAAGTAACGATATCTGGCTCGATGTTATAAAGTTTTGAAGTTAAAAACTCCCCACTTCTAAATACACCTGTTTGCACCTCATCAACGATAAGTAAAATATCTTTTTCTTGAAGATATTTAGCTAATTCTTGTATCTCCTCTTTTCCAAAAGGACTCACACCACCCTCACCTTGGATAAGTTCAAGCATAACAGCAACTGTTGCATCATCGATAGTTTCATAGATATCTTTGATAGTTGGGACAAAAATAAATCCATCAGGATACGGTGCAAAAAAATCACTATGAAATTTTGCTTGTCCTGTTGCTTTTACTGTTGTTATGGTTCTTCCATGAAAAGAGTGTTCAAGTGTGATGATTTTGTATCTTTTTGTCTCACCCTTTGTTCTTCCATATTTTCTAGCTATCTTGATAGCACCCTCATTGGCTTCAGCTCCACTATTTGAGAAAAACACCCCAACATCATACCCAGCAAGTTGGTTGATTTTTTGAGCCAAAAGTGCTTGAGGTTCTATCGCAAAAAGGTTTGAAATATGGGTAATATTTTTTACTTGCTTATAGATTGCATCGGCTACTTTTTTATTTCCATGACCCACAGAAACGACACCAATTCCACTTGTAAAATCTATATAATCTTTTTTATTATCGTCATTAAGAGTTGCATTTTTCCCTTTTGTAAAGTTTACATAATTTCTAGCATAAGTCTGTAAAACATAAGTTTTATCGATAGTTTCTAAATTCATAGGAGTTTTGTCCTTTACGGTAGTTTTTTAAAATAGGTTGGATTATATCCATTTTTTTATAAGAATTGAGTATAATTTTTTATGAAAAAAGTTACATTACATGATATAAAAGAGTTATTAGAAAGCCGTATTTCACAAGAGGATATCACCTCTTTAAAAGAGATGCCAACCCCAATTCACTTCAAAGATATAGAAAAAGCGACAAAAAGAATTTGTCAAGCTATAAAAGAAGATGAAACAATCAATATAGTTGGTGACTATGATGCTGATGGTGTGGTTTCGACTGCTATTATGGTTGAGTTTTTTACCAAAGCTGTTGGTGTAGAGGTAAACTACATCATCCCAAATAGATTTACCCATGGATATGGGATAAGTGCTAAAATCCTTGATGATATCTATGAGGGGATAATTATCACAGTTGATAATGGGATAAGTGCCGTTGAAGCTGCCGAAATTTGTAAACAACGGGGACTTGACCTTATCATCACAGATCACCATACAGTTGGTGAAAATATCCCAGATGCTTATGCAATAGTCAATCCAAAGCAAGTTGATTGTGAGTTTCCATTTAGTGATATTTGTGGAGCAAATGTCGCTTGGTATTTGTGTGCAAGTATCAAAAAAGAGTTAAACCTCCAATTCAATCTTATGGAGTTTTTTGATTTGCTTACGATTGCTATCGTTGCAGATGTGATGCCTATGAGATCACTCAATAAAACGATAGTTAAAAGGGGTTTGCTAGAGCTTTCAAACTCTTCAAGACCAGCGATTGTTGCTATCAAAGAAAAATTTGGACTTAAAAATATTAATGAAGAGGATATTGGATTTAAAATAGCTCCGCTTATAAATTGTGCTGGACGAATGGAAGATGCAACTATCGCATTAGAATTTCTCCTCTCTTTTGATGAATATGAGGCAAATGAGCAGTTAGAGTATCTTATAGGACTCAATGAAAATAGAAAAAAAGAGCAACTCACTATTTTTGAAGATGCTAAAACCAAAGTGGATG
This sequence comes from Helicobacter pylori PMSS1, assembly GCA_945883785.1. Lineage (GTDB taxonomy): Bacteria > Campylobacterota > Campylobacteria > Campylobacterales > Arcobacteraceae > CAIJNA01. The sequence goes on from CAMCYD010000002.1 coordinate 96,625, forward strand.
CTAGTGCCAATGTAGTTGTTGTATATGGAGATGATTGGAATGAAGGAATAGTAGGTATTGTTGCAGCTAAATTGTGTGAAAAATACAAAAAACCTAGTTTTGTTTTTAGACAAAATGGACTCTCTATAAAAGGAAGTGGACGAGGGAATGGGCAAATAAATCTCCATACACTCCTCTCTAAAGTTTCCCATTTGCTTACAGGGTTTGGTGGGCATAAGGGTGCAGCTGGACTTTCACTCAAAATGGCAAACTTTGAAAAATTTAAAGAAGAAGTAAATAAAGCTTATCTCGGCGTTCCTAAAGAAGATGATTTTATAAGTAGCGATTTTTTGTGTGAAATAGATTTTGGATTGATAGGAAAAGAACTTTTTGACCTTATCAATAACTTTAGACCTTTTGGGCTTGAAAATAGTTTGCCAATTTTTAAATTTAGTACCGTGAAAGTTGTCGAAATTAAAGAGATTGGAAAAAGCAAAGAGTACAAAAAAATAAAACTTGAGAACAATTCTTATATGATAGAAGCATTGGTTTTTGTTGATGTAAATGAAGTTAATGTAGGTGACACTATAGATATTTTAGCGACTATCGACAAAAATGAGTTCAGAAATGAAGTAACTTATAATTTACTTTTGAAAGAGATATTGTAAGAGAGGCAAAAGAGAGGCAAAAAAAGTTTCATCCACCTCCACAAAGTCCTTTGTAGTTTGTTTTTTTGATTTTTTCAAGATAAACTAAAGTATGCTCTAAAACTTTTTTCTCTTCAACAAGTGGTTGCATAGCTGTATTTTTTTCTGTTAAAGAGATTGATTGATTATCAACTAAAGCTAATACTTCACCTCTAATCTCTTCTATCCTATTGTTTAAAATCTCAATCATTTTCATTATTTCGTCTCATCTTTTGTATCGAACATACCAGTGCTTAGGTATCTTTCCCCACTATCACAGAGTATCGTTACGATTTTTTTCCCTTTATTTTCTGGTTTTGAAGCTAATTTTATGGCAGCGGCAACATTTGCTCCACTTGAAATTCCAACTAAAATTCCCTCTTTTTTCGCTATCTCTTTTGCCATATCGATTGCTTCATCATTATCAATCATCATAATCTCATCATAAATAGTAGTATCGAGAATTTTAGGGATAAATCCAGCCCCAATCCCTTGTATTTTATGTGGAGCGGGGGTTCCACCACTGAGTACATTTGAGCTAAGCGGTTCAACGGCTACTATTTTGATACCAGCAATCTCTTGTTTTAAAACTTTCCCAACACCACTTATGGTTCCACCAGTTCCCACTCCAGCTACAAAAATATCAATCATCTTATCCATATCATTGAGCATCTCTAATGCTGTTGTTTTTTCATGTGTAAGTGGATTATCTGGATTTGAAAATTGGTCCAAAACAATACTATTTTTATCAAGTTCTGATAACTCTTTTGCTTTATTCACGGCACCACTCATACCTAGATTTGCAGGAGTCAAAACAATATTGGCTCCATAAGCCTTGATAAGTTGTCGTCTCTCAACAGACATAGATTCAGGCATGGTAAGGGTAAGTTTCAGTCCCATACTCGCACAAATTGAAGCAAGTCCAATCCCAGTATTTCCACTTGTTGGCTCTATGATGTGAGTATCTTTATTGATTTTTCCATCAAGCAAAGCACCTGTTATCATATGTAAAGCTATTCTATCCTTGATGGAACTTGAGGGATTCATAAATTCACATTTTCCATAAATTTCTCCATACAATTCTTTATCAATATTATGAAGTCTTACGATAGGTGTATTTCCTATCAACGATGCTACATTTTGTCCTATTTTCATCCATTCTCCCCTGTCTTTGTATAGTGTAGTTCCAAACCAGCAGGTACATCAATCGCACCATACCCAACTAAATAGTTCTCTTTTGCTTTTCCAATTTTATCTTTTTCATTATTGACCCCATGAGTTTCAAAAAAAGTTCCAACTCTCATCAAAACGGTGCTTTCCCTGTCCACTCTCTAATCATTTTTCGCTCCTCTTGTGTGAGTTCAGCTTCAGGATGAAAAGATATATAGCTTCTTAAAGGCATTGCCATAAAAACTGTGCTATAAATTTCTCCCATTTTTGTATCTTTCTCTTCATGTGTGTAAGTTTCCCAAATAGAAAAATTAAGCCATTTTTTTCCTAAATCAACATGCCTGCTCATAGACCAAGATAATGGTGCGATGTGGCTATACCAAGGGAGAACCGTCTCGTTTGAATGACAATCATAACAACTTCTTTTAAAAATTGCCATAATTTGTAGAGGTGCTTTTATCTCTTGTGTTGGATTTGTTTTTTTTGGTTCATCATAATTTACTGGGAGAAGTTGGATTATCAAAAAAAATCCAATCAAATATTTTAAAATAGTTTTAATAACTACCATTGTGTGTGTCTTTCGTTTTCTAATTCTAAAGCATCTTCAAATTGAAGGATATTTAATTCTATAAAAAAGAAACAGATTATCCAAAGTGCTGCATCGTAAAAATCGAGCCATTCACCATCTATTTGCCATAAAATAGCAATAATAAAAAGGGAAACATAGAGTACTATTTTGACAAATCCTAAAAATTTAACAGCAATTTGATGAAAATGTTTTTTATAAAAAATTTCATATTCAATCAAAAGTGCAACTGCAATCCAGACAACAGCATTGTAAATATCCAAAATACCATTTTCCTCAATATAAGCACTCGTCCCATATTCATAAGCAGAATACACTATGAGAATATAAGCAAGGACTCTCCCTATTTGTAAAAAAAGTTTTTCAGCCAAAGAGGAATATTCTTTGTCTAGTTGTGATGTTTCCCATTCAAGAAACAGAAGCAATGCAAGCCAAGCCAACGATTCCATACCTTCAGTAATTGTTTGTTCCATAAAAAATAAAATCATATTTATAAATAATAATCCATAAATAGCCCATTTAAAATAAGGAAACACTCTTCCCATAAATGAATTTTTAGCAAAAATCAACATTCTGTGCCTTTATTAAAAAATGAATTAGGATGATACCAAATGGGTGTAAAAAAAGAGTTAAAACTTATAAAACTCTTTTAACCTTCCATAAAAATTTCATACGGTCTTTGTACTTCATCGATAAAAAAATCTACCGAGATATTTCTACTTTTTCTAAAAAATTCTTTCCCCTCAAAATAGATTATAATCGTAGGAATCACAAAAACTTGAAGTTGCGATACAAACTCTTTTTCATTTTCAATATCTATTCTCAACTGTTCTATTTTTGGAAAATGTTCTGTGAATTTTTGTGTAACTTTAGGATAAAGCGCTTTACAAACTCCACAATATTCCCCACCAATATAAAGCATACAGGCTTTTGATGTTTTTATTTTTTCTTCTAGTGTTATTGTATCCATAAAAAACTCCTTTTTTTAATACACTTATTCTTTGTTACATATTATTTTGTAAGGACAAAATGCACAAGTTTGCTCAATATCACACATATCAAAATTGACAAATTGTGTTTGAAAACTTTTCAATATTTCAAATAATTTTTGTAACTTTGGTTCTATCGTTATCTCTTCTTTTATCTCACCAGTATTTAAATCATAATATCCAATTTGTGATACTCCTAAGTCTTTGGTAGCTAAAAAGTAAAATTCGAGTTGAAAATCGGTTGTATTTTCATAAGTTTTGAAAGTATCGATTTTAAGATTTGAAGATGTTTTATAGTCAAGTATAGAAAAAGAGCCATCTTTTAGTTTGTCTATTCTATCAATCTTTCCTTTGAGAAGTATCCCATTTATATGTATTCTAAAAGATTTCTCAAGTTCAAATATTGAGATACCGCTTTGAAATCTTTTTGCTTCATTCTCAAAAAACTTTTGCAACTTTTTCTTCCAAAGTTCAAGTTCGATTGTAAGGTATGGGTTGATATTTTGATATTTTGATAGCTCTTCTTTAGTTTCTTGATAGCTAAATCTCTCATTTTTATAGTTTTGCTCCAAAATAGTATGAATGATATTTCCTAATTCATAACTTTTTGGTTTGAGAGAGATTGAATGTTCTGCTATTTTAAGAATATTTTGTAAATAATATTTTCTTTTGCAATCTAAAAAAGTTTTAAGTGAAGTAGCTGACCACTCAAGTTTGGCAAGATTTATCTCTTTGATAATATTTTTATCACTATAAAGTATCTCTTTATACAATGTGAGAATATTTACAAAGTCCAATTCTTGGATATTTTGTTTAGAAAAAAGTTCATTTAAAAATCTACTAGCTGTATGCTCTTTATCCAGAACATAAGTAATATGAACCTCTTTGGCCGTCCTAAAAAGCTTTTGATAGTAATATTTTTGGAGATTTTCCCTATCTGTTGGTATTGGAAGATTTGAATGCTTTTTCACACTTGAAGAGAGGAACTTGTCTTTGATACTTCTTTTTGGGACATTATTGTCATTAAAATCCACAACAATTACACCATCATACCGAATAGCTCTTGTTTCCAATATCCCCATTACGGTGATTTTCCCAGCCTTGATATCATCTGTTGTAATATTGTTTATTTTTGTTAGAAAAATTTTAAAACCATCTTTCAATGTCACATCTTCTATTGTCAAACTCTCAAAAAACAAATTTTCCAAACCAAGTCGAATTTCAAATAATTTCTCTTTCACATCTTCATTATTTTCATCTTTTGATACAAAATTTATTAGTTCGAAAAAAGTATCTTTTTGAATTTGTTTATTCCAGTAAGGTTTTATTTTTTGTTCCAAGTATTCTGTATTTATAGCAAAATATTCTATTTTCTTTGTATATTTAGGCTCATCAATATTTAAATAATCATTCATTGTGTAGCTCATTTTATAAGTCATAGAATCAAAAATATTATGTCCCATTGCGAAATTAAAGTATTTCTCGTCATCAAAACTTTTTATATATTCGCTAAATTTTTCATCAGGCAGAATAAGGACTATTTTTGAAGGGTCGATACCATTTTGTACCATTTGTGCTATGGAATATTTTATCGTTGCCACTTGAAGTACTCTTTGTGGCACAGGGTAAACAGTGTGAGTTATCGGTTTGTTTGACAATTTTATTTTAGAAATAATCTCTTTTTTTGAAATATGAAGTAGATAATCGTAATTGAGTTCAAGTGATATTCCAATTGTTTTGAAAAGCTCAACATTCTTTTGGTTAAATTTATTTATTGTGCAATGAAGTAAAAGATTTGAAAATTCACCTATTTTATTTACAATGAAAAATTCAAATCCTGAAAAATATCCTTCATAAAACAAAGTTATATTTTGATATTCCTCTATAAAATTGATATTTAAAGTAAAATTATTTGGGAGTGAGATAGTGTCGACAAGATTTTTTTCATCTAAAATCGATATATAGTTTTCATAAATCTCTTTTAAAAGTGCTAGATGTTCTTCATAAAATCCATAAGTATCGATTTTGTAGAGGTCGTCTATAGTTTTAAATTCACTATTGAGTTCACTGAAGAATTTGAAAATAAAATCACTTTGAGTATAAAGTTTACTGAAGTTTTTGCTCATACCAAGCTTTATAATATTGAGTTTTTTGACTGCTAATTTAAGATATATAACTCTTAAATCCGTATCAATTACGGCTTTATTGCGAGGAGGAATAACAACTCTATTAAACAGTTCTCCTATGGTTATGAGTTTTGGTAAAAGTTGATTTTCGGATTTTTGGTTGTAGATATATTCCCTAATAGCTCTATTAGTAGGGAATACAAGTAAATCTTTAGATAGCATTTGTTTTTATACAAAAATGACCTGTGTTTTCTCCAACTTTAATAGTCCCCATAACATTCCAATACGATTTTTTAGAGAGTGATACTATTTTTTCTTCCTCGCTTTTATGAAGTGCTATCTCTTGATTAAACTTATGAGTTGAAGGCATTGAAAAAAGAACTTTTGCATCAATATTTTTCACTTCTTCTTTTGTCACTTTATCTACAACCATAATTGAAACTTTATTTTCGCCAATATGAAGAATATTTTTTCTAGTTTTTCGGTCTTTAATCACTCTTTGGGAAAAATAAATATCTTCATAAGATAAACTATTGACCGTCAAATCATTAATCTTAATTTTTAAATTATATTTTTTTTCAAACAATGCATTGCTAGTGACAATATCATTATAATTTGTATCGATATCATGATAATAACCCATAAAAGTATTATCATCATCTTTTCCAACACCAGCGCCTAAAGTCATTGTAATAGTCCAAGCAATTAGAGCTATACTAAATAAAAATTTAGCTATAAAAATAAGATACAGTGTTCTTCTACTCATGATTTCTTTCTTCGCTTTCAATAATCTCTTTATTTTTTACTTCTGATTTGCTTTGTTGTTTTATTTTTCTCTCTCTTAATATCACTACAAAATACAAAATAATCCCACTAAGCACCAAAGTGTACATAAAAACTCTCCATATAGAGCTTGCTACTTTCCCTTCACTTCCTATGCTAGAAACTAGCTTTATATCCTTATTTTCAGCCAAAGTATCAGTAATTTCTGCATATCCATTTAAGCAAGCAGCACTTACTTTTGAGTTGAGTGTATTTTTATCTTGAGCAGCCAATAGAGGTATGACATATTCATCTAGTATAGAGTTTTTGTCTATTATATTTCTTAGATTTTCACTCATCAAAATATTTGAATATTTTTGGTCCAAAGCCAATGTCAATATTACATATGATTGTGTTTCATTCAAATCCTCTTGAATACTAGCTATTAAATCAGCTTCTTTTTGCTTCATCAAAGGTATTCGCTCTTTTAGTGGCAAATCAGGATTAATACCATTGCTTCCCTTAATATCAAGGTAAACCCTTACTCGTAGTTTCGACTTTACTTCATTTCCCATCGTATTTATCTCTTCGCCAGCTCTTTGATCAAGTAGCCCTGCAGTATTTAAAATAAAATTCTCTGTATTTGCATACAAAAAAGATGAAAAAATAAAAATAATTATTGAAATTTTAATTCTCAATCGCATTCCTTTGTTTGTTTTTGTCTTATACTAAAGAGCCACTTGCAAATTCAAAGATTTTGAGTATGAATAGTAACAATTATTAGATTTTCACTTTAAAAATCACTATTTACTCCCCGTAAATGGTTATTTTTAAAGTGAAAAGATGATGATTGAAACTGTTTATAATCATTTGTTTGAATTTGCAAGTGGCTCTAAATCAAACAATAAGCTAATAGTGTTAGCTTATTGTTTGATTTGGTGTTATATCTTACACATTCTTTTCTAAATAATCCCTTTATTTTTTAGGACTTTCAGGAGGATTCAAAAATACAGCATACCTTCTAATTAAAAAGGGTAGGCATTTCTGCCTACCCTTAAATTTCAAGATATTACAATCATTTATCCAACAAAAACTCTTGTCGGATCAAGAAACGATAAATATACTGTAGCAACAGCTGAAACTACTAATAACCATGCAATAATTTTTTCCATAATATATCCTTATTTCTCTTGTCTCATAGTATGATTTTCAGGACTATTCATTTTTAGTCCATTCAAATCTTGGTTGATAGTGTAGTATTTTTCAGCATTAGCTTTTTGAGCACCAATACCAAAAAATGTTAAACCACCTAAAATACTTAAAAGAAGAACCACAGCAACTAAAAATCCTGTGAGTCCGTTAAGAGCAAACAATCCTCTTTCCGATTCGTGCATTTCTTTACTTAATCCCATAATTATTTTTCTCCTATACTTCTAATATATTCTGCAACAGCTTTAACTTGAGTCTCAGAAAGTGTAGTATCAAATTTAGGCATAGTACCAATTTGACCTTTTTTACCGTCTTTTAAAACAGCTATTACTAAGTCGTCATTGTAAGATTTGAGACTAGGTCCAACCATTGCTATACCTTCTCCGTTTTCTCCATGACAACTAACACAAGCAGCAAATGCAGCAGGTTTTTCACCTTTTAATCCACCAGCAACATAAGTTGCAAGTGTTTCTACATCAGCTCCGCTAGCCATTCCAGCTGGCATTCCAGCAGTAAAAGAAGTTTTTAAGCTATTCGCACCATTCTTAATAACACTAGCAACTTGCTCTTTAGAAATTCTTTTCGTTAAATTATGAGCTTTCCCATTACTACCATCAGCTTCTACACCGTGACAAGGAGCACATTGTACTAAGAATACAGATTCGCCCATAGCTCTTAATCCAGCAGCATCAATATTTTTATTTTTTTCTTCGAATTTAGCTTGATATTCTAATGTTTCTTCGTTCCATTGACCAATTTGAGAAAATTGATTTGTAGGATAACCAACAAAGAAATACCAGAGCATCCATACGATAGTTCCAATAAACATAAGTCCCCAACCAGTTGGAATTGGATTTAAATATTCACCAATTCCGTCCCAATTTTCTTCAGCTAATTCACCTTTAGCTTTATCATTTTTGATTTGATTAACATATTTTAATGCTGTAGCAACTGTAATACCAACAATCGCTAATCCACCAAGCATAGTTAAATCGTTTATATAATCCTCACCAAGACTAAAAGAGTCACCTGCTACGAAGTAAGTTCCTGCCATTAGTGCTACGATAAGGATAATTCCACCTATTACCATAGATTTCATATTAATTTCTCCTTTTTATTCTTTTGTATCACTCTCTATTTGATTCCAATGGTTTAGATTCAATACTATCATTATGTACCAAATCTGAATATTTTTCAAAATCTCTCTCGCCTGTTTTTTGTCTTTTGTATATAGAATATGCATAACTATAAAAAATAATAAAAACAAACAAAGTTATAAAAAATTTTGCATAACCCCCGATTGTCATCCATGTTTCTTGATCTAAATCCATTAAAAACCTTTTATTTTAAAGAGTTCATATAAGCAATAATTGCAACAATTTCAGGAATCTTACCAGAAGCAACTGTATCTTTTACATCTTGATCTTTCATATCTGCTACTATTAATTTAGCTTCAGTTAGCGCACTATTTCTAGCATCTTCAATTGATCCAAGTGCAGGCATACCTTCTTTATCGTAAGGAACACCAAATACATCTCTTACAGTCACTGCTTCTGCATAAGCTGTATCCACATCAGCTACATTTGTAAACTGAAATGCATACGAAGGCATAAGAGAACCAGGAACAACTTCAGAAGGCGCTTTCATATGATTTTCATGCCAATCTGTAGTTCTATAATTACCAACTCTCATAAGGTCTGGTCCAATTCTTCTTGATCCCCATAAAAATGGTCTATCATAAGCATACTCTCCACTTAATGAATACATACCATATCTATCAGTTTCTGACTTAAATGGTCTAATTAATTGTGAATGACATGCATTACAACTATTTTTAATATATACATGTCTTCCAGTAAGTTCTAGTACACTGTATGGTTTAGTCCCAACAGTTGGCTGAGATTGTTTACCAAAATCAGGAATAGCTTCAACTATCCCTGCAAATGCAACTGTTAAAAACAATGCAACTGCGAAGAAAAACGGTCTTTGTTCTAACCAATGAAACATAATTTTCTCCTCCCTTTCTTAAGCGCCCATAGGCGAAGCATTAGCTGGTTCTTTTGTAAGAACTCTACCAGCAGTAGCAGTTTTATACATATTATAAGCCCAAATGAATGTACCAACTAAATATAGCAATCCACCAACTGCTCTAATAGTATAGTAAGGATGCATAACTTCAACTGTATCAATAAATGAATACACTAATGAACCGTATTCATCATAAGCTCTCCACATCATACCTTGTGTAATACCTGCAATCCACATAGATGTAAAGTAAAGTACGATAGCAACCGTTTGAATCCAGAATTGTGTTTCAAGTAAAGATTTAGAATAAATCTCTCTTTTGTACATTCTTGGAGCCATATGCATCAATGAAGCCATTACCATAAATGCAACCCATCCCAGAACACCATCATGTACATGTCCTGGAATCCAGTCAGTAAAGTGTGCAATAGCATTAACAGATTTGATAGCTTGGATTGGACCCTCTATAGTTGATAACATATAGAATGTAGAAGCCATAACCATAAATTTGATTAATGGATTTGTTTGTAATTGTCCCCACTCACCTTTCATAGTTAAAAGCATATTAATAGCAGATCCCCATGATGGCAAAATTAAAACAACTGACATAACAGAACCCATAGTTTGCATCCAATCCGGAACAGTACTATAAATAAGGTGATGTCCGCCAGCCCATAAATAAACAAACATTAATCCCCAGAAAGCCAACATAGACAATTTATAACTAAATACATTTTGTCCTGATTCTTTTGGCAAGAAGTAGTAAATAATAGCAATAATTGGAGTAGTAAATACAAATGCAACTGCATTATGACCATACCACCATTGAACCAAAGCATCATTTGTACCTGCATATGCAGAAACAGAATGCATTATTGAACCATATCCACCCGAAAGGAAATATGTAGGAACTTCCATATTGTTAAATAAGTACAGCATAGCAACCGCTAAGAATGAAGACATATAGTACCAAACAGAAACATATAGTGTTCTCTCTCTTCTAATACCAATCATTCCAAACATAGCAACACCCCATAGAACCCACCATACAACAACTAACAAGTCTAATGGCCATTCTAACTCAGCATACTCTTTAGAAGTTGTAAACCCAGTCAATAGTGTTACAACTGCTAGTAAAATAGTAATAAAGTAAAGAGCAAAATGTAATTTTGCAACTCCCATTAAAAATGGAGATTCTTTAAGTGAAACTTTAAGAACCCTTTGTCCTACATAATACCAAGTAGCAAATATTCCACTTAGCGTAAAACCAAAAGCAACACCATTCGTGTGTAAAGGTCTTAATCTACCAAATGTACCATACTCTCCAGCTAAATCGTTTAAAGCTGGAAATGCAAGTTGAAACGCAAGTATAACACCAACTGTCATACCTATAATTCCAAACAGAATTGTGGCAAAAGTAAAAGCTTTTGCAATCGAGTAATCGTACTCAATTTGTGCACCGTTTTGCATCAATGTCCTCCTAAAATAAAATAAAGCCACAATAATATAAATACAACCGTAACTTATCGCGAGAATTCTAACAAGTCTTGAATTAAATGAAACTTAATATTTAATCATTAGTAAAAAGCGATATTTAAGATTTAGTTATTTAATATTAATTGCAGTAAAAACCTGTGTTTATCTAATATTAAGAAATGTTGTATTATTATTTCAAATATAAAAATTAGTAAAAAAAGGTTCCGTATGCTTAATTTAATAAAAACAGTAAAAACTTCTTTCATTATTTTGGTAGCTGTTCTTTCTTTTCAAGGTTGCAACCAAAATACAATCGTGATTCCAAAAGAAAAAGCAAGTACTAATGAGGTTTACTTTACTATAAATGATGCTATTTTATCACTTTCAAACCAATTGTCAAAAAATAATAGTTTATCTCCAAAAGATACTGGAACTATTACTGTTACATCTTTTGTTGACTTGCAACAACTCAATAAAACTAGCCAATTTGGTAGAGTTATTGGTGAGTCTTTATTTAGTGAACTATTTGTAAGAGGATTTAATGTTTCTGATTTTAGGGGTCAAAATGCAATCACTATCAATGCAAATGGTGAATTTTACATTACAAGAAATGTAACAATGCTTCAGACTGAAGTTTCAAATACATATATTTTAGTAGGAACTTATTCAAAAATAGACCAAAATGTGATTATAAATGCAAGAATTTTAGATAATAAAACTGGAAAAATAGTGAGCTCTGGAAGAGTTATGTATGCAAATGATGATTGTAGTATTTTCAACATTTGCAATAATGCGCAAAGAAAAATAAAACTAGTTTCGGATGAACTCGCAACACCTTCTAGTGCCGACAGCTTGTCTGCTAATGGGACTGTCACAATGCGAAAAATCCAATTCTAATTTATAATCTGATAAAATTCTTCAATTTATAAAGGTTTTTATCATGGTGAATTTTAATTTTAAGATACTTTTTGTATCAATATTTTTGTTGTTAACAACTGGTTGTAAGCAGAATAGTGAATATATTAACGATAACTATAAGCATTCAAATCTTTCTTTTTTTGCAGACAAAAAATTTACTGACTTAGATAGTGCTGTTGCTGAAATTGCTACTCAGCTCCTTCTTAATATCCCTTCAAATACACAGAAACAAAACAAACTCATAATAACAACATTTGTGGATTTAAATACATTATCAAAAACTTCCCGTTTCGGAAGAGTTATATCAGAATCTTTAATAGATGAATTGCATTCTAAGAATTTCAAAATCATTGATTTTAGAATGCAGGAGATGTTAACAATAAACAAAAATGGTGAATTTTCATTGACAAGGGATGTTTCAAAACTAAAAGATGAAGTGCCAGAAGCACTCATTGTTGTAGGTACATATTCTGTAATTGATGATAATGTTATGGTTTTGAACGGACGAATTATGAATGCATTTACCTCCGATGTGATATCCACAGCTAAAGTAATTTATCACTTTAAAAATTGTGAGGAGTTCAATATTTGCGAAGAGATTGAGAAGCCAAAAGATATTAAAGCAAGCAAGATGAAAATATTGGAAGACAAATGAGATATGTAATATATTTTTGTTTGGCATTTCTTTTCAATGGATGTAGTGCAATAACTGTTCCCGCAAATGATTATCATGAGGATGTGACCGATTTCAAATTTATAACTTCAAAATTAATCTCAA
>CAMCYD010000003.1 GCA_945883785.1 Helicobacter pylori PMSS1
AAAATAAAAAAATAAAAATAAGGAGATTGATATGATACCATTTAGTGATGAAGATTTAGAATACCCGATAAATAAGATTATAAATGAAAAAATAGCACCCATATTACTAAAAGATGGAGGAGCTATAAAATTACTTAATATTAAAAATGGCGTTGTGTATATCCAGCTTCAAGGTTCTTGTATTGGTTGTTCTTCAAGCGGAACAACTTTGAAGTTTATTGTTGAAAAAAATTTAAAAGAGTTCATCCATCCAGAGCTGGAGATTAGAAATGTTCCGTTTAGTTTCGAGGAACAAATACCTAATGATTAATATAACAGAAGTTTTAGATGAAGCTCATGGTTATTTTGTAGAGGAAGAATACGATATAGCAATATTTTTGTATTCGCAAATTTTATCGCTTCAACCAAACGATGACGAGTACAAAATTTATCCAATTCTTTGTGATATTGGAGGTGAAAATAGTGATAAAGCACAAGCACTTTTTGAATATTTTTTAATTCAAAAAGATTTAAATCAAGATAAAGCAGTTGGTTTTGTAAAAGATGCAATTAGTGCATATGATGGTAACAATGAGCTTATGATGAAGATTTTTCAAGACTTTTCAATTCAGACTATTGAGTCGTTAGATGCTATTGATTATCAAGATTTTTTAAATTTAGTAGACTCAAGAGGTTCTTTTAGAGAAGCATATGAGGATATTATGTTCAGCACAAAAGTGGCTATTAAGTCAAAAAAAGATTTGATAGCTTTTATTGAGCAACTTATTGATAATAATTTCAATACAACTGCATACAGTTACCTTGATAATTTTCAAAGATTATTTACATTTGATGACGATATTTCAAAACTGTATGAAAAATTAGGGGGAAAAAGAAGTGAGAATAGTCAAAAATAATCAACTTTTTACAGATAATACTTCTGAAATAGATAGCGATGCTATTTTTGTTGTATCTAAAAATAATGAAAAATATTTAGAGCAGGCAAAAGTTGCAAATCCCAAAGCTATCATCAGAGATAAAGAACTCAAGAATTATTTTGATTTTTCAACTCTCAAAGTTGTTGGAATTACAGGGACAAATGGGAAAACCACTACCGCTGGAGCTATTTATTCTTTTTTGCTTGATTTGGGATACAAAGTAGCACTTTTGGGGACCCGTGGACTTTTTATTAATGGTGAGCCAATAAAGAGGTATTCGTTTACAACACCATTTCAAATAGAGATGTTTTCAAATCTTGAATTAGCTTTAAGTTACAATTGTGAATATTTTATAACTGAAGTTAGCTCTCATGCAATAGCTCAAAATAGAATTTGTGGAGTTGATTTTGCTTTGAAAATTCATACAAATATTACAGGGGATCATCTTGACTATCATAAAACTATGGAAGAATATATAGCTACAAAAAATTCATTTTTCCAAGATGATACACCAAAACTTATCAACAAAGATGATAAAAATGTAAAATTCAAACTTAAGAATGCTTATTCATATGGACTTGACAATCCAGCAACATACAAAGTACAAGCTTTCACTTTTAAAGATGGTACAGATGTTGTGGTACAGTATTTTGGTGAGTTATTTTCTTTTCAAAGTGATATGAGAGGAACTTTTAATGTTTACAATCTTACTGCTGCTTTGGCAGCTGTGCATATTTTGACTAAAGTAGAACTATCTAAAATATGTGAAGTTGTTGAAAATTTTGCAGGGGTAAGTGGACGAATGGAAACTATCTCATTTGAGCCTTATATCATAGTTGATTTTGCCCATACACCTGATGGGATGAGAGCTATTTTTGAAAGTTTTAAAGATAAAAATATTATCACTGTTTTTGGAGCTGGTGGAGATAGAGATAGATTGAAGCGACCACTTATGGGTGCTATGGCTGATGAATATTCAAAGGTTATTTTTCTCACAAGTGATAATCCACGAACAGAGGACCCAGATGTTATCAATGATGAGATACTAGCTGGGATAAAAAATAAAGAAAAATGTGAAGTGGAACTCAATAGAAAACTAGCTATCGCAAATAGTATCAAAAAAGCAAAAGAGATACCAAATAGTGTAGTTTTAGTTTTGGGAAAAGGGGATGAAGAGTACCAAATCGTGTATGATAAAAAATTCCCATTTAATGATAAAAAGGTTATTTTAGAGCTACTAGAGGATAAGTAAAACAAATTTTTCTAAAAAGAGGTGTTACTTATTTTCCTACTATAAATGAAAAATGAAATGAAACTCTTTTTATTTATAAGATATTAATCTATCTTTGCTATTATCACAAAATTTCACAAAAAGTACGAAAAAGTTACAAATTAAAAAAAGAAACAAAAGGATTGTTAGATGCAAATGCCACAAATACCACAACCAACATATTATATATTTAAGTGTGAGCAAAGTTCACCTCCAGGAATGCCAAAACCATCGTGTGTCAATGGTGAAACACAAGGTTTATTTAATTATATTGGGATGAGTTTAATGCAAAAAGGACTTATGGGTCCAGTGCAACTTATCAGAACAAGCTGTTTAGGGAGATGTCAACAAGGTCCAGTAATGCTTGTTGTTGGACAAAATGAAAGATTTATGTATTCAAATCTTACAAATGAAAAAATAGATAGAATACTTGATGAACATATCAAAGGTGGAAAACCAGTGGATGAGTATTTAATACCTGAACAATTTTGGGGTGAGCCACTAGAGATTAAATAGATTTTACGAAATCTTCTGATTTCGCTTTGGGAAGTGATTTTTTATTGGATTTTATTCAATAAAAAATGAAAAATTATGGAGGTGGTTCCCTTCATTTTTGATACAAAAATTAAGGAAAACGATGAATATTGATATGCTGTATAGCAAAATTCACAGAGCTACTGTAACGGATGCAAATTTGCATTATGTTGGTTCTATCACTATTGATGAAGATTTGCTGGATGCTTCAAAACTTCGAGTTGGTCAAAAAGTGGAGATAGTGAATATCAACAATGGGGAGAGATTTTCAACTTATACTATAAAAGGTAAAAGGGGAAGTCGTGATATGTGCCTTAATGGTGCAGCTGCTAGAAAAGTGGAAATAGGGGATAAAATTATCGTTATCGCTTATGCTTCATACAATGAAGAAGATTTAAAAACTTATAAACCAATAGTTGTTCATGTTAATGAAAAAAATAATATTTTAGATATCACAAATGAACTTTTGGGGAGTGATGAATAATGCTTGATTTAAAAAATCTAAATCTTGGTGACTTAATGGGGCAAGTGCAAGAGATGGCTGAAAAAGCAAAAGAGGATGAGGCTAGCAAAATATTTACTTCAAAAATGGGTGGAGGGATGATTGAACTCTCTATCAATGGCAATAGTGAAGTGATAGACCTTAAAATTGATGATAGCCTTATGGACGATAAAGATTCTTTAAAAATATTACTTATAAGTGCTATGAATGATGTCATAAAACAAGCCGATGAAAACAAAAAAACAATGGCTATGAATATGATGGGTGGATTAAATCTTTTTAAATAAGCGAGAAAGCGAGAAAAAATGAAAAATGAAAAGTTATTGACTCTGTTTGAAGAATATTTACTTCATAATCTCCCTATATCTAAAACTTTTCATCCTATTTTTCAAGATGCCTTACAAGATATGCTTAAAGCTGGGGGAAAAAGATTTCGTCCAATGCTTTTGCTTTCTCTTGTAAATAGTATCAATCCACTTCTTTTAAAAAATGCCCTTCCTGTAGCACTTGCTATAGAATTTTTACACACATATTCACTTATCCACGATGATTTACCAGCAATGGATAATGCAGATTTAAGAAGAGGGCATCCCACATTACACAAATCATTTGATGAAGTGACTGCCATTTTAGTAGGTGATGCACTCAATACCCACTCTTTTAACTTACTTGCAAATGCACCTCTGAGTAGCGATGTAAAAATTGAGCTTATCAAAGCATTGAGCAGTGATGGTGGGATAGATGGGATGATTATTGGTCAAGCGATTGATTGTTATTTTGAAAATAAAATCCTTCCATTGGAAAAGTTAGAATTTCTCCATATCCATAAAACAGCAAAATTGATAGCCACAAGTCTTAAAATGGGTGGGATAATTGTAGGGCTTGAGGATGAAACGATACAAAAATTATATGATTTTGGTATTGATATTGGACTTTTATTTCAAATTCAAGATGATATTATCGATGAGACAGCTACAGCTCTTGAAGCTGGAAAAACAACTTCAAATGATGGAGTAAAAAACTCTTTTGTCAATCTTTTAGGTCTCGAAGGTGCTATACAAAGTGCAGATAGTTTGGCTTTAAAATGTGAAGAAGATATAAATAATTTTGAATTCAATATAAAAGAAAGTCTTTTGAAAATATTGAGTAAATATCTTTATAGGCACAAAAATATATAAAAAGATTAGAGTATTCCAAGCTTTCGCTTGGAAAGGAAAAGTTGTTAGATAATAGTTAAGGGATCAGTAATATATCCACTAATCGCACTCGCTGCTGCAACTGCACTATTTGAAAGATATACTTTTGAGGTTCTGCTTCCCATTCGTCCTACAAAATTCCTATTTGTTGTGGAAATACAAACTTCATTATCCCCTAAAATTCCCATATACCCACCCAAACATGCTCCACAAGTTGGATTACTTACAACGGCGCCTGCGTCTATAAGAATATCAATATAACCAAATTTCGTAGCCTCTCTAAGGATTTTTTGAGTTCCCGGAGTTACTATCATCCTTACATGTTGTGCTACTTTTTTTCCATTTAATATCTCTGATGCAACTTTCAAATCGCTCAATCTTCCATTCGTACAGCTTCCAATAAATACTTGATCAACTCTTATGTTATCAGCTACCGCTTTGCTCATACTGTGACCATTTTCTGGTAAAAATGGGTAAGCGATAACCGATTCTAAATTGGCTACATCAATTTCTAAAACTTGACAATATGTAGCATCTTTATCACTATAATGAATTTTTGGTTCACTTCGCAAACTCCCATTTGCCTCCGCTCTTTGTTCCAAAAACTCTTTAGTCACATCATCATAAGCTACGATTCCAGATTTTGCTCCAGCTTCGATAGCCATATTACAAAGTGCAAATCTATCATCCATCGTAAGGTATGGAATTGTATCTCCAGTAAATTCTAAAGTTTTGTATAAAGCACCATCAACACCAATCATTCGGATAATCTCTAAAATTAAATCTTTTCCAGTTACAAATTTTCTTGGTTTCCCACTAAATACAACTTTGATGGATTCTGGAACTTTAAACCAGTTTCCGCCAGTCACCATAGCAAATGCTAAATCTGTACTGCCCATACCTGTAGAAAATGCCCCTAAAGCCCCATGCGTACAAGTGTGACTATCGGCTCCAATGATGACATCTCCTGGGATTACAAGCCCTTTTTCAGGTAAAAGTGCATGCTCTATCCCCATATCTTTTTCATCAAAAAAGTGTTTTAAATTATGTTTTGTAGCGAAATCTCTACTGATTCTTGCTTGATTTGCACTTGCTATATCTTTTGCTGGGATGAAGTGGTCAAGGACGATACAAAATCCATCTGGATTTGCTAGTTTTACAGCACCACTATCTTCAAAGGCGTGAATAGAAATAGGAGTTGTGATATCATTTCCTATTACCATATCGATTGGACTTCTTACGATTTGTCCTGCAAATACTTTCTCACCAACATGTTCGCTAAAAATTTTTTCTGTTATTGTTTGGCCCATACTATTTTCTCTTTTTATTTTTTAGATTTTCGCGGATTATAACAAATCTTACCTAAATGAAAAAAGATTTATCTTTCTTTATCGCTTCAATAATGAAGCAAATCCGAATTCTAAATTCCTCTAATGAATTAAACTCCAACAATAGTTTCATCTAAAGCACCATTATTATATTGAAAAACTATTTGTTCAGTATCTCCATAAACTCTTTTGGATTTTTGTACCCAACGATTCGTTTATTTGGAAGTTCTTGCCCATCTTTATCAAAAAATATTAAGGCTGGTGGTCCAAATACCCCAAATCTTTTCATCAACTCTTTATCATCAGCTGTATTGTGTGTCACATCCACTTTTAAAAGTACATACCCAGTTGTCATTGCCTCTTTTACAGTCTCATCTGCATAAGTTATTTTTTCTAACTCTTTACAACTCACACACCAAGAAGCCCAGAAATCAACAATAACAGGCTTATCTGTCGTTTTAAGTATCTCATCTAGTTCGGCTGATGTTTTGATGTATTGAAAAGTTATCTCACCACCACTTTTTACTGTAGCACTTAAATATCCTGCATATCCACCTATAACTATCAACAATCCAGCGATAATTTTTCCAACTTTATTACCATTTTTGAAAAGGTAATAAGCACTTCCAAAACAAAGGAGTGCATACAATCCAAAAGTAACCATCTCAGGTAACAATCTATCAAGCATAAAGATAGCTAGTGCTAACATCACCACACCAAATGCTTTTGATACAGTTTCCATCCATCCACCAGGTTTTGGCATATATTTTCCTGCCCCTGCACCAACTAATAAAAGTGGCATCCCAAGACCCAAACTCATCACAAATAAAGCAAGCCCACCAAGAACTGCATCACCTGTTTGACCGATATACATCAAAGCTCCAGCAAGTGGTGGAGCAACACAAGGTCCAACGATAAGTGCTGATAAAAATCCCATAACAGCGACACCTGCTACCCCTTGATTTTTACTGCCACCTGTTAGGCTATTGATTTTATTTTGAAAACTTTGTGGGAGTTCAAGGGAATAATATCCAAAAAGTGAAAAAGCAAGTGCTACAAACACTCCAGAAAATATTACCAAAACTACTGGATTTTGAAGCATCGCTTGGATATTTGCCCCAAATACTCCTGCCATTACCCCAGCAATCGTATAGGCTGCACTCATAGAAAGAACATACACTAAAGAGAGTAAAAAACCTTTTTTAGCAGACATTTTTCCACCATCTTGATTTAAATGTTGCACTATGATACTTGAAAGGATAGGTACCATTGGGAAGATACAAGGAGTTAGCGAGAGTAAAAGCCCAAATCCAAAAAATGTTGCAAGTATCAAAAAGATATTTCCACCAGATAAGATATCCGCAATCGAACTTGTTTCATCTTTTGATTCGTTTGATGGAACTTTTGGTTCCTCTTTTGCAACTGCCCCAAAACTTCCAGAATAACTATTTGAAAGTGGTGCATAACAAAGCCCATCAACAGAACACCCTTGATAATTAAAAGTAACCGTATAAGGATTTTCTCCACCAACCTCTTTTATCATCGCTTTAGGGACAGAGATAATAAACTCACCCATATGAACAATAAAACCATCATGGTCTATTGGTTTTTTCGTAAATACTTTTTTTGTAACATTTATTTTGTTAATAAGTACTTCAACTTTATCATCGTAAAGATAGATAGTTTTATCAAGTTTTACATTGATATCTATATTACCTGCTATTTCAGTGATATTTACCACAAAAGCTTTCTCGGGTTCTAAAAAACCATCATCACTCGCAAGTAGTGAAATTAATAGTAAAAGAAAAGAAAAAATCCATTTCATATAGCCATTCCTTGTATTGATATAAGAGATGATTATAGCTATTCAATGCTTAATTTTAAAAAACTTTTATGCCAAACTGAGTTTCTAGACAAATCTGATGAACCAAATTAGTGAAACTGGACAGGTATTTCTTTACTGTGCGAATTCGCCAAATATAAATTCTACTGATTTGGATAAATTAGTCAGTCATTGTTGTAGCTTAATTTAAGCTTTATTTTGCTTTAGTATTGCTATATTTCTAAAATTAGTGTCCAAGTTAGTCCGATTCTTGCATTTGCGTAGAGAGGTATGGTTTAAACTATATTTTTATTGATTTATTGTTATGTGTTTCGGGAATGTAGGTTTGAATGGAATGGTACAATGTGGTGAAACTTGACAAGTAATATTTATGAATCTATAGTATTAATCAGCTTCATCAATTCCGCATAATTTTTTCATTTATTTTCCTAATGCCCATTCGTAAAATGGAACTATTTGAGCTTCAACTGAATCTATATAAATGCTATCAAAATTGCTAATAGTTACTATTGTAATTTTATTTATAGTATATTCTTCAATATATTGCAAGACTTTTGGGAGAATCCGTGAAATAACATTACTATTGTAGAAAGGTAAGCTCATAACAATACTATTATTGTACGGCGTATAAAAGTCAACATAATCTAAATAATATATTGGTTGATTTTGACTGAATAGTTCTAAAAATATCATATTTGAAAAAAGATTTGCAAAGTTCTTTTTATAACTTACAATATCAATAAGGGCAAAATTAAAACAAAATATTTTTTTCACAGCTTTAGGCTGATTGAATTTTTCACAAAAAATAATTGTATGATTATTTTCTAACTCTTTAATAATTTTATAGAAAAAGTCTTTTGAGATTTTAATATTCTTTTTAAGTATATTAAAAAGCCAAAATGGAGATTTTAATTCGCCTGAAGATTTTATAAATAATCGTAAAATTTCAATCACATTTGAATTAGTATCATACAATTTTATGAGCTCTTTATTTCTAGTTGTTTTTTTATAATCTTTAAAATCAATAATTTCTGGACTATTGCCATATTTCAAAAAACTATTAAAACTATTAGTCGCGTTTTGGTGTTTTACATCAAACAATACAAATTCTTCAAAATCAAGAGGCATCACTTTTAAAGGGGTAAAATTATCTAAAGATATAAGATAAATATTTGATAAGATTACTATGTCGGTTTTTGGAATTGGGAAACCGTTTTGATAATTTTCAATTACACAAATCTTTATTTTATTGTTAAGGATAAAAGATTGTAAATTAAAGAGTTCTTCTTTCTCATATCTAAAATCATCCAAATCTATATAAAGATACTCATCACTAATATCATTCAAAAAAGAATAAATAATAGATGTTTTTCCTGAAAGTTTTGGACCATATAAAAAAGTATATTTTTGATTAATAGTTATTTTTCTATCAAGCAATGCAGGAAAATTTATTTTATTTTCGTAAAGGGTTTCTAAAATATTCATGCAGTATTCTATTATTTTCCTTTTTAAAAGGAAATAAATTTACAATAAACACTAAAAATAGTGTTAAAATCAATATAAATTATTGACATTGATAATGTTTTTTGCTAAAATCCCATCTCATACATAAGTTCAGGGTTGTATTAAAATAATGCCTGACGAGTTCTTTAAAGGAAAAAAATGGAAAAAATAAGATTAAAGCTTAAAGCTTATGATCACAGAGTTTTAGATCGTTCTGTTGCTTCAATTATTGAGGCTGTAAAAAGAACAGGAGCTGAATTAGTAGGACCGATTCCAATCCCTACAAAATTCAGAAGATATACTGTTATAAAATCGCCACATGTTAATAAATCAAGCAGAGAGCAATTCGAAATTCGAATTCATGCAAGAATTATTGATATAGTATCTGCAACACCAGATACTATCGATTCGTTAATGAAACTTGATCTTGCACCAGAAGTGGATGTAGAAGTAAGATCAATGGGTAAAGAGTAGGAGGTAATAGATGGAATTTATTGTAGAAAAAATCGGAATGAGTAGAACTATTGCAGTACCTTCAATACCTGTTACATTAGTAAGAGTATTAGATACTAAAGTTTGTGAAGTAAATGATGGTGTAGCTATCGTTGCTTATAGTAGTGGTAAGAAATTTAACAAAGCTATCGAAGGACAACAAAAAAAATATAACATCTCAAAAGAGTTTAATAGATTTGCAACTATGCCAGTTGTAAATACTGAAGCTGGAGATCTTGATAGTTCTTTATTGGTTGAGGGTGTAGTTGTTAAAAGTACATTTAAAACTAAAGGTAGAGGATTTACAGGTGTTGTAAAAAGATGGAACTTTGCTGGTGGTAGAGGTTCTCATGGACACAGAATGGGTAGAAGAACAGGTTCAATTGGAAACTGTGAATGGCCTGGACGTGTACAACCAGGTAAGAAAATGCCAGGACAATATGGTAATGAAACAATTACACATAAAAACAACATAGTTTCTTTTGATAAAGAGACTGGAATTTTAGTTCTTAAGGGATCAGTTGCTGGTGCAAACGGTTCATTAGGTAAAGTAAGGATAGCATAATGTCTAAATTAGTAGTACTAAATGATAAATTTGAAGCAAATGGTGAAATAGTTTTACCAGAAAAGTTTCAAAATATTAATTCACACAATTTACATTTATTTGTAAAGTCATATTTGGCATCTTTGAGATCTAATACGGCTAGAGTTAAAAATAGAAGTGAAGTAAGTGGTGGTGGTAAAAAACCTAAATCACAAAAAGGAAGTGGAGCGGCTAGATGGGGTTCTAAAAGATCACCTTTATTCGTTGGCGGTGGACAAGTTTTCGGACCAAGTGAAAGAAACTATAAGCAAAAAATAAATAAAAAACAAAAAGTTTTAGCACTTAATTATGCAATTAATGCTCAAGCTGAAAAAGGATGTTTGTTTGTTGTTGATTCTATAAAAGTAGAGTCTGCTAAAACTAAAGATGCGGCTGCAATAGTTAATAAAATAAACAAAAGAGATGTTTTAATAGTTGTTGAGAATTTTGATGACAATACATATCTTGCATTTAGAAATATTAAAAATTGTTATGTGATAGAAAAATCAGAATTAAATGCTTATGCAATAGCTGCTTTTCACTCAATATTGATTGAAAAAGCTGTAGTTGACAGCTTAATAGCTTAAGAAGAAGGGTAAAATATGGCAGATATTACAGATATCAAATCGATCCTTTATACAGAAAAAACAATAGCACTTCAAGAAAATGGAGTGATTGTTGTTCAGACTAGTCCTAAAATGACTAAAAATGGATTAAAAGAGGTATTTAAAGAGTATTTTGGAGTAACACCTACAAATGTAAATTCTTTAAGACAAAAAGGTAAAGTTAAAAGATTTAAAGGAAGAATTGGCTCACGTCCAGACTTCAAAAAATTCTATGTTACACTACCAGACGGCGCTCAAATAGCGAACCTATCGGCATAAGGAAGTAGAAATGGCAATTAAAAAATTTAGACCAATTACACCTGCAAGAAGATTTATGAGTGTTATGGACACTTCTGATATTACTTCTAAACCTACAGTGAAATCGCTACTTGTAAAAGTTAAAGCTGCTGCTGGTAGAAATAACAAC
This sequence comes from Helicobacter pylori PMSS1, assembly GCA_945883785.1. Classification (GTDB taxonomy): domain Bacteria; phylum Campylobacterota; class Campylobacteria; order Campylobacterales; family Arcobacteraceae; genus CAIJNA01. The sequence goes on from CAMCYD010000003.1 coordinate 11,201, forward strand.
GGAAGAATCACAAGCAGACATAGAGAAGCTGGTGCAAAAAAACAATATAGAATAATAGATTTCAAAAGAAATAAGTTTGATATTCCAGGTACAGTAACTACTGTTGAATACGACCCATACAGAAACTGTAGAATTTGTCTTGTTACATATGTTGATGGTGACAAAAGATATATTTTACAAGCAAGTGGTATGAAAGTTGGAGATAGTATTCAATCAGCAATTAGTGGACTTGACATCAAATCAGGTAATGCTATGCAACTTATGAGTATCCCTGTTGGTACAATGGTTCATAATATTGAAATGAGTCCAGGACATGGTGGGCAAATCGCAAGATCTGCTGGTGGATATGCTCAAGTTATGGGTAGAGAAGACAAATATGTAATTATGAGACTTCCTAGTGGTGAGATGAGAAAAATTCTTGGTGTTTGTATGGCAACTGTTGGTATAGTAGGTAATGAAGATTATTCTAATATGGTAATAGGTAAAGCTGGTCGTGCTAGACATATGGGAATTAGACCACAAACAAGAGGATCTGCAATGAACCCAATCGATCACCCACATGGTGGAGGTGAAGGTAAAACTGGTCCAGGTAGACATCCTGTTACTCCATGGGGTATGCCAACTAAAGGTTATAAAACTAGAAAGAAAAAATCTAGCGATAGACTAATTATCTCAAAAAGAAAGAAATAAGGGTAAATAATGGCAAGAAGTATTAAAAAAGGTCCATTTGTTGATGCTCATTTATTAAAAAAAGTGGCTAAGGCTATAGAGACTAGTGATAAAAAACCAATTAAAACTTGGTCGAGAAGAAGTACAATTTTACCAACTATGATAGGATTGACTTTTACTGTTCATAACGGAAGAAATTTTGTTCCAGTAAATGTTACAGAAAATCATATCGGTTATAAATTAGGTGAGTTTGCACCAACTAGAACATTTAAGGGACACAAAGGTTCTGTTCAAAGAAAGGTAGGATAATCCATGAGTAAAGCAACATTGAAATTTATTAGACTTTCTCCAATTAAGGCTAGATTAATAGCAAGAGAAGTTCAAGGTATGAATGCTGAAGTAGCTATCGCTTCTTTAGGATTTACTCCAAATAAAGCAGCTGGTATTATCGCAAAAGTTATAGCTTCAGCTGTTGCTAATGCTGGTCTTGAATCAGAAGATGCAATCGTAACAAGCTGTAGAGTTGACAAAGGTCCAGTTCTTAAGAGATTTACTCCGCGAGCTAGAGGAAGTGCATCACCTAAACACAGACCTACTGCACATATTTATGTTGAAGTAACGGCAAGAGAAGGAGATAAGTAATGGGTCAAAAAGTAAATCCAATCGGACTAAGATTAGGGATTAATAGAAACTGGGAAAGCAGATGGTTTCCAAGTTTTGATAAAATGCCTGCTAATATAGCTGAAGATGATAAAATCAGAAAATATATTAAAAAAGAACTTTATTATGCTGGAATAGCACAAACTATAATAGAAAGAACTGCAAAAAAAGTGAGAGTTACTATAGTTGCTGCAAAACCTGGAATCATAATTGGTAAAAAAGGTGCAGATGTTGAAAAGATTAAAACAAATCTTGCTACATTAGTTGGGAAAGAGATTGCTGTAAATATTAAAGAAGAGAGAAAACCTTTCCTTTCTGCTCAATTAGCTGCTGAAAATGTAGCTCAACAACTTGAAAGAAGGGTTGCATTTAGAAGAGCTATGAAAAGAGTTATGCAAAATGCTATCAAAGCTGGAGCTAAAGGTATCAAAGTTTCTGTTTCTGGAAGACTTGGTGGAGCTGAAATGGCTAGAACTGAGTGGTATTTGGAAGGACGTGTTCCTTTGCATACTTTAAGAGCAAAAATTGATTATGGTTTTGCAGAAGGTCACACAACATATGGTTGTACGGGTATTAAAGTTTGGATATTTAAGGGTGAAGTTCTTGCAAAAGGGATTCAACCAGAAAAAGCTGAAGATTTTGATAAAAAAAGAAGACCAAGTAAACCACCAAGAAGAGGTAACTAATTATGTTAATGCCTAAAAGAACTAAATTTAGAAAAGTAATGAAAGGTCGAAATAGAGGAAATTCTATGAGAGGGTGCGAACTTTCTTATGGAACTATTGGACTCAAAGCATTAGAACACGGAAGAATTGATTCAAGACAAATTGAAGCGGCGAGAATTGCAATGACAAGAAAAGTAAAAAGAACTGGTAAAGTTTGGATTACTGTATTTCCTGATAAACCTTTAACTGCTAAACCCCTTGAAACTAGGATGGGAAAAGGTAAAGGAAGTGTTGATAAATGGGTTATGAATATCAAGCCAGGTAGAATTTGTTTTGAAATGGCTGGTGTTGAAGAATCTTTAGCAAGAGAAGCATTAACTTTAGCTCTTCATAAATTACCATTTAAAACAAAAATTATAACATTAGAGGCACAAAATGATATATTCTGATTTAAATACAAAAAATTTAGAAGAACTAAAAGCATTATTAAAAGAGAAAAAGGTGTTATTGTTTGAACTTAGAGCAAAGTTGAAAACAATGCAATTAACTAACACAAGTGAATTAAAGCTAGTTAAAAAAGATATAGCTAGAATTCAAACTGCTATAACTGCAGTTAGTGCAAACTAAGGATAAGAATATGAATTCACATAAAAGAGAAATTCAAGGTGTTGTGGTTAAAAGATCTGGAGACAAAACGGTTTCTGTACTTGTTACAAGAAAAGTTTTGCACCCAAAATACCACAAAACTGTAAAAAGATTCAAAAAATATTTAGTTCATGATGAAAAAAATGAAGTAAATGTTGGTGATACAGTTTCGGCTGTTGAGTGTAGACCACTATCTAAAACAAAGTCTTTTAGATTAAATACTATAATTTCTGCGGGAGTTAACTAATGATTCAAAGTTTTACAAGACTAAATGTAGCTGACAACAGTGGTGCTAAAGAAATTATGTGTATTAAAGTTTTAGGTGGTTCTAAAAGAAGATATGCAACAGTTGGTGATGTAATTGTGGCTTCAGTTAAAAAAGCTGTTCCACATGCTGCTAAAATAAAAAGAGGTCAAGTTGTTAAAGCTGTTATCGTTAGAACTCACAAAGAAGTTCAAAGAGAAAATGGTTCATTAATTAGATTTGATGACAATGCAGCTGTTATTATAGATGCAAAAAGAGAACCAATTGGAACAAGAATTTTTGGACCAGTTGCTAGAGAAGTTAGATATAGTGGATTTATGAAAATAGTTTCACTTGCTCCGGAGGTATTATAATGGCTACTAAATATAAAATAAAAAAAGGCGATACTGTTAAAATTATCGCTGGTGATGATAAAGGTAAAGTAAGTGAAGTTTTAGCTGTATTTCCAAAAGCTGGAAAAGTGATTGTAAAAGATTGCAAAATAGCTAAAAAAACTATTAAACCTGATCAAGAAAAAAACCCTAATGGTGGTTTTATAAACAAAGAGATGCCAATTGATATCTCTAATGTATCTAAAGTAGAAGGTGAATAATATGGCAGCTAGATTATTTGAAAGATATAAAAATGAGATTACAACTATTTTGCAATCTGAATTTGCACAAAATAAAATGTTAACTCCTGCTTTAGAGAAAGTAACAATTTCTGTTGGTGCTGGTGAAGCTATGAAAGATACTAAATTAATGCAAAATATTAATGATACTATCTCTTTAATAGCTGGACAAAAAGCAGTTACTGTAAAATCTAAAAAATCTGTTGCAGGATTTAAAGTAAGAGAAGATATGCCTGTAGGTGTCAAAGTAACACTTAGAGGTGAGCAAATGTATCATTTTATGGATAAATTATGTTCTATCGCACTCCCAAGAGTAAAAGACTTTAGAGGTCTTAATAGAACTGGATTTGATGGTCATGGTAACTTTAACTTTGGTCTTGATGAGCAATTGATGTTTCCTGAAGTTGAATATGATAATATCATTAAAACACATGGAATGAATATTTCTATAACTACTACAACAGATAGTGATGAGCAATCGTTAAGATTGTTAGAACTAATTGGTGTACCGTTTTCTAAAGGGAGATCATAATGGCAAAGAAAGCTATGATATTAAAAGCAGCAAAACCTGCTAAATTTTCTACTAGAGCTTACACAAGATGTACAATTTGTGGAAGACCAAGGTCGGTATATAAAGATTTTGGACTTTGTAGAATATGTTTAAGAAAAATGGCTAATGAGGGATTAATTCCTGGAATTAGAAAAGCTAGTTGGTAACAATTAAAATAAAAAAAGAAAGAGGATAAGCCCATGATGAATGATTTAATCGCAGACGCAATAACTCGAATCAGAAATGCTTCTATGAGAAAGTTAGATTTTACTACCCTAATTCACTCGAATACTGTTGAAGCAGTTATGAATGTATTAAAGCAAAAAAATTACATTGAAAGTTACAATGTAGAAGATATTGGAAACAATAAAAAATCTTTAAAAGTAATTTTAAAGTATGATGACAATGAAAAAAGTGTTATTAATGAAGTTAAAAGAGTATCTAAGCCTGGAAGAAGAATGTATAAAGCCGCTTCTGAACTAAAAAACTTTAAAAATGGATATGGAACAATCGTTGTTTCTACTAACAAAGGTGTTGTAAGCAATGATGAAGCTTATAAACTCAATGTTGGTGGCGAACTACTTTGTTCTATATGGTAAGGGGTTAATTATGTCAAGAATTGGTAAATTACCTATAGCAATACCAGCTGGTATTGAAGTTTCAGTAAATGGTTCAGTGGTTGTAATCAAAAAAGATAGCAAAGTTGTTGAGCTTGATACACACAATAGAGTTGGGATAGACATTTTAGAAGGAAATATTGTTTTCTCTTTAAAAGGTGAAGAGTCTCAAGATAAAGCTTTTTGGGGAACTTATAGATCTTTAACAGCAAATGCAATTGCTGGTTTGGTTACAGGATTTAATAAGTCTTTAGAAATTAATGGTGTTGGTTATAAAGCAGCTGTTAAAGGTGATATTTTAGAATTACAACTTGGATACTCTCATCCAATAAATTTTGATATCCCAGCTGATATTGAAATAAGTGTTGAAAAAAATATAATTAATGTAAAAGGTAGTAGCAAACAACAAGTTGGTCAAGTTGCTGCAATAATTAGAGGCTTTAGAAAACCAGAACCATACAAAGGTAAAGGTGTTAAGTATACTGATGAGACTATCATTAGAAAAGCCGGAAAAACTTCTAAAAAGTAAGGGTTAAATTATGAGTAGAATAAAAGACTTAGCGAAAAAAAATGCACTAAGATTGAGAAGAAAAAAAAGAATTAGAGGGAAAATTGATGGAACAGTTGCAAAACCAAGGCTAACAGTTTTTAAATCAAATAAATTTTTCTATGCTCAAGCTATCGATGATGTTGCTGGTGTAACACTTGCAGCTGTTGATAGTAGAGCTATGAAACTTAGTGTAAATAAAGAAAATGTTGTTAAAGTTGGAGCTGCAATGGCTGAAAACTTAAAAGCTAAAAATATCGAAACGGTTGTATTTGATAAAAATGGTTACTTGTATCATGGTGTAATTGCGAGCTTCGCTGATGCACTAAGAGACAATGGAATCAGAGTATAAGGGGCTAATGATGGCTGTAGTTAATAGAGAAGATTTCGAAGAAGCTATCGTTAAGATAGGAAGAGTTACAAAAGTTGTTAAGGGTGGTAGAAGATTTAGATTTACTGCACTTGTTGTTGTTGGAGATAAAAAAGGTACTGTAGGATTTGGAACTGGTAAAGCAAAAGAAGTTCCTGATGCTATTAAAAAAGCTCTTGATGATGCTTTTAAATCTCTGATAAAAGTTAATATCAAAGGTACAACAATTAACCATGATATTGAACATAAATATAATGCGAGTAGAATATTACTTAAACCTGCATCTGAAGGAACTGGGCTAATCGCTGGTGGAGCTGCTAGACCTGTTCTTGAATTAGTTGGTATCAAAGATATTATTGCTAAATCATTGGGTTCAAATAACCCAAATAATTTGGTTCAAGCTACTATTCAAGCATTAGCTATGATAAAAGGATAGAAAAATGTCAATATTACAAGATTTAAGTCCTGCTACTGGAAGTACTAAAAATACTAAAAGAGTAGGAAGGGGGCATGCTACTGGGAATGGTAAAACTGCTGGAAAAGGTAACAAAGGACAAAAAGCCAGAAGTGGATATTCAATCAAAAGAGGATTCGAAGGTGGACAACAACCGCTTCACAGAAGACTTCCTAAAGTTGGATTTACATCTAGAGTTATAAAACCTATGACTATCAATGTTGATAAAGTTACGAAAATTGCTGAATTACCTGAAATTACTATGGATTCTATAAAAGAAGTTTATAGAATTTCGAGTACTGTTGTAAGAGTTAAATTAATTGGATTAGGCGCTAAAAATTTGGCATCTAAAATCAAAGATGAAAAAATAACTGTTACTGCTGGTAAATAATTGTGAATAAAGACTTATTAAATAAAATCTTAATAACTCTAGGATTTATTTTAATATACAGAATGCTGGCTTATGTGCCGGTTCCTGGTGTCGATCTTGATGTAATTAAAGAGTTCTTCGATACAAATTCTAATAATGCACTCGGACTTGCTAATATGTTTAGTGGGAATGCGGTTGAGCGAATGAGTATTATTTCTCTAGGTATTATGCCTTACATCACAGCTTCTATTATTATGGAGTTGCTTGCTGCTACTTTTCCATCTCTTGGTAAAATGAAAAAAGAGAGAGATGGAATGCAAAAATATATGCAAATTATCAGATATGCTACTATTGTTATTACTATAATTCAAGCTATTGGTGTTTCTATGGGATTAAATTCATTAACTGGTAAAACAGGTGCAAGTGCAATTATGTTAGACCTGAATACTTTTATTTTTATAGCTACTATATCAATGCTTACTGGAACGATGCTTCTTATGTGGATTGGCGAACAAATCACACAAAGAGGAATTGGAAACGGTATTAGTTTAATTATATTTGCAGGAATAGTATCTGCCATACCTGGTGCTATAAGTGGTACAGTTCAATTGGTAAACAACGGTCAAATGAATTTCTTAACAGTTATTGCTTTGTTAGTAATAATACTTGCAACTGTTGGATTCATTATTTATGTTGAATTAGCTGAGAGAAGGGTTCCTATAACTTATAGCAAAAAAGTAATTATGGAAAATCAATCAAAAAGAATTATGAATTATATTCCTATAAAAGTAAATCTTAGTGGTGTTATTCCAGTTATTTTTGCAAGTGCAATTTTAATGTTTCCTTCAACAATATTGCAAGGTAGTCAAAATCCTTATGTTATGGTTATAGCAGATTATTTAAATCCGCATAGTTATACATTTAACCTTTTGACTTTTCTTTTTGTTGTATTTTTTGCATATTTTTATGCTTCAATTACTTTCAATGCGAAAGATATTAGTGAAAATTTAAAAAGACAAGGTGGTTTTATCCCTGGTATTAGAACTGGTGATACTACAAAAGACTTTTTAAATGAAACTGCAAGTAGATTGACATTTTGGGGTTCTTTATATTTAGGTGCTGTTGCAACTGTTCCTTGGCTTATTGTTAAAGCTATGGGTGTGCCATTTTTCTTTGGTGGGGTTGCTGTTATGATTGTTGTTCAAGTTGCTATTGATACTATGAGAAAGATAGAAGCACAACAATATATGAATAAATATAAAACTTTAAGTGCCGTAGGTTTATAAATCTTGGCGATACCTTTACGAAAAACAAACGAAATAGAAAAGCTTCGAATCGCAGGAAGTGCGGTTGCGAAGACTCTTTCTTACTTAAGCGAAAATGTAAAATCTGGAATGACTCTATTAGATGTTGATAAAATTGGTGAAGCGTATTTAAATAGTTTAGGTGCGAGAGCTGCATTTAAAGGACTTTATGGTTTTCCGAATGCGATTTGTACATCTCTTAATGAAGTTATAATACATGGTGTTCCAACAAATCAGGTGCTCAAAGATGGTGATATTTTAGGTATTGATATTGGAAGTGAAATTGATGGATGGTATGGTGATGCCGCTATTACAATACCAATAGGTAAAATATCAAAAGAAGATGAGGAGCTTATATCTTGTAGTAAAGATGCACTTTATTATGCGATTAGCATTATTAAAGATGGTATGAGATTTAAAGAACTTAGTTATGCTTTAGAAAAGTTTATTACTAAAAAAGGTTATGTGCCGCTTGTTAGATTTTGTGGACACGGGATAGGAAGAGAAGCTCATTGTGATCCGGAGATCCCAAATTATCTTGAAGGAAACAATCCAAAACAAGGTCCTAAAATAAAAAATGGGATGGTGTTTTGTATTGAGCCTATGATATGTCAAAAAGATGATGAACCAGAGATAGATAAAATTGATAAGTGGTCAGTAAGAAGTCGTGATGGTCTTCGAACAAGTCACTATGAACACCAAGTTGCTATTGTGAATGGCAAAGCCGAAATTTTAACAAAAATTTAAAAAGGAAAAAAATGGCAAAAGATGATGTAATCGTTATTGACGGTAAAGTTGTAGAAGTATTACCAAATGCAACATTTAGAGTAGAGCTTGAAAACGGGCATATTGTTTTATGTCACATATCGGGCAAGATGAGAATGCACTATATTAAGATATTACTAAGTGATACAGTGAGAGTAGAGATTACACCTTATTCACTTGATAAAGGTAGAATTACTCATAGATATAAGTAGTTTATTTGGGTATTTAATATTTTGATACCCAGTAGATTTATTTTATGCAGCATCCATAAGAGATAAATTTATGAATTTACTCTTATTTTGTTTCCCGCAAAAGTAAATAAGTACAAATTTATCCCAACCGAATTCATAAGCCATATTATAAATATATTCTTTATCTTGAATATTATCTAAGTAATGTAAATCATATTCTCCATCAGATGAAACCATAACGCCCTCATACCCATTGGCTCTTGCTAGTGAAATTTCTTCTGAATATTGGTTTTCTATTCTTATTAAGATTTTTGTTATTGACATCCATTGTCTCCAGTTAGATTAATTTTAATTTTGTAGTTCACAATTAAGTACTTTAATATCATTTAATGTATCAAATAATCCTAGAGTACTTCGTTCAATTTCTGCTGCAATTTTTCTGAGTTCTAAATTATTTGTTCTTTCATGATTTTTATCAATATACAATTGAACACCATGATGTACTTTAGTGTGGACAGTTTTTAATTCCTGCCATTCTTTAGATTTTGTTATTGGAAGTGAATTTTTTTCACACTCATCAATCCATTTTCCCATATTACATTGATGCTCATTTGTTACAGTCCATTTTCCATAAGTACCTAATTTTTGAAAATTTGACATTTTAAAAGTAACATGATCATTTTTTAATTGAGAAGTTTTATATACTAAGTCAACATCACATACTTGTTTTTTGATTCTAGGATTAAATTTTGCATTGGATGCCACTGCTATCAAATCACTTGATAGATTAGCTATTGACAAAGATAAATTTGCAATATGTTGGGAATTTTGCGCATTAATTTGTGTGTTTCTATCGAGTATAGTGATGGCATTATTAATTTGTTCGATTCCTATCTGTTGCTCTTTACTGGCTGTTGAAACTTGCCCAATAACTTGAATTGTATCAGCTATATTTTTGGATAATACTTCATATCCATTACTCATATGGGCAGCTATTTGTTTCCCCTCATTGGTTTTATTTGTTGCATTTTGAACAAGTTTTTTTATTTCATTTGCAGCATCGGCACTTCTTGTCGCAAGATTTCGTACTTCTTGTGCAACAACGGCAAATCCTTTGCCTGCTTCACCAGCGGTCGCCGCTTCTACTGCTGCATTTAAAGATAAGATATTTGTTTGAAATGCTATTTGGTCGATTATTGTTATCGCTTTATGAATATCCAATACCTGTGTATTTATTTCATCCATAGAAATTGCAGTTTGCTCAGCTAGTTTTTTCCCACTATTTGAAGACTTGAAGAGTTCCTCAGCATATGTGGACATGGATACAACATTAGCAGTATTTCCTTTGATATTTTCTGTTATCTCTTCTAAAGCAGCAGCTGTTTCTTCAAGAGAAACTGCTTGAGAATTTGAAGCATTTGAAAGTTCTGTGGCACTGTTACTTAAAGTGTTTGTATCTATTTTTAACTTATCACCTGTATTTATAATCATTGCCAAAAATTCTGCGACATTATTCCCTATGAGTTTTGTACTTGCAACCAATGAACCAAAATCACCATAAAGCCCACTATCATCTTTTTTTGAAATAGTATAGTCAAAGTTGTATTTTCCATATTCTGCAAGAGCATTATTGATAATATCAAACTTCATTTTTGTCTCATCAAGCATTTTATTAACATTGATAATCAAATCTTTCACATAGGATGAAGTGTTATTATGATGAGGAATTTTATACCCATAAAATCCATTTGTAACTTTTTGTAAAACATCATTTGTTTCTTCTAAAACCTCTTTATTATGATGGATAAGTCTAATATTTTGCATTACATTTTTATTTATATGTTCGGCTATTTCAGCTATTTCATCTTCTGTATCTATTTTCAGTTCATCATCGAGATTTCTATCATCGTTTTTGATATTAAAAAACCCTATGATTTGTTGTAAGCTTTTTGATAAATTTCTAGAAATATAAGTTGCAATAAATACTATAATACAAAGAATAAGTATACTAATAACTAAAACAGTATAAAAAAATCTATTTGCTTGTTGTGTTATATGTGTGGTTATTTTTTCACTTACGATATTCAAATCAGTGACAGTTTTGTCAAATTTCTTATTTACATCTTCTTTGAGTATTTCAGAATAACGACTTTGAAGATTATGATATGAAAGTTTTGTTTCTTTGAGTGACAGTGTTAAATTATCCAATTCATTGTTTGAAAAGAAGTAACAATTATCAATTTTTTTACTAAGTTCCTCAACTCTAGCAATACTTACATTATATTTCTTATCAAAAATATTTTTATCTATTTCATAGGTTGCAACCGTCTTGAGAGCTGTGATTTCAGTTTTTAGTGCATCTAATCCCTGATTGATGTTTTTATGATTCTCATTTATTTTGTTACTTATCACAACCAATAAAATCAAAATGAGAAAACCGAGTGTGGTTAAAAATGTTAATGTGGCAAGTTTGCCTTTTACAGTTTTGAAAGATTTCATATGAGTCCTTATGTTAAATTTAAACAAATTTAACATAAAGGTATTACTTTACGATTACGAATAAGTTACATTTTGTTATTAAACATTATATGTATTTATTAGAATTATAATTCTATCTTTTGATAACAGATATCCCTAATGGAACATCCATTGTTTTCGATATTTTTTTTGCTTGTCCTAGAATTGTATCAAGATCATTTTTCTCACATCTTTTTGTTATTTCAATAATAGCACTACAAACATTTAATAGCTCAAATGTACGAGTTTCTCCAAATCTATCTTTTGTAGTGATGAAGCCATTTGTTTTATCTGTTTCATTGTAGAGTTGTTTTACATTTTCTTTAAAGAAGTTTTGGATTTTCAAAGCATCATCATAAACATTCTTGTATTTACTTTTTTTATAGCCTAAGAAAAAGTCATCACCACCAATATGCCCAATAAAAACATCACTCAGGACCTCCTTTTTAAGGATATCGGCAAAAAGAAGAATCGCTCTATCCCCATGTCTAAAGCCATATAAATCGTTGTACGGTTTGAAATCATTAAAATCAAAATAAACAATATGGCAAGTTTCTTTTGTCAAAAATGCTTGATTGATAAAATTTTCTATTTGTTGATTTCCTCTTAGTTTTGTCAAAGGATTCTGGTCTTTCGCCATCTCTAAGTTTCTATTGTAAGCGATGGAAAGCAAGTTATTGACATCAATAAAACCAAAATATTTGTTGTTTTTTGTGATAAAAATACCATTTGAGTTGCACTCATTGATATTGTAAATCTCTAATGCTTTATCAACTCCCCAGTGAAGTTCACAAGAAATAGGTTCTTTGATAAATTTTTTGATTTTGTCACAACTATTATTATTTTTAGCAAGTGATATGCCGTATTGAGAATAGGCTATTTGTTTAATATCTTTTTCATAAATAATACCGTGAAGATTGTTTAATCCATCCACAATTGGAACAAAAGTTGCCGTTGATTTTTGTGTAAAATAGAGTATCAAGTCGTGCAAAGAAGTTTCGATTCGAATAGGTTCAATGTAACTTATTTTATTTTTATCAATTTTATTTGTTTCAAAAATTCGTTTATCGTTTTTGTAGGATTCTTTTACTATATCGTAAAAATCTAGTATCTCATGTGTATCTTTTGTTGGTCTTTGGATAAAATACCCCTGCAATAAATCAGCCCCAATATCTTTACACACATAATACTCTTCAATAGTTTCAATCCCCTCGGCTATAACTTTTATCCCCATAATATGAGACATATTGATAATTGAGGCACAAAATAATCTTTTTTTCGTATCATTTTGGATATTACTGATAAAAAATCTATCTATTTTAATAAAATTTGCTTCACTATAATACAAAAGTTGAAATCCAGCTATTCCTGTTCCAAAATCATCAATAGCAATATCAAATCCCTCTTGTTTGTATCTTTTGACCATTGAGGAGATAGCATGTGAATCTGTAAGTGTTCCCCTCTCGCTGAGTTCAAAACAGATTGTTTTTTTATCGAGGTGTAAACTTTCTAAAATAAGTGATGTATTTCCTTGACTAAAATCCGCCATATAAAGGAGTCTATTGTCAAGATTATAAAAAAGTTGTATGTGTTCTACACCGATAGAGACAAATTTATTAAGGGCTTTTTTTCTAAGTTCTATATCGAGTTGGTATAAAACTTCATCACTATAAGCATCATCAAAAAGTGCAAAAATAGACTCATATCCACCCGCTTCATAATGATTTCTTAAGAGTGCTTCTACTGCAAATAATTTACCACTTTTGATACTTACTATTGGTTGAAATGCAAAGTCAAGTTTGTCCAATATAATATTCCATTTTTCATTTAGCATATAAATTCTCCATTTTGAATTTGATTCATTATAGATTGAATTTATTTCTTTATGATTACAAGATTTATGATTATAAGCACTTTCAGCCAATAGAACTATTCTTTGATTGGAGCTTTAAGACGACACCTTTCTATTGTGAAAATAATACCAAACACTTTCTTTGGATAAGACTAATGTACTAATAGTTTAAAATGTTTGGTAGTAAAGAGTTTTAAACTTTCATTTTTCATAGATTTAAGCTCACTTGAAAAGCCATTCTTTGAAAAAAGCATCATTATATCGGGTGTAATTGAGCTAATTTGGCAATCTTGAATAAGTTTAGTAAGCTCACTTTTTTTCATTTTACTATTTGTAATTTTACAGTTAGCTACTATCAATTTATTATGTATCGTTCTAGCAACTATATCAATCTCTATTTTCTCATCCCAATATTTACCAATTTGTTTTATTTTGTCATCTTCCATATAATTTTGTAAAAAAACAAGAGCTAACTCTTCAAAAATAAAATGACTAAATTCCCCAATATAGTTTTCAAATCTTGTATGAAATTCCTTGAAATCTCCCTCTTTTATCCCTTTGTATATAGGAGATACAAACCCAAACCAAAAGCGAATAAAGGGTGTTGTAAAAAATAATCTTTTTGCAATTTTACTTTCATTTCTTTTGTTTACTAGAAAATTTTGTGACGATTCTATTTCTATAATCCCTTTTTCTGCAAGATTTTCTACACATTTCATCCCCTCTTCAAAACTTACATGTGCTCTTTTGAATGCTGTGGTTGTTTTTCTATCTCCCAGTGCAATGCCAGTTAAAATAGCATATTCAACTCCATATCCACCAACAAGATAGTTTATCTCTTTACGAAATTCATCATATCTTGATAGGATATTTTTTTCTATTAACTCTTTTAAAGGGATTGTTGTATCTATTTTTTCTTCTAATCCACCAAATAGTGTAAAATATTTGATAGCTATCTCCATATCGTCTATATTGTTTTGTTTACAAAAAGAACTAAAAAGTTCTTTTGTTGATTTGTCTGTTGTTATTATTTGATATCCTTTGTGTGTGAATTAAAATTCTATATTTTTATTGAGTACTGGTGTTTCTACTGTATTGGGTGTAGTTTCTGTTGTATTCTCATCAGGAGTTTCTTCTTGGTTGTAAAAATTTCGTTTTGTTTCTGGATGAATTTGAATCCAATTTCTATAAAAATATCCAACAGTTGGAGCCGATCCTCTTCCCCCTGTTTCACTTATTCTCATTGGCTTGTTATCATCATTTCCAAACCAAACAATTGTTTGAATAGTAGGCGAATAAGCACAAAACCAAGCATCCATATTTTTATTTGTTGTGCCTGTTTTCCCAGCTATTTCTATACCATCAACAGCACTTCCTGTTCCAGTCCCGTAGCCAACGGCATCTCTTAAGATAGAAGTCATTTTTGCTACTTGAAGTGAAGATGTAATTATTTGTGATTTTACAACCGCTTTTTCTAGAATTTTAGATTTTTGTTCAACTGAATCAATTAAATAAGGGATAACTTTTACACCTTTATTTGAAAATATAGTGTATTGTTCACTTAACTTTAAAGGTGTTATTCCAAAACTCCCAAGAGCTATTGACATATCATAAGGTATATCTTTAAATCCATAGTTGAGCAAATCTTTATATACTTTGTCTAATCCTACTTCCATAACTAAATTTATTGTTGCTAAATTTCTTGAATGAACTAAGGCATCTCTCAAAGTTACTAGACCTTTATAATCATTTCCATAGTTCTTTGGTTGCCATTTCTTAATTTCGTTAGCCTCTGTTTTGTATTCAAATGTCCTTGCGATATCAGCAATTTGGCTTTCGCTTGTATAGCCAAGCTCTAATGCACTTTGGTAAACAAATGGTTTTATGGCACTTCCTGGTTGTCTAATGCTATTAATAGCTCTATTGTATGTTGATGTTGCATAGTTAACACCACCTGAAAGTGCCATAATCCCACCTGTTGCACTATCAAGAACTATAATAGCACCATTTAAAGTTTGAGAGGTACTTTTGTTTGTATCTACTTTTTGATCTCGTCCCTTTATTCCGTCGTATCCAAATTGCAAAGCATCATCCGCAATCTTTTGTGCATCAACATCAATTGTAAGCTTGATTTTGTATCCACCTGTTTTTATATCAGGATATTTTGTTTGCAAATCTTTTAAAACAGCATCTACAACATAAGGTGCTTTGTTTTGTGTTGTAGAGTCATTATAAATAGTTGGTTCAAAATTCATAGCATCGGTATATTGTTTTTCATTCAACCAGCCTAAAGTTTTTAATCGTGTAATAACTTGATTTCCACGGCTAAGCGAAAACTTTATATTTTTAGTTGGATCATAAAAACTAGGTGCTTTTGGAAGACCAACCAACATTGCTATTTCTTTGAGATTAAGTTGATTTAGATCTTTGTGAAAATATCCTAAAGCAGCAGTTCTTATTCCATTATAACCATGTCCAAAATAAACTTCATTCAGATATCTTTCGAGTATTTCTTCTTTTGTCAGTAATGATTCAATTTGATAAGCAAGAACAACCTCTTTCAGTTTTCTTGTAAACTTTTTATCTCTTGTAAGGAGCATTGTTTTTACAAGTTGTTGAGTCAGGGTGCTAGCACCTTCAACCAATTTCATATGTTGCACATCTTTCAAAATAGCACGATTTATAGCTTCTAGGTTAATACCATCATGCTCAAAAAAATTCGTATCCTCAATCGCAACAATAGCCTCAATAGCCTGATGTGGAATTGTTTTAAAAGGTGCATAAAAACGGTGTTCACCTTCAAAAACATTGGCCACTAACTTATTATTTCTATCAAAAATCTGTGTCGTTAAAGGTGGATTATACTCAACAACTTTATTTATATCTATTCTAATTTGATTTATAATAAACAGTACCCACAATAGGAAAATTCCACTAATAACTATGGCAGCAATTGTTAATTTTTTCTTCATTTTATTTTTTCCTCATTTTATTTTTTGTATGGTCTATTTGCGAAACCCGCATTTATAAGATTTTTAGTGTAGCTACTTTTTGGATTTGATAAAACATCAGATATTTTACCAAATTCACAAATCTTCCCCTCCTTTAAAATTAGAATATCTTCACAAAGTTCTTTAATTGAATGTATATCGTGTGTGATAAATAGTATTTTAAACTCTAATTTCGCTTGAATTTCTTTTAAAAGATTTAAAATCATCTTTTTATTAGTTGTATCAAGTGCAGTAGTTGGCTCATCTAACAATAATAATTTTGGATTGTTTTCGAGCGATATGGCGATAACTATCCTTTGTAATTGCCCACCGCTTAGTTGCATTGGAAATTTATCCAAACTATCTTCACTAATGTTTACTATTTTTAAGAGTTTTTTTTGTTGTTCTCTCTCGCAAGAAAATTGATTTTTTATGCGAGTGAGAGGTGAAAGAGAAGTAAATGGATTTTGAGGGACATATCCAATATTATTTGTGTCAAATTTAAAATCACTATCATAATTGATTTTCATTTTAAGATTTGAGGGTAGCATATTCAATAATGCTTTAATTATAATCGATTTACCACTCCCACTCTCTCCTATAAGTGCCGTTGAAGTTGTTATGTCAAAAGCTATATCAACTAAAGGCGTGGTTGTTGAATGTTTCTTTTCTATTTTCAATTGATGAATCTTTAAGGTGCTATTTTGCATTAGATAAGCGGTTCATTCATCTCTTTTGGAATCCCTAGGCCCATAAGTTTCAAAATTGTTGGAGCTATATTATTTAATCCACCATCTTTTATTTGAGTAACATTTCTAGCGATAACAAAACAAAAAACATCACCAACGGTATGATTAGTAAGTGTGTTTCCATTATTATCCTGCATCATTTCACAGTTGCCATGATCGCTTGTGATAAGCACGCTATAACCTTTCTCTTTAGCCTTATCAAGAATAAGCCCAAGTTCAATATCAACCGCCTCAACCGCTTGTATACCAGCTTCATATATGCCAGTATGTCCAACCATATCACCATTTGCAAAATTGACAACAATAAAATCTTCACTATCATCCATTCCCTCTCTTGCAGCATTTCCAACTTCAGGAGCTGACATTTGAGGTTGCAAATCATAAGTAGCTACTTTTGGGCTAGGGATAAGAATCCGTTTTTCACCTTTAAATGGCTCTTCTTTCCCGCCATTGAGAAAAAAAGTTACATGGGCATATTTTTCAGTTTCAGCTATATGAAGTTGAGAAAGATTATTGTTTGAAATAATTTCAGCCAAAGTATTTGTTGGATTTTCTTTTGGAAACATTACAGGAAGTGGTAGATTTTTGTCATATTGAGTCATAGTCGCTATATTTAAATCTATTCGTTTTCTAGGGAAATTATCAAAAGTTTTACTTGCAAATGCCGTTGTAATCTCTCTTGCTCTATCGCTTCTAAAATTTGCAAAAATCAAACCATCATTTTCTTGTAAGCCTTGAAAATTTCCAAATCTAGTAGGAATTATAAACTCATCATAAATATTTTTTTTATATTGAGCTTGAATATAATCTAGCGGTTCCAATTCTTCACTTTTTAGATTTTCAAGTGTCATGACATCATAAGTCAATTTTATTCTATCCCAGTTATTGTCTCTATCCATTCCATAGTATCTTCCACCAATAGTTGCTATCTGGATATTTTTTGCACAAATGGTCAGAATTTTTTCTAAATAAATATTCGCACTTGTAGGCGAAACATCTCTCCCGTCAGTTATAAGATGCAGGTATACTTTTTTCACTTTTGAACAAATTTGTGCCAAAGCTATGATATGGTCTATGTGCGAGTGAACACCACCATCACTTAAAAGTCCAATTATATGGATATTATTAGACTTTTTTATGGTATCTTTTAAAATAACATTATCTTTTAAAGTATTGTTTTTTATCTCAAGATTTACTTTGACAAGATCTTGATAAAGTACTCTCCCACTTCCAATACTCATATGTCCAACTTCACTATTTCCCATTTGACCATCTGGAAGCCCAACAAATTCCCCATAAGTTTTAATGAGAGAGTTTGGCACATTGCTAAATAAATAATCATAAGTAGGTTTCTTTGCATTGCAAAAAGCATTATAATTTGGTGAGACGTTAAGTCCTATCCCATCGGTTATTACTAGTAGTGTTTTTTGTGACATTTTCTTAAACCTTTTTAATAATTTTTTGTATATAATGTCGTCCATTTTACAACAAAGAGGCTTTATAAATTGTTTTATTGGTTTTATAAATTTTTAAATATTAATATACTTCAGTATATTTCGGTTCGTGCAGGGCTTGGTTTTTTCATAGGTTTTATTTTTACTATGTATTTTATGCCTAAATTTATCAAATGGGCAAAAAAAAGAAAAGCAAATCAGCCCATTTATGAATATGCTCCTGAAACACATAAAGTGAAAGTTGGTACTCCTACAATGGGTGGAGTTGTTTTTATAGCGGGAACACTATTTGCTACACTTATAACTGCTAAATTAAATAATCCTTATGTTATTGGAGCTATTTTGGCCATAGGATTGTTCTGTGCAATAGGAATTAAAGATGATTTGTCAAAGATTTTTGCCAACAAAAATGATTCAGGGCTTACCCCAAGAGCTAAAATGATGTTGCAGATGATGGCTTCGTTGATTATCGTAGGCATGTTATTTTATGCCAATCATACAACAACATTTTATGTCCCATTTTATAAGCTACCTATGTTTGATATGGGACTTTATGCAATTGGATTTTGGGTGCTTGTTATGGTGGCAACAACTAATGCGGTAAACCTAACTGACGGATTGGATGGATTGGCTACGGTGCCTTCGATAATTTCATTTTTTACACTTTCTGTCATTGCTTACATCACGGGGCATTTAGTTTTTAGTGGATATCTTTTGATGCCACATATTTCACTTGTTGGAGAACTTTCTGTCGTTGGTGCTAGTTTCATAGGAAGTTTGATAGCATTTTTATGGTTCAATTCTCATCCCGCTCAGGTTTTTATGGGCGACAGTGGAAGTCTAGCAATGGGCGGATTTATGGGATATTTAGCGATAGTTGCAAAAAGTGAAGTATTGCTGATTCTTATAGGGCTAATCTTTGTAATAGAGGCAGTTTCAGTGATACTACAAGTTGGAAGTTATAAATATAGACAAAAACGAGTTTTCCTTATGGCTCCAATACACCACCATTTTGAAAAAAAAGGTTGGCATGAAAATAAGATTATAATCCGATTCTGGATTATAGCTTTTATGGCAAATTTATTTGCAATACTCAGTTTAAAAATTCGATAATAAAACAAAAAAATATAAGCTGGAGAATACTTTGAGGATATTAGGTAAAGGAAAAACAGCTCAGGCTATAAATGAGCTCTATAATGATGCAATCATGTATGATGATTTAGATAAAGATATTTATGATACAGATAGCGATGATTTGACCGTTGTAAGTCCAGGAATTCCACCATACAATTATTTAGTGCAAAATACAAAAAATCTTATAAGTGAATATGATTTGATTTGTGAAGATGTGCCTTATATGATTTGGATAAGTGGTACAAATGGCAAAACAACAACAACGGCTATGATGGAGCATGTTTTAAAATACAAAAATGCCATTAGTGGCGGAAATATAGGCTTACCCTTGGCTAAAATGGATAAAACAAAAAATATTTGGATTCTAGAAACATCTTCTTTTACGATGCACTATACAAAAAAAGCAAAACCAAATATTTATGTGTTACTTCCAATTACTGAAGATCATACAAGTTGGCATGGTAGTTTTGAAGAATATGAAAATAGTAAACTAAAACCACTTGATACTTTATGCGAAGGCGAGATTGCAATTATTCCGAAGAAATATGAAAATTATCCAACGAATGGGTTTAAAATTTGTTATGAGAATTCAGATGATTTAGCTTCTTGTTTTGGAATTGATAAATCAAAGATTTATTTTAAAGAACCATTTTTGATAGATGCACTTCTTGCTATGAGTGTTGATAAAATTTTATTTGATAACATCAGCTATGAAACAATTAATAGCTTTATCCAAGACCCGCATAAAATGGAGGAGTTTAGGGATAAACATAATAGACTCTGGATTGATGATAGCAAAGCAACAAATTTTGATGCTACTTTACAAGCATTAAAAAGATATATAAATAAGAAAATCTATATTATATTAGGTGGAGACGACAAAGGTGTTGATTTAAAACCACTTTTTAAAGAGTTGCATAATTTCAATTTAGAAATTTATGCTATAGGTACAAATTGTGATAAGTTGTATGATTTGGCAATTTTTTATAATAATATTTCGTGTCATAAATGTTATTTTTTAGAAAATGCAGTCAAAAAAATATCTGATAATATGAAAATATCTAAAAATGATGAAGAAATTGCATTATTATCACCAGCAGCAGCTTCGCTAGATCAGTTTACATCTTATAAAGAAAGAGGTGAAAAATTTAAACAATTTGTAAAGCTGTGAAAATTATGACCATTTTTCTTTATTAAGAGAAAATTAAGATTGTTTAGTTATACTTCCACTCCATTTTAAGAAGTAATGCTTAAAAGAAAAGAAAACAAGTGGCTCGGTAGCTCAGTCGGTAGAGCAAAGGATTGAAAATCCTTGTGTCGACGGTTCGATTCCGCCCCTGGCCACCACTGGTAAGTAAGCTGGATTAGCTCAGTTGGTAGAGCAGCTGATTTGTAATCAGCAGGTCGTAGGTTCAAGTCCTATATCCAGCTCCATTTTATTGTTTCAAATGCAAAAAAATCTCATGGTGAGGTTGGAGAGCGGTCAAATCCTGCGGACTGTAAATCCGCCGCCTACGGCTTCGAAGGTTCAAATCCTTCTCTCACCACCACTTTTTTTGCGGGAGTAGCTCAGTTGGCTAGAGCTTCTGCCTTCCAAGCAGATTGTCGCGAGTTCGAGTCTCGTCTCCCGCTCCAATAAAAATCAAAAAAAACAATCAAATTAATTAAAGCTATATTTAAAGTTTTTTATGATAAAATTCCCAACTTTTTTACAATTGAGCCTGTGTAGCTCAGGGGTAGAGCACTTCCTTGGTAAGGAAGAGGTCGTAAGTTCAAGTCTTATCATAGGCTCCAGAGGTATCAAAGCCCTTTGAGTAGATAGGCCAATGACTTATCCACTCAAAGGGTTAAAATTTAAAATATTAAATAAGGAAAAAAAATGGCAAAAGAAAAATTTAACAGAAGCAAACCGCATGTAAATATCGGTACAATCGGACATGTTGACCACGGTAAAACTACTTTAACAGCTGCTATATCTGCAGTTCTTTCTGTAAAATTTGGTGGAGAAATGAAAGATTATGATCAAATTGATAATGCTCCAGAAGAAAGAGAAAGAGGTATTACTATCGCAACATCTCATATTGAATATGAAACTGCAGCAAGACATTATGCTCATGTTGACTGTCCAGGACATGCTGATTATATTAAAAATATGATTACTGGTGCTGCACAAATGGATGGAGCGATTTTAGTTATTGCTGCAACTGATGGGCCAATGGCTCAAACGAGAGAGCATATCTTGCTTTCTAAACAAGTTGGTGTTCCGTATTTAGTGGTATTCTTAAATAAAGAAGATCAACTTGATGATGATGACAAAGATGAGATGTTAGAACTTGTAGAAATGGAAGTGAGAGAACTTCTTTCTATGTACGATTTTCCAGGTGATGATACTCCAATTATTCCAGGTTCAGCATTCCAAGCATTAAATGAAGCAAAAGCAGGTGCATGTGGAGTATGGTCTGAAAAAATCATGACATTAATGGATGCTGTTGATAGTTATATCCCAACTCCGGTTAGAGATGTAGATCAAGATTTCTTAATGCCAGTTGAAGATGTTTTCTCTATTTCAGGAAGAGGAACAGTTGTTACTGGAAGAATTGAAAAAGGCACAATTAAGATTGGTGAAGTTATTGAAATCGTTGGTCTTAGAGATACAATCAAAACAACCGTAACGGGTGTTGAGATGTTTAGAAAAGAGATGACTGAAGGTTTGGCTGGTGATAACTGCGGACTTCTTTTAAGAGGTGTTAAAAAAGAAGATGTTGAAAGAGGTCAAGTACTTATTAAGCCAGGTACAATTACTCCACATACAAAATTCGAGTGTGAGGTATATATTCTTTCTAAAGAAGAAGGGGGAAGACATACTCCATTCTTTACTAACTATAGACCACAATTCTATGTTAGAACAACGGATGTTACAGGTTCAGTAACACTTTCTGAAGGTGTTGAAATGGTTATGCCTGGTGATAATACGAGATTAACAGTACAGTTAGTTTCTCCAATTGCTCTTGAAGAGGGAACTAAGTTCGCTATTCGAGAGGGCGGAAGAACTGTTGGTGCTGGTGTAGTTTCTAAAGTTATAGAATAGTCGGTACTAATTATGGCAAATGGAGTTAGAATAAAAATAGGTTTGAAATGCGTAGAAACTGGTGACATTAACTATACTACAATGAAAAATCCTAAAACGCATACAGAGAAATTTGAAGTGAATAAATATTCACCAAGACTAAGAAAACACACAATTCATAAAGAAGTTAAGTTAAAATCTTAATTTTTCTTTTGAAAGTATAAATATAAGCAAATGACGAAAGTCATTTGCTTATCAATAGGCTAATAGCTCCAATGGTTAGAGCACCGGATTCCAAATCCGGGTGTTGTGGGTTCGACTCCCTCTTGGCCTGCCATTATCGAAGAAATTTTGTGAAAAATTAAAAGTGAAAATTTTATATACTTTTATTTTTAACTTTTCACTATTAAAAAAAGGTGCAATTTTGAGTAAAATAAAACTTTATTATAAACAAGCAAAAGATGAATTAAACAAAGTAATATTCCCGATAAAAGAGCAAGTTAAAAGTGCTTATTTATCAGTTTTTGTTGTAGTGACAATAATATCACTATTTTTAGCACTTATTGACGCAATTATGTCTCTAGGTTTAACATCTATAATGAATTAAGGATTAGCAGTGGCACATAATTGGTATGCAATACAAACACATTCAGGTAGCGAATTAACAATAAAAAGAGCATTGGAAAGATTAAGTACTGAATTAAACGATGGTAGAATTGAACAAGTTCTTGTTCCTACTGAGGATTTAATCGAAATTAAAAAAGGCGCAAAGGTAATTATTGAAAAGCCTCTTTATTCTGCATATGTATTTGCAAAAATTGATCTTGATACTTCACTTTGGCATGCTATACAGTCTATGCCTAAGGTGGGTAGATTTATTGGTGAAGCAAAAAAACCATCACCATTAAGCGAAAAAGATATTAATCAAATTTTAGAAAAAGTAAATCACAGAGCAGCAGCTAAGCCTAGAATTTCATTTGATAAAGGCGAAATGGTTCGTATTAAAGATGGTTCATTTTCAAATTTTAATGGAAATGTAGAATCGTTTGATTTATCTTCTGGATTATTAACATTGAATGTTTTGATTTTCGGAAGAAATACACCAGTTGAAATATCTTATACCCAAGTTGAAAGAGTAGGATAAATTATTATTCATAGATATTAGGCAATAGATACTAGCTTCTAGTTATTTAGTAGTATTGCCTAATACCTATTTCAAAAAAAAAGGAATTAAAATGGCAAAAAAAATACAAGGACTTATTAAGCTTCAAATACCTGCAGGTGCTGCTAATCCATCACCACCAGTTGGACCAGCATTGGGTCAAAGAGGTGTTAATATTATGGAATTTTGTAAAGCTTTTAACGAAAGAACAAAAGCAAATGCAGGATTTAAAATACCAGTTATTATAACTGTTTATACGGACAAAAGTTTTACTTTTGTTACAAAACAACCTCCAATGAGTGAGCTTATTATGAAAGCTGCTGGAATTAAAAAGGGGAGCAATAATGCTCTTAAAAATAAAGTTGCTAAGCTAACAAAAGAGAAAGTATTAGAAATTGTTAAACAAAAAATAGCTGATTTAAATACCCAAGACATAGAACAGGCAGTTAAAATTGTTGAAGGTCAATGTAGAAGTATTGGTGTTGAAATAGAAAAATAATTTTATAATTATTGTGGGTGCCGTAAAGACCACAAGGCAATAAGTGTGGTAGCAAATTAAAATATGCGAAGGAAATTAAAATGAGTAAAAGAACAAAAGCACTACTTGAGAAAGTAGATACAACTAAGTTATATAGTTTAGAAGAAGCAGTAATAAATGTTAAATCATTAGTATCGGCTAAATTTGACGAAACTGTTGAATTAGCATTAAATTTAAATGTAGATCCAAGACATGCTGATCAAATGATAAGAGGTTCAGTTGTGCTTCCTGCTGGGACTGGTAAAACTGTGAGAGTCGCAGTATTTGCAAAAGGTTTAAAAATGGACGAGGCTCTTGCGGCTGGTGCAGATTTAGTTGGAAATGACGATTTAGTTGAGCAAATTCAAGCTGGAATTATTAACTTTGATGTGTTAATTGCAACTCCTGATACGATGGGGCTTGTTGGTAAAATAGGTAGAATCCTTGGGCCAAAAGGGTTAATGCCTAATCCTAAGGTTGGAACAGTGACAATGGATGTTACGAAAGCAGTTAAAGATGCTAAGGGTGGTCAAATTACTTATAGAGTTGAGAAAAAAGGTATTATTCACGCTGGAATTGGAAAAGTTTCTTTTTCTGCGGAAGATTTATTGGCGAATGCTAGAACTTTGATGGCAGCAGTTAATAGACAAAAACCTGCTACAGCTAAAGGAAAATATGTTACAACTGCAACTATTTCTCTTACTATGAGCCCAGGTATTAAAATAAATCCAATGGAAATGATTGATATAAAAAACTAAAAGTTGATAATATATTAGCTTTATCTTAAAACTAAAGACAGTGGGTTGTATAGTAATATTCAATAAATCCTACCGAAGTTTTTTCGTTTTGAAAGGAGGAAAATTATGACTAGAGAAGAAAAAAATGTAATAGTAAGTGCTCTTACTGAAGAATTTAAAACTGCTGGTTCTGTTGTTGTTATAAACTACAAAGGTTCAAAACACAGAAAGTTAGAAACACTAAGAGTTATGGCGAAAGAATCTAATGTTAAAGTTCAAGTTGCTAAAAATACACTTGTAAATGTTGCACTTAAAAATGCAGATTTACCACAGTTATCTTTAGTTGGTGAAAGTATGTTTATATGGGCTAACGATCAAATTAGTGCTTGTAAAATAGCTGAAAAATTTGCATCAGAGAACAAAGACACATTTATCATCAAAGGTGGTATTATCGAAGGACAAATTGCTGATACTGCTAAAGTTGTGGCATTTGCTAAATTACCAGGAAGAGAAGAATTACTTGGAATGCTTGCTTCTGTTTGGATGGGACCTGTTAGAAACTTTACTATTGGTCTTGATGCGCTTAGAAGACAAAAAGAAGAAACTGCTGCTTAATTACAATTTCGTAATAGTTGGTTTGTAGTGTGTGTTTTAAACAACAATTTATAAAAAATAAAAGGATATTAAATGGCAATTTCTAAAGAAGATGTACTAGAATTTATTTCTAGTCTAAGTGTATTAGAACTTTCAGAATTAGTAAAAGAATTTGAAGAAAAATTTGGAGTATCAGCACAACCTGTTGCTGGTGTAGCTGCTGCTGTTGCAGTTGAAGCTGTTGAAGAGCAAACTGAATTTACAGTTATACTTGTAGAAGCTGGGGATAAAAAAATTAATGTTATTAAAGAAATCAGAGCATTAACTGGTCTTGGATTAAAAGAAGCTAAAAATATGTCTGAAGAAGCGAATGCTATAGTTAAAGATGGCGTTCCAAAAGATGTGGCGGAAGCTACTAAAGCACAACTAGAATCTGCTGGTGCAAAAGTAATAATTAAATAATTTTATTTATTTAAAAAAATCCAAATGCTTCGCTTATTTTGCGAAGCATTAGTGGTTTAAAAAGGTTAGCATTCTATGATATATGTTTTTTTCATATATCATAGAGTGCTTTTTTCAGCTTAATAAAAAAAGCAATTCAAATATATAATTATGAGGTATTCTATGTTAAATTCATTAAAATCTGGTAATAGATTAAGGGTAGATTTTGCTAAAAATCCACAAAAAATCGAAATCCCAAATTTACTACAACTACAACAAAACAGCTATAAAAAATTTTTAATGGTTGATGAGGAAAATCGTTCAGAAGCGGGAATTGAGAAAGTTTTTAAATCCATTTTTCCTTTGCATGATGCTCAAAACAGATTTACATTAGATTATATCAATAGCGAGGTTGGAAAACCAAAATATGATGTGAACGAAGCGATGGTAAGAGGATTAACTTATTCTATTCCACTTAAAATCAATGTAAGGTTAACGCTTTGGGAGTTGGATGAAAAAACTGGTGAGAAAATTGGTGTTAGAGACATTAAAGAACAAGCGATTTTTGTAAGAGAAATACCACTTATGACTGATAGAACATCATTCGTAGTTAATGGTGTTGAAAGAGTAGTTGTTAATCAATTACATAGAAGTCCAGGTGTCATATTTAAAGAAGAAGAGGCCGCTACGGTTTCTAATAAATTAATATATACAGGACAAATTATACCAAATAGAGGAAGTTGGCTTTATTTTGAATATGATGCAAAAGATGTATTGTATGTAAGAATTAATAAAAGAAGAAAAGTACCTGCTACAATTCTCCTTCGAGCTTTAGGATATACAAAAGAAGATATTATTAAATTATTTTATCCAATAGTAAATATTAAAGTAAAAAACAATAAATTTTTAAGAGTATTTAAAGCGGAAGATTTTACGGGAAGAGTTGAATTTGACCTTATTGATGATAAAGGAAATTTAATCATTGCTAGTGGAAAAAGATTAACTGAGCGAAAAGCGAAAGCATTAGCTGATGGTGGACTTAAATTAGTTGAATATCCAGTAGAATTATTAATGGAAAGACATATAGCGAGTACAATTTATGATCCAAATAGCGGTGAAGTTTTATTTGATTCTTTAACTCAATTGGATGATTTAAAACTAAAAAAACTTTTAGACTTAGGATTTAAAGAGTTTAATATTGCAAATGACTTAGCCGATGGAATTGATGACTCTATTATCAAAGCATTCAAAACTGATAGTGAATCTATAAAGTTATTAAGACAAACTGAACAAATTGAAGATGAAAATGATTTGTGTGCGATTAGAATCTATAAAGTAATGAGACCAGGCGAACCTGTGACCGCTGATGCTGCAAAAGAATTTGTTAGAAAATTATTTTTTGATCCAGAAAGATATGACTTAACAAAAGTTGGAAGAATGAAAATGAACCATAAGCTTGGTGTTACGGTTCCTGAATATGTTACAGTATTAACTCATGAAGATATTATTAAAACTATCCAATATTTAATCAAAGTTAAATCAGGTCATGGTCATATTGATGATAGAGATCACCTTGGAAATAGAAGAATTAGATCCATAGGGGAACTTCTTGCAAATGAACTCCATAATGGTTTAGTGAAAATGCAAAAAGCAGTAAGAGACAAAATGACTACCTTAAGTGGAACTCTTGAAGAGCTTATGCCACATGATTTGATTATGTCTAAAATGATTACTTCTACAATTACAGAGTTTTTCACAAGTGGACAACTTTCACAATTTATGGATCAAACAAATCCATTATCTGAAGTGACACATAAAAGAAGACTTTCTGCTCTAGGAGAAGGTGGGCTTGTAAAAGAGAGAGCTGGATTTGAAGTAAGAGATGTTCACCCAACGCATTACGGGAGAATTTGTCCAGTTGAAACTCCAGAGGGTCAAAATATCGGTCTTATTAATACTTTATCGACTTATTCAAAAGTAAATGATTTAGGTTTCATTGAAACTCCCTATAAAAGAGTTGTGAATGGTTTAGTAACTGATGAGATTGAATATTTTACAGCAACTCAAGAAGAGGGGAAAACAATAGCTCCAGGTTCTACAAAACTTGATAAACATGGAAAAATTGCAGATACTTTGATTGAAGGTAGAATTGACGGTGAGATTATGATGGTTGAGAGTTCAAAAGTTGAACTTATTGATATCTCTTCTCAAATGGTTATGGGAGTCGCTGCTTCTTTAATTCCATTCTTGGAACATGATGATGCAAATAGAGCTCTAATGGGTTCAAATATGATGAGACAAGCGGTTCCTTTACTTAAACCTCAAGCTCCAATCGTTGGAACTGGGCTGGAAAAAATTATTGCTAGAGATTCTTGGTCAGTTATTAAAGCGGATAGAAGTGGAATTGTTGAAAAATCTGATGCAAAAAATATCTACATCAAAGGTGAAGATGAAAATGGTGCATTTATTGATCAATATCTTTTAAGAAAAAACCAAAGAACAAATAACAATACAACATTTGGTCAAAGAAATCTTGTAAAAGAGGGTCAAGTTGTAGAAAAAGGTCAAGTTATCGCTGATGGTCCATCTATGGATAATGGGGAACTTGCTATTGGTATCAATGCAACTGTTGCGTTTATGCCTTGGAATGGATACAACTACGAAGATGCTATCGTTCTTTCACAAAGATTGATAAAAGAGGATGCATTTACTTCTGTTCATATTTATGAAAAAGAGATTGAAGCTAGAGAACTTAAACATGGAAATGAAGAGATTACAAGAGATTTACCAGGTGTAAAATCTGAGTCTATCGACCATCTTGATGAAAGTGGAATTGTAAAAATCGGTACATACTTAAAACCTGGAATGATTATGGTTGGAAAAGTTACACCAAAAGGTGAGATTAAACCAACTCCTGAAGAGAGATTACTCCGAGCTATTTTTGGGGAAAAGGCAGGACATGTTATTAATAAATCTATGTATTGCCCCGCTTCTATGGAAGGGACGGTTGTAGATATTAAAGTATTCACCAAAAAAGGGTATGAAAAAGATAATAGAGCTGTAAAATCTATGGAGTTAGAGAAATCTAAACTTGATATCGAACATCATGATAGATTATTAATGCTTGATCGTGAAGAAATTTTAAAAATAAATTCGTTGTTATCTAAAAATAAAATAGCTAAAGATGTTGAACTTGGTGATGTAGAATTTAAAAAAGGTGATTTTGTAACTGAAGAACAATTGCAAAACATCAACAGATTTGCTATGAAAAAACTTGTTGCTTCTTATGAGAATGCTATTTCTAAAGAATATAATAATATTAAAGATAATTTTATTAGAGAAAAAACGAAATTGAGAGAAGCTCATGAAGAAAAAATTAATATTTTAGAACATGATGATATCTTGCCAAGCGGTGTTATTAAACAAGTTAAAGTTTATATCGCAACGAAAAGAAAAATCAAAGTTGGGGATAAAATGGCTGGGCGACATGGAAATAAAGGTATTGTTTCAAATATCGTACCTGAAGTTGATATGCCGTATTTAGAAGATGGAAGTACAGTTGATGTTGTTTTAAATCCACTTGGGGTTCCGTCAAGGATGAATATTGGACAAATTCTTGAAGTGCATTTGGGAATTGTTGGTAAAAAATTGGGAGCTCAAATCCAAGATATGTTTGATAACCAACAAGCAACTTTTTTAAGTGATTTAAGAGCTAAAATGATTGAAATTGCTGATGTTGCAAAACTTATGAATGCAAAAGAGTTTTTAAATAAAATTTCTAATGAAGAGCTTTTAGAGTATGCTAGAGATTGGTCAAAAGGTGTTAAATTTGCATCTCAAGTATTTGATGGAGCTAAACAAGAAGAGTTTGATAAACTATTTGAATTAGCTAAAATGGATACTGATGGCAAAACTATACTTTACGACGGTATGACTGGTGAAAAAATGATTGAAAGAGTGAATGTTGGTGTTATGTATATGTTAAAACTTCATCACCTTGTCGATGAAAAAGTACATGCTAGATCTACTGGACCTTACTCTTTAGTCACACAACAACCAGTTGGTGGAAAAGCACTCTTCGGTGGACAAAGATTTGGAGAGATGGAGGTTTGGGCTCTTGAAGCATACGGAGCAACAGCAGTTTTAAGAGAAATGCTAACGACGAAATCAGATGATGTTGAAGGTAGAACATTAGCTTATAGGGCTATTTCAAACGGTGAGAATGTACCTAATTCAGGTATTCCAGAAACATTCTTTGTATTAACAAAAGAGCTTCAAGCACTTGCACTTGATGTAGAAATTTATGAAGAGGTAGAAACAGATGAGTAGTAATTATGTAACTTCTTTTGCTGGAGAGCAAAAAATATTAAGACCTATTGAGATAGGCGAATTAGAAAAACCAAAAGATTTTTCAGCATTTCAAATCAACCTAGCAAGTCCAGAGAAAATTCTTTCTTGGTCTTCTGGGGAAGTGAAAAAACCTGAAACAATTAACTATAGAACACTTAAACCAGAAAGAGATGGTTTGTTTTGTGCTAAGATTTTTGGACCAGTAAAAAACTATGAGTGTTTGTGTGGTAAATACAAAAAGATGAGATATAAAGGTGTTGTGTGTGAAAAATGTGGAGTTGAAGTAATTTCATCGAAAGTAAGAAGACACAGAATGGGACATATCGATTTAGTTGCTCCTGTCGCACATATTTGGATGGTAAGCTCACTTCCTTCAAGAATTGGAACGCTTCTTGGTGTTAAATTGAAAGACCTTGAAAGAGTACTTTATTATGAAGCGTATATCGTTGAAAATACTGGTGAAGCATTTTATGATAGTGAAGCATCTAAAAAAGTTTTAAAATATGATATTTTAAATGAAGAACAATATAGACAAATTGAAGAACATTATGGAGACACAGGTTTCGCTGCTAAAATGGGTGGACAGGTTATTCTTAATATGCTTAAAGGTCTTGATTTGGTAGATTTATTAAATAGTTTGAAAGAAGATATTGTAAATACAAAGTCGGATGCAAAAATTAAATCTATTGTAAAAAGATTAAAAGTTGTTGAAAACTTCCTAAATAGTGGCAATAGACCTGAGTGGATGATGCTTACAGTTTTACCTGTACTTCCTCCTGATATTAGACCGCTTGTTGCACTTGATGGTGGAAAGTTTGCGGTTTCAGATGTTAATGACCTTTACAGAAGAGTTATCAACAGAAACAACAGACTTAAAAGACTAGTTGAACTTGATGCTCCTGAAATCATTATTAGAAATGAGATGAGAATGCTTCAAGAAGCAGTTGATGCACTATTTGATAACGCGAAAACAGCTAATGCAGTAAAAGGTGCAAATAAAAGACCTCTTAAATCACTTTCTGAGATTATTAAAGGGAAACAAGGACGATTTAGACAAAACTTACTTGGGAAAAGGGTTGACTTCTCTGGAAGATCTGTAATCGTTGTTGGACCAACATTAAGAATGGACCAATGTGGTCTTCCTAAAAAAATGGCTTTAGAGTTATTTAAACCACATCTTATGGCAAAACTTGAAGAGAAAGGGTATGCAACTACACTGAAAGCTTCAAAAAGATTGATTGAAAATGAAACAAATGAAGTTTGGGAATGTTTAGCTGAAATCGTTGAAGATTATCCAGTTATGTTAAATAGAGCTCCAACTCTTCACAAACTTTCAATTCAAGCATTTCACCCAGTATTGATTGATGGGAAAGCTATTCAATTACATCCACTTGTATGTTCTGCATTTAATGCCGACTTCGATGGGGATCAAATGGCTGTGCATGTACCACTTTCACAAGAAGCAATTGCTGAAGCTAAAATTTTAATGATGTCTTCAATGAACATCCTTTTACCAGCATCTGGACGTGCTTTAGCAGTACCTTCACAAGATATGATTTTAGGACTTTATTATTTAACACTTGAAAAAGATGGTGTTAAAGGTGAACATAAAATATTTACAGATTTAAATGAAGCTTTAATGGCACTTGAACACAAAAAAGTGGATATTCACGCAAAAGTTAGAACGCTACTTGATGGACACATTATCACAACAACAGTTGGAAGAATGATTATTAAAAACATTTTGCCTGAATTTGTACCTTTGAATTATTGGAATAAAATTTTAAAGAAAAAAGATATTGGAGCATTAGTTGACTATATTTACAAATATGGTGGATACGCAGTAACTCCTAGATTCCTTGATAACTTAAAAAATCTTGGGTTTAAATATGCTACGAGTGCTGGTATTTCTATTTCTATTGATGATATTAGAATTCCTGCATCTAAAGAGGGACTAGTAATAACTGCTAAAAAAGAGGTTGTTGAAGTTCAAAAACAATTTAATCAAGGACTTTTAACAGAGCAAGAGAGATACAATAAAATTATTGATATTTGGACGCTTCTTAATAATAAACTAGGGTCTGAAATGATGGATTTGGTTAGAACTGATAAAGATGGATTTAACTCAATTTACATGATGGCAGATTCAGGTGCAAGGGGATCAGCTGCTCAAATTAGACAGTTAGCTGGGATGAGGGGACTTATGGCTAAGCCAGATGGTTCAATTATTGAAACACCAATTATTTCTAACTTTAGAGAAGGATTAAATGTTCTTGAATACTTTATTTCTACACATGGTGCTAGAAAAGGTCTTGCCGATACAGCGCTTAAAACTGCAAATGCCGGATATTTAACAAGAAAACTTGTAGATATTTCACAAAATGTAAGAATATCTGTGGAAGACTGTGGAACACATGAAGGTATCACAATCAGTAGTATTACGGATGGAAATGAACTTGTAGAAAGTTTAGCTGAAAGAATTACTGGACGAGTGTTGGCAAAAGATATTGTTGATCCTATTTCAAATGAGATACTTTATACTGAAGGTGCTTTAATAAGTGAAGATGATGCTAAAATCGTATCTGATGCTGGTGTTAAATCGGTAACAATTAGAACACCACTTACATGTAAAGCTGAAAATTCGTTATGTGGAAAATGTTATGGACTTAACCTTGGAGAACAAAGAAAAGTAAATCCAGGTGAAGCTGTTGGTGTACTTGCTGCTCAGTCTATTGGGGAACCAGGAACTCAGTTGACACTTAGAACATTCCATGTTGGGGGAACTGCAAGTGCAACTCAAGCAGAAAAAGAACTTAAAGCTACAAGCGAAGGATTTTTGCGATATTACAATGTAAAAACTTACCTTTCAAAAGAGGGTAAAAATGTTGTAGCAAATAGAAGAAATGCAGCTATTTTATTGGTTGAACCAAAAATAAATGCACCATTTGATGGGAAAATTTCTATTCAAACAACGCATGAAGAGATGGTTGTTGTTGTAACTGGAAAAGAAGAAACTAAAAAATACTATCTTAGAAAATCTGATATTGCAAAACCTAATGAGCTCGCAGGTGTAAGTGGTAAAATTGAAGCTAAAATGTATCTTCCTTATATTGATGGTGATACTGTTGAAAAAGGGGAATCTATTGTTGAAATTATCAAAGATGGATGGAACGTACCAGCACGTATTCCGTATGCATCTGAACTTTTAGTTGAAGATGGTGCTCCTGTAACAACTGAAATTAAAACAAAAGAAGCTGGAACAGTGAAGTATTACAAACTTGTTGGTGATTATCTTGAAAGAGTTCATGATATGAAAGTTGGTGATGTTATCTATAAAAAAGGTTTTTTTGCTGTTATTGTTGATACTGAAGATAGAGAAGCTGCAAGATTCTATATCTCAAGAGATTCTGTACTTGAAGTTGCAGATGATGCTATTGTTAAAAAAGGTGATGTTATCGCAAAACCAGCAACGGCAGAACATACAGTTGTTGCACAATGGGATCCATATGCAAATCCAACAATTTCTGAAATTGATGGAAAAGTTTCATTTGAAGATATTATTCCAGGACTTACTGTAAGTGAACAATACGATGAATTGACTGGAACTTCTAAATTAGTTGTTAATGAATATATTCCGGCAGCTTATAAACCAACAATTATTGTTCATGGTAAAAATGAAGATATTAGAGCATATGTGCTGGAGTCAAAAACTTCTATCAATGTGACGAATGGCGAAGAGATTAAAATGGCTGATATTATTGGTAAAACACCAAAAGCAGTTGCAAAATCAAGCGATATTACTGGGGGTCTACCAAGAGTAAGTGAATTATTTGAAGCAAGACGACCAAAAAATATTGCAGTTTTAGCTGAATTTGATGGAGTTATTAGTTTTGGTAAACCCTTGAGAAATAAACAAAGACTTACAATTACAGATAATGCTGGAAATAAAAGTGAAAACCTGATAGATAAAAATAGAGAAATTCTTGTAAGAGATGGTGAGTTTGTACATGCTGGTGAGCAATTGACAGATGGACAAAAAGCAAGTCACGATATCTTAAAAATCTTAGGGGAAAAAGCACTAAATGAGTTTATTGTTGCTGAAGTTCAAGGGGTTTACCGAGGACAAGGGGTAAGTATCGCGGATAAACATATTGAAGTAATTTTGTCTCAAATGTTAAGACAAGTAAGCATTGTTGATTCTGGAAATACTAAATTTGTTGCAGGCGATATGGTTTCTAAAAAAAGGTTCCATGAAGAAAATAATAAAATTATCAAAATTGGTGGAGAACCAGCTATCGCTGAACCTATACTTTTAGGTATCACAAGAGCAGCTGTTACAAGTGATAGTATTATCTCTTCAGCTTCATTCCAAGAAACTACAAAAGTTCTAACAGAAGCAGCAATATCTTCTAAAATAGATATGCTAACAGACTTAAAAGAAAATGTTGTAATTGGTAGAACGATACCAGTTGGAACAGGACTTTATAGAAATAGAAAAGTTAATTTTATATATAATGTTTAGATAAAGATAGGGATTAGTATTGATAATCCCCTGAGATTTTGAGAACTAGTGCTTATTTAATAAGTACTAGTTTTTTGATTTTAGGAGTTATGAAAAAATAGATTGGACAACACAATGAAAAAAGTAGAATTATTATCACCAGCTGGAAATTTAGAAAAATTAAAAATAGCCTTTACTTATGGAGCAGATGCTGTTTACGGTGGAGTGAGTCATTTCTCGCTTAGAATACGAAGCGGAAAAGAGTTTACCGTTGAAACGTTCAAAGAAGGTATAGATTATGCACATAGTTTGGGAAAAAAAGTTTATGTAACTATCAATGGCTTCCCTTTTAACTCACAAATTGAACTTCTTAAAAATCATATCAAAACGATGGCGGAATTAAATCCAGATGCCCTTATTGTAGCAACACCTGGGGTTGTTGGACTTTGCCGTGAGATAGCTCCAAATATTCCAATCCATCTTTCAACTCAAGCAAATGTGATGAACTATCTTGATGCAAAAGTTTATTATGATATGGGTGTAAGAAGAATTATAGCAGCAAGGGAGATAAGTCTCAAAGATGTTGAAGAGATAAAAAAAAGATTGCCAGAGCTTGAGATAGAGATATTTGTTCATGGAAGTATGTGTTTTGCTTATAGTGGAAGATGTCTGGTGAGTGCCGTTCAGATGGGAAGAGTGCCAAATCGTGGAAGTTGTGCAAATGATTGTCGGTTTGAATACACTTTGTATGCTGGAAATGAAAATCATGGGACACTTTTTAGACTAGAAGAACAACCAGAAATCGGTACTTACATCTTCAATGCAAAAGATATGAATTTAGCAAGTCATATCGATGAGATTTTGGCAAGTGGGGCGGTTGATAGTGTGAAAATTGAAGGTCGTACAAAATCACCTTATTATGCAGCGATTACCGCATACACTTATCGTATGGCAATTGATGATTTTTATGCTGGAAAATTTGAAGCACAAAAATATCAAAATGAACTGAAATCTACTAAAAATCGTGGGTTTACAGATGCCTATTTGGTGCATAAACCATTTGAAAAACAAGGGACTGAGAATCACGACTACACGATGAGTAAAGGTGCTTTTGAGGTGAGTGGACTTGTGATGAAAGATGGAGAACATTTCCTTTGTAAATACAAAACTTACTTAAATGAGGAAGTTGAGATATTCCATCCACTTGATACTACAATAGAGGAAGTGGATAATGAGATAGGGACAATTTATAAAAAAGAAGATGGAAAATACTACATCAAATTTAAAAAAATAGTGACAGAATCAGGAAAAGAACTTGAATCGGTACACAGTGGCAATATCAACCCAATCAAACTCCCTACGAAGTTGCCATATCTTACAATTTTTAGAATTGAAACAGAAGATTATGTAGATTAAAAGGAAATATCGTGTCTAAACTTCTTAAAATAACTGGATTCTTGCCATATATTTTTGTGGTATTTTTAAATGCTTTTACTGACCTTGGACATAAAATAATTATTCAAAATACTGTTTTCAAAGTCTATGATGGAAGTGAGCAAATTATCCTTACAGCTATTGTAAATGGGCTTATTTTGCTCCCTTTTATTTTGCTTTTTTCCCCTGCTGGGTTTATTAGTGATAGGTACAAAAAAAATAGAGTGATGCAACTGTCAGCTATTTTTAAAGTTATTATTACTTTGCTAATTACTTTATCATATTATTTAGGATTGTTTTGGGCATCATTTTTCTTGACATTTTTACTTGCGACCCAAAGTGCGATATATTCTCCTGCAAAATATGGTTACATCAAAGAACTTCTTGGTACATCAAATATCGCTTCAGGAAATGCTGCAGTCCAATCTGTAACAATTGTCGCCATTTTGAGTGGAATGTTTATCTACTCGATTGGATTTGAAAGTTTGCTGGTCAACCAAACCAATGAAGCTACTATTTTGCAAGATATTGCACCTCTTGGTATTTTTTTATTTTTAGGTTCATTTTTGGAACTTTATCTTGCATATAGATTACCAAATAAAACAATTGAACTCAGTAAAGAAGAGTTTACACTCTCCTCTTATCTTAAAGGTAAATATCTTCAAAAGAATATCAAACTTATAAAAACAAATGAAATAATTTTGCTTTCAATTATAGGATTGTCTATTTTTTGGGCTCTTTCACAAGTTGTTCTTGCAATTTTTCCAGCGTATATCAAAGAGCATTTGGCTATCACAAATGTTGTTGTAATTCAAGGGTTGATGGGAATTTCTGCTATTGGGATTATTATTGGTTCACTTTTAGCATCTAAATTATCAAAAAATTATATTGAAATTGGAATGGTTCCAATTGGTTCGGTTGGAATATTTATCACAATTTTATTAATACCACTTTTAAATGATTTATACTTGTGTGGATTAGATTTTTTCTTTTTTGGAATTTTTGGTGGGTTACTTATCGTTCCTCTCAACTCTCTTATCCAATATCATGCCTCAAATAAAAGGTTAGGACTCATTCTTTCTGGAAATAATTTCATTCAAAATATTTTTATGTTTTCATTTTTGGTTTTGACTGTTGGATTTAGTTTTATAAATATTTCCAGTGTTGAGATTTTTTATCTTATTTCGTTTGTTGCTTTTGTTAGTTCAATATACACTATTTACAAACTTCCACAATCACTTTTAAAATTATTTGTAACTTTATTTTTCTCTATAAAATACAAACTCATTGTTGAAGGAATTGAAAATATTCCACAAAATAGGGGAGTTTTACTTTTAGGAAATCATATCAGTTGGCTTGATTGGGCATTTGTTCAGATGGCAAGTCCACGCTCCATTCGATTTGTGATGGAGAGAAGTATTTATGAGAAAAAAATGTTCAAACCTTTTTTAGATTTTTTTGGAGTTATTCCTATTTCAAGTGGTGGAGGAAAAAAATCTTTAGAAATGGTTGCAACTTACCTTGAAAAAGGGGAGGTTGTTTGTATCTTTCCAGAAGGGACTATAAGTAGAAGTGGACATTTAGGAGAGTTTAAAAGAGGCTTTGAAATAGCAACATCTCATGTGCAAAATGCTGTTATTATCCCTTTTTATATTAGTGGACTTTGGGGGACAAAGTGGTCAAGATCAAATGTAAATTTTAAAGAGATAAAAGAAAATAAATATAAAAAGGATGTAATAGTGTCTTTTGGTAAACAAAAAAATATAAAAACAAATGCAAGTGAAGTAAAACAAAGTGTTTTTGAAATAGCAAGTGATAGTTGGAATCAATATATGAATAGTTTTCAAAATATCGATACAGTTTTTATTGATACGGTAAAACGAAAAGCTTCACAAATAGCACTTGTAGATAGTAGTGGTGAAGAGTATTCTTATACGAAGATGATGACAATGAGTATATTTTTTAGAAATTTGATACAACAACATACGGAACAAAATATTGGTCTTTTGCTTCCGACGACAGCTATTGGAGCAATTGTAAATCTTTCAACAATACTTGCAGGTAAAACCGCAGTAAATCTTAATTATACTGCTTCAAAAGCATCGATAATGTATGGGGTTAAAGAAGCTGAAATAAAAAATATTTATACTTCAAGACGATTCTGTGAGAAATTAAAAGATAAAGGGATTGTAATTGAAGATATTTTGGAAAATATAAATATTGTTTATCTTGAAGATATCAAAAAGAACAGTTCTAAGTTACAGGTTATACCAATTCTCTTACGGTATGGATTTATTAAATTTGCTCCAGTATCATGGGTTCAAAAAATGTATAGTTCCAAAAATAATCTTGATACGATTGGAGCAATACTTTTTAGTAGTGGAAGCGAAGGGGATCCAAAAGGGGTAATGCTTTCACATCGTAATCTTTTGACAAATGTAAAACAAATTAGTGAGATGTTAAATATCACTGAAGATGAAGTGTTTCTAGGAAGTTTGCCAATATTTCATGCTTTTGGACTTACTGTTACGACACTTTTACCACTTTTAGAAGGGATAAAACTCGTTTGTCATCCTGACCCAACTGATGGACTAGGCATTGGAAAAGCAGTTGCAAAAAATCGTGTAACCTTTATGTGTGCTACTTCAACTTTTATAAGGCTTTATCTTAAAAATAAAAAATTAACACCACTTATGTTTGAAAGTTTGAATATGGTTTTTGCAGGAGCTGAAAAATTGAATCATTTGGTAGCTGATGAATTTAAACAAAAATTTGGAGTAAGTGTATATGAAGGGTATGGGGCAACCGAATGTTCTCCTGTAATAAGTGCAAATATCCCTGATAATCTTGATATGAATTATTGGCAAACACAAGTGGGACAAAAACAAGGAACTATAGGGATGCCACTTCCAGGATGTGCAATAAAAATTATCAATCCAGACACAATGGAAGAATTGCCAATTTTAGAAGATGGTCTTATTTTGGTAAGTGGTCCAAATGTGATGGTTGGTTATTTGAATAATGTTGCAAAAACAAATGAAGTTTTGATAACAATTGATGGAAGAATTTGGTACAAAACTGGGGATAAAGGGCATATAGATGAGGATGGATTTATCACAATAGTAGATAGGTATTCAAGATTTGTTAAAGTTGCGGGGGAGATGATAAGTTTGAGTGCAGTTGAAAATAAGATTTATGAAGCAATAAATAGTGGTGAGGATATTAAACTTGTTACAGTAAATCTGCCTGATGAGAAAAAAGGGGAGAAAATAGTTCTTTTAATCAATCGAGATATTGAAAATCTTAAACAAAAATTGATTGATTTTAAAATAGAACCTTTGTGGATACCGTCTGAAATTAAAGTGGTTGAAAATATTCCACTTTTAGGGAGTGGAAAAATAGATTTTGCAGGGGCTAAAAAATTAGCGATTTAACCAAAGATTTGGTAGTATGTCACAATTTTAAAATTAAAAAAAGAGGTCTAAAATGAATTTTGTTTCGATAATAATGGGTAGTAAAAGTGATTATGAGATAATGAAAAACTGTGCTGATACTTTAGAAGAGTTTAGTGTAAAGTATGAGCTTATCATTAGTTCAGCTCACAGATCACCTGAGAGAACAAAAACATATATCAAAGAAGCGGAAGAGAAAGGTGCAAAAGTATTTATAGCTGCTGCTGGAATGGCAGCACACTTAGCTGGAGCTTTAGCTGCTGGTACAACTAAACCAGTTATCGGTGTACCTATGAAAGGTGGAGCGATGGATGGTATGGATGCTATGCTTAGCACTGTTCAAATGCCTGCTGGTATGCCAGTTGCAACTGTAGCACTTGGAAAAGCTGGGGCTGTCAATGCTGCTTATCTTGCTATGCAAATTTTAGCTATTACAGATAGAGAATTGGCTGTAAAACTAAAAGAAGATAGAATTGTAAAAGAGAAAAAAGTTGTCAATGACTCAAGAGAAATTGAAGTTATTTTATAATTTATAAGACCACTTTTGGGTGGTTTATTTTAACTTAGATGGCTTCTTTTAGTACGAAGCCATTATTTTATCTACATCTTCCCAACTTATATTTTTTCCTTTTGGTGCAAAAATATTATAAACATATCGGGCAAACATATCTGTTTCTATATTGACTTTTGAGTTTATTTTGTAAGTTTTAAAAAGAGTATTTTCTATCGTATGAGGGATAATTGTAAGGCGAAATTGATTTTTATTTTGTATCACTTCATTGACTGTTAAACTTACCCCATCGACTGTGACACTCCCCTTTTGGATAACAAATTTGATATATTCTTTTGGCAGTTCTATAAAAAAATCAGCTGAATTTCCATTGTTTTTAACAGCTACAATCTTTCCGATACAGTCGATATGCCCTTGGACAATATGCCCTTCAAATCTATCCCCCATCATCATTGCTGGTTCGATATGGACTTCATTTTTATAATTTTCAACGACCAAAACACTTCTTGATTCTGGCGAGAGTTCTACACTAAAAGAGTTATTGCCTATTTTGACAACAGTGAGACAAGCTCCGTTTATTGCAATACTGTCTCCTACCTTTGGTTTGTATGAAGCTTTTATAGTAAGCAAACTTCCAACAAAACTTTCAACTTGTGCCATCTCTCTTATCAAGCCTGTAAACATTTTGTATTACCTTTTACTGCTAAGATATGTTTTTTGTTTTTTTGCAAAAGTTTGAGAGTCTATTTTTTTCTTTGGTTTTTTCTCTTTCACCTTTGCAATTTTTACTTTTCCATCAATCACTATTTTGTCACCATTTTTTACTTTTTTGTCAACTTTTTTGTCACCATCTCTTTTTGTTGTTTTTTTCTTTGTCTTAACCTTTTTCTTTTGATGTCCAAATGCTCCACTTACCTCTCTTTTAGCCTCTTTTCTCACTAAAATTTTTGGTGATTTTATAACATCAACCATATCTTTTCCAAAACTACTTTCTTCAAGAACTTTCATTTTAATATGAAGTTTTCTCTCGATTACTTTTTGACTGTAGATTTCACTTGAACTTACAAGATTGATAGCATTTCCATCCATTCCAGCTCGTCCGGTTCGTCCAATTCTATGGATATAGTCATCAACACTATTTGGAATATCGTAGTTTATGATATATTCAAGTCCTTTGATGTCGATACCACGAGCTGTAATATCAGTCGCAACCAAAACTTGTATCTCTTTATCTCTAAATCTTTTTATCGCAACTTGTCGTTTCCCATGAGTTTTATCTCCATGCAAACTATCACATTTGAGTCCACTTTCGCTCAAATAGTTAAAAACCTCTTCCGCTGTGTGTTTTGTTCTTGTAAAAACGATAAATTGTTGTTGATAGTTTTTCCCGATAAGATAAGAAACAAGGGCATTTTTTTCATCTTTGTTGATGTAATAAACTGATTGCTCGATTTTATGAGTCCCTTTTTGTGTTTTGTCAATATTGACACAATAAGCACTCTCAAGGATTTTTTCCCCAAGTTTTTTGATACTTTCCCCTAATGTTGCACTAAAAAGCATCGTTTGAGGTTTTTTATCAAAACTATCAAATATCACAGCCATCTCTTGCGAAAATCCCATTTCAAGCATCGTATCCGCTT
Organism: Helicobacter pylori PMSS1; assembly: GCA_945883785.1. GTDB lineage: Bacteria > Campylobacterota > Campylobacteria > Campylobacterales > Arcobacteraceae > CAIJNA01. The sequence continues at coordinate 52,985 of CAMCYD010000003.1, forward strand.
CATCAAGGACAAGTGTATTGATATGAGCAAGATTGACATTTTTCGCATTGATATGTTCCGCAAGTCGCCCAGGAGTTGCTACCAAAATATCAATAGTTTTTTTGAGTTTATTGACTTGTGGCTCCATCTTGGTTCCACCAAAAATAGTAGCCGATTTGAGTTCGGTATGAATTGCATATTTTTTGATACTAGCATCGATTTGCACAGCAAGTTCTCTTGTAGGGACAAGTATCAAAGCTCTTGGGAGTCTAAAATCATCTGTTAAATTTTTATTGAGTTTATCGATAATAGGCAAAGAAAATGCAGCAGTTTTCCCACTTCCTGTTGGTGCTATCGCTTGGACATCTTTGTTTTTTAAGATTTGAGAGATAATCGCTTCTTGGATTGGAGTTGGTTTTTTGTAGTCGCAAACAGCAATGGCTGCTAAGACCTCTTTTGATAAGTTTAGTTCTTTAAAATTCATAATGACTCCGTTTTTTTTGTTTATAGTTTTGGATTGTACAATCATTCTAGTTCAAGTTGCATAAGGTACATCTCTTCTCCATCTATGATATCAATATTGATACTCTCACACTTTGGGCAGTTGTATTCGTGTTTGTCCAAAGTGGACTCTGCAGAGCAATCTTTACAAGCAATCACAACCTTTTGAACATTGATGATAAATTCGCACTTATCGCAAACAGTTTCCTCTTTAAAAGTATCAAAAGCAGTTTGTAATAAATCAGCCTCAACTCCACTTAAAACCCCTATCTTAACGACAACTTTGGTCACTTTTGAAGCTTCATTGAGCACGACTTGCTCTTCGCAACTGTTTAATAATGATTGAACTATACTGTATTCGTGCATATTTTTTATCCTAATTTTGTTATATCTACGGCTACTTATAAGTATCTTTCAGTATCTAATGCCCCATGAAACAGACCTAATGTATCAATTGTATTTTCATCTTTTATCAAATATGGTATTATGCCTAATTCTTGGAAATGATTGGAGGACTTGAACTTTATTAAGTGTCTCCAACTAATTAATCTCCAAAAAGAGGTTAATCTCACATACTAGCTAAGAAAGAGAAACATATTTCTTAAGAGCCACTTGCAAATTCGAACAAATGATTATAAACAGTTTCAATCATCATCTTTTCACTTTAAAAATAACCATTTACAGGGAGTATTGTCATCAAAAAGCAAACTAAAGCTTATATTGTATGTCATTGCGAGGAACGAAGCAATCCATAGTCGGCTTCGTGGATTGCTTCGTGCCTCGCAATGACAGTTTCTATGTTTTAGTTTGCTTTGTGATAGCTATAAATAGTGATTTTTAAAGTGAAAATCTAATAATTGCTACTATTCATACTCAAAATCTTTGAATTTGCAAGTGGCTCAATATTTTAAAAAATACCAGCTATTATTTAAACTTAATCAATCTTTAGCTAAAATCCGCGACTATGATACAAACAATTTTTTTACAAACGAATACTATTTTTAAACCACTTCATAAAAAAGAGAAAGTGAATCTTATCCTCTCCCCTAGCTTTTATTGGGTGAAGGTATTTACTATTCCTGTGGATACTACAAACAAAGCACTTTTCCTTTTGCCAAATCTTTTTGAGGATTATTTTGATATTGCTGGATATAGTTTTTATGCGATAAAAATCAGCGAAAATCAGTACCTCTCTTTTGCTTACGATGAAGATAAGATTGTTGCAAAATTAAAAGAACTTCAAATTCCTCAAAATAAAATCTTGCATATTTATTTTGCTCAAAATGAATTTAAAAATCTTTTATCACTTGATGAGCAAATGGCTTTAAGTTATGGGGATGAGGTGTTTGTGTATGAAAAGGAGCTTTTAGTGAAAGTTCCAAATAATTTAGCACAGCAAATAGAAAAAAAAGCTATAGATATAGCTTCATTAAAACTTTCTGAACATTTTATAGAGCTTTTTAGCTATAAAAAACTAACTTCAAATAAATCAGCTCAGCTTGCAAGTAGCATATTGTTGGGATTTTCTATCTTGCTTTTTGTTCAGACTTTTTTATTTAAACAGTTATCAAATGAGTATCCAAATAAAATTGAAGCGATTAAAAAAGAATACAATTTGCCACCGACAGCTATTCAGGCGAATGCGATAGTTGAAGAATATGGGAAAACGATGAGACAATACAAAAAATGTAGAGATGCCATAGGGTATGCAGTTTCTGCTAATAGTCTTGGGAATACAACTCTTGAGGGGATACATTTGGAAAAAAATATTCTTAATCTTACTTACAAAGCAATGAAGAGTGAAATGTTGGAAACTTATCTCAAAAAAGAGTTTAGAAAAACAACTGTGCAAGAAGAAGATGGAAAAATAAAAGCAAGGATAGAACTATGAAAAATATCAATATAGCCTTTGTTTTTGCTAGTTCTGTTGTTGTATTTTTTATTTCATTGTATTCTTTTGGGGAAGCAAAACAAAATTTTGATGCAAAGAAAAAAGAGTTTAACGAGTACAAAGAGGTGGCAATAAGCTACAAAGAACACTATCAAAATTATAGTGATGCAGTTTTTATAGAAAACAAACTCAATAAGATAACGGCTGATTTAGGGATAAAAACGGCTCATATTTCTCAAAAAGAGAAAACTATTTCTTTACTTGCTACTCATCTTTCAAGCGCTAGTTTTCAAGTGCTTTTTACGAGTCTTTTAAATGAAAATTTTAATATCACAAAACTTGAAGTCAAAACAGATAGCATTTTAGTAGAGATAGGTGTAATATGAAAAATATTGTGTTGATGAATAGTTTGAAATATTTTGGATTTGTTTTGATTTTTCTTTTTTCTTTTATTGTTTTTTTGCCAAAAGAAAATATCTATTTTTACTATTTAGAGAAGTTACAACATAAAAATATTTCGGTTCAAAACGAAGAGATTTCTTCTGGGGCATTTCATCTTTCTGTAGTAAAAGGTGATGTTTTTTATAAAGATATCAATGCTTTTAAAGTGGAAAGTATTGAGATGAAATATTTGCTAGTGTATGGAAAAATTGTTGCTTCTAATATCCTTTTTGATGGCTTAAAAATAGAAGATATGGAATTTGATTGGAATATTTTGAAACCGTTGCAGTTCGATATTTTAATAGTTTCAAGTGATTTAAGTGGGTATGGAACATACAATATGCAAAATAGAAGTTTTGAGCTTTATCTCAAACCATCAGGTGATTTAGCAAAAAAATATAGTGCATTTTTTAGTCAAGGGGAATTGATGCAAAATGGGGAGTACAAAATTGAATACAACCTATAGAAATGAAATAAAACTAGCCTTGCAAATAGGGGCAATTCTTTTCGCAAGTTATTTTCTAAGTATCATACTATTTTTATTTTTGCCAAAAGAGAAACCGCAGTCAGAAATCGTGATAACTTCTGGCTTAGAGTATAAAAGTTTTGATTTTCAAAATACTTTTGGTGCTCGAGAAGTTATTGTTTCTAGAGTAGTTATCACAAGAAAAGTAAAAGTGGTAGCCGCACCTCCACCTCCACCACCGCCAGTAGTAGTGGAACAACCAATTGAAGTTTCTCCGCCACCACCTCCGCCACCGCCATTGGCTCTTAGTATCAATGTTGTTGCTATTTTTGATATGGGGAAAGGGAAAGGTTTTGTGACTATCAATGAAAGAGGTAACAAAGCAACTACGATTTTAAGTACTGGAGAAACTTACAAAAGTATGAAACTTTTAAAAGTAACTTCAAAATATGTTCTTTTTTTAGAAAACGATACAGAATACAAAATCGAACTTAATAGTGTAGCAGTCGCTGATAAACAAGCAAGTACTGGAACAACTCAGAAACAAATCGCACCACCACCGCAAAATGCTTCACTTGGCAATGCACCAGCTGAACGCATACAACAAATGGGAACAAAAACAGTTGTGACAAAAGATTTGCTAGAGGAATATACAAAAAATAGTGATAAAATTTGGCGAGATATCAGCTTGAAAGAAAATCTCACAAATGGAAAGATTGATGGATTTACTATCAATAAAATCAAGCGAGGAAGCAATTTTGAAAAGCTTGGATTGCAATCTGGGGATATTTTAAAATCAATGAATAATGTGGAATTAAAAAGTTATGATGATGCGATGAATCTTTACAAAAAGATTGGGACGATGTCATCATTGAATATGAAAATAATAAGAGGAAATGAAACTATGGAGCTTGGGTATGAGATTAAATAAAATAATAAATATTGGTTTGTGCATGGGGCTATGTGCCACTTTAGCTTCTGGAAAAGGGGAGGAGATAAATATCAATTTTAAAAATCTTGAGATTGTCGATTTGATGAAAATAGTTTCAAAGATTTTAGATAAAAATATTCTTTTAGAGCAAGATGTCTCTGGAAGAGTTGATTTTGTATCCAATAAACCTGTGGATAAAGAAGATGTTTTAAATATCTTGATGTACACACTTGAACCAAAAGGGTTTACAATAGTTGATAACAATGGAATTTTAAGAGTTGTAAGAATCAATGATGCTTCAAAATACAATTTGCCAGTAGTAAATAAAACTACGCAGAGTTATCAGATGATAACTGAAGTTTTTATAGTGCCAAATGTAAATGTCGATGTGGTAAGCTCAAAGATACGACATCTCATAAGCACAAGTGCAAAACTAGTAACAGATAAAGACTCAAACGCTATCGTGATAACTGACTTCGTATCAAATATCAAAACGATGAAAGCTGTCATCGACCTTCTTAGCGTAGATGCAAAAAAATATATCGAAGAGGTAAAACTTAAAAATTTACAAGCTACAGAGATTCAACCAGAGTTGGTTTTGATGGCAAAAACTATCTACAACGAACAAGTAGAAACGGAAAAAGTAGCGATACTTCTCAATAAAGATACGAACTCTTTAATGTTTGTAGGGCAAGAGGAAAATGTTAAATATCTTGTGAATTATATTAAATCTCTTGATGCAAATGGAAGTTTGGTTGCAAAAACTGTAGATGTTGTGACTTTAAAAAATGCAGAAGCTAAAGCGGTAGTGACTATGATAACAGGAATCATCGCAAATAAACAATACAAAAATCCAAATGATAAACCGTATGCTTCAAGTGATGAAGAATCAAATAGTGTTATCTTGATGGGGCAAAAAGATGAGCTTGAATATTATAAAAACTTGATTACGCAACTAGATACCGATAGACAACAAGTGTATGTTCAAGCTAGAATTATTGAGGTAAGTGAAAATAAGATACGAAATGTTGGAATTAAATATGGAATTAATGGATTTGCAACTGGAAGTGCTGGATTAGGAACTTTTTCATCAAGCTTAAATGGTGGTATAGCACCCACTATACCACTTTCTGGAACTGGTGTAGGTGGGTTGAATTTAGCAAGTATGAACAGTGGATTGGCTCTTGGGGTAACAGTTAATCTTTTAAATCAAAATGGTGCAGCTGATATTGTAAGTGAACCATCTTTACTTTGTATCAATAACAAACAAAGCTCTATTTATGTTGGGGAAACAAGAAGTATCAAAACAGGAACAACTACTACAACTGGTGGAAATATAAGCGACAATTTTACAAGAGAGGATATAGGGCTTACCCTCAAAGTAAAACCAAGAATTTCAAACGGAGATAAAGTTGCACTTGAAATAAATACGAAGATGGAAGATATAGGTGTAGCGAATGGTACGAATGGACAACCAGATACTTCTAAAAAAGATATCACAACAACCGCAATAGTTAATAATGGTGAGAGTATTATTCTTGGTGGATATATTAAAGAAAAAGTGACAAAAAATGAGTACAAAATACCATTACTAGGGGATATTCCTTTTCTTGGAGCATTGTTTAGAGATACGATAGAAACTAAGGATAAAATCAATTTAGTAGTAATTATTACACCGTACATAGTCCCTAAAACAAAAGATTTAACTTATGTGAGAAATCAATTAAGCGAGCTTAAAATCTTAGAGGATAAATATACTAAAGATGCAATTTTACGGCTTGAAAAGATGAAATTAAAAGCAGATAAAGAGGGGATAGAAACAGATAAACTACTCCTTGACCTTGAAGATACTAAAGCAGATGTCAAAGAAGATAGGGTTGATTTTGAAGAGACTAAAAAAGAGTATTTTGATGATAAACAAGAGATTGAAGAGGAAAAACTTCAAAAGATAAAAGAGAAACAACAAGAGCTAGAAGATGAGCGACTTGAAAAAGAAAAAGAGGCTTTAGAAGAACAAAAAAAGGCTTTGGAGCAGCAAAAAGAACTCGATGATGAAAAATTGAAAGAAGAGCAAAAAGCACATGAAGTTGCCAAAATCAAAGCAAAAGAAGTCGAGCAAACTCAAACTTTAGAAACAAAACAAGAGACAAAATAGATGTTTAAACACGAGCAACTTCATAACCCAGATTTACTTCCTCAAAATAGAGTAGGGTATCAACAAGCACTCAAAAACTTTGCCCTTTTTTCTACTTTGGATGCTAAAGATGTGATTGTTGTTTGTGAAGAACATTTGGCGGTTGCTTTTGATTTTATCTCAAAACAAGAGTGTAATGAAGATGTAGTTTTAGTCGATGAAATATCGTATGAAAGGCTTTACAATAGATTTATAGAACTTCGTGCTGATTTACAAATGTCAGAATTAGCGAGCTCAAAACAGCATGAAATGGACAATGAAGAGGATATTAGCCTCACAGAATTTCTCAAAACTTCAAGTGATATCCTTACAAGTGAAGAATCGGCACCTATTATTCGATTTGTAAATTCACTTTTTTATCAAGCTATCAAGAAAAAAGCAAGTGATATTCATATCGAACTTCATGAATACAAAGGGGAGATACGATATAGAATTGACGGGGTTTTGATAAAACATATTGAGCTTGATAAAAAAATAATGGTACTTATTATTAGCCGTATCAAGATTATTTCAGAGCTTGATATCAGTGAAAAAAGGATTCCTCAAGATGGAAGAACTTCTATAAAATTAGGAGGAAAAACTCTTGATATTAGGGTTTCTGTTTTGCCTACTTTTTATGGAGAGCGGGTTACGATGAGGATTTTGATGCAAAGTGAAGATATCCCAACTTTAGAAAATCTAGGGATTAGTTCCGCTATCAAAGATAAACTTCACGAACTCAGTCAGAATTCACACGGGATGATACTTGTTACAGGTCCAACTGGAAGTGGAAAGTCCACCACACTCCATTCGCTTTTACAAAAAATCGAGGATCCAAATAAAAATATCATCACAGTAGAAGACCCAGTAGAGTACAAAAGTGATAAAATCAATCAAATTCAAGTCAACAACAAAGTGGGGCTTACTTTTGCTTCTGGGCTTAGAAGTATCTTAAGACAAGATCCAGATATCATAATGGTTGGAGAGATAAGAGATAGTGAAACAGCTCAGATAGCTACTCAAGCAGCTTTGACAGGACACCTTGTACTTTCAACACTTCATACAAATAGAGCTCATTCCGCTATCAATAGACTTGTAGATATGGGACTTGAACGATTTTTGATATCATCATCTTTACTTGGTGTAATGGCTCAAAGATTGGTGCGAAAACTTTGTGATGAGTGTAAGGTGGAAGATGAAATAGCTGAGATACATTTGTCAAAATTTGAAATAGCTGAGGATACAAAAGTGTACAAAGCTTGCGGATGTAAGGATTGTAACTTTACTGGATATAGTGGAAGACAAGCGGTTGCAGAACTTTTTTTGATAAATAAAGCGGTTATCTTGGATTTGAAAAATGATGTTGATGATAGTGAGTTAGAAAATATTGCTTTAAAAGATGGAATGATAACCCTTAAAGTTCAACTCAAAGATATGATAAAAGATGGAATTACATCGCTTGATGAGGCTTTAAGAATAGGGCTTCATTAGTGAAAACTAAAATCAAAAAAGCCTTTTCGCTTGTGGAGATTTTGATATCAGTTGCATTAATAAGTGTGGTTATCGTGGCACTGATACAAATGGGACAAAATAATCTTTTTTTACTCGAAAAATTTAAATCAATATCAACGAATAACGATTATAGCTCTTTGGCTTTTTATGGAATTGATGAAAATCAAACAAGCGATAAAAATATTTATCTTGATGAGGTTGTGGACTTCAAAGATGATGATTTAAGACGAGAATTGAAAGAGATAAAAGTAGTAGTGAAAAATGAAAAGCTTGAAGATGAAAAGATAGATGCGGAGAGTTTTGCTATCACAAAACAAATAACAAAAACAAAGTTAACTATAGAAAATCAAAATGAGAAAGATTTTTATAGATTTAAGTTGGTTTACTGATGAAAAAAAGGTTTGTTTTAGGATTTACCCTTATTGAAGTGATGATAAGTGTCGCTTTATTTTCTATCATAATTTTATTTTTGTACCAAACAATCGATATGAATCAAAAATCAAATAGTTTTTATGAAGAAAAATTAACAACTTATAAGAATCAAGATGATTTAAAATTTATTATGTATGAGGATATTTTTGGCAATACGGAAAATAATGCTTCAATACTTTTTAAAAATGACAAAAACAATAACACAATACTAAGACTTCAAACAAGCAACACTTTTCATAATCCTTTTTTCAATAATGTTACCTATTTTTTAGGGAAAGAGGGGGAACTTTTTAGAGTGGAAAGCAAGGACTATTTTAACACAGAAAATCTCTATGATGTCCTTAAAAATAGCTATATCGATATTGTTTTTAGTGGTGTAGAAAAGTTCAGAGTTATTAAAAAAGAGAAAGAAAATAAATTTGCAGTGTATATACGGTTTAAAAATGGAGAGAAGCTTTTCTTAACACTTTCTAATCCAAGAGGGTAAAAATACCAAATTGTAGCTCATTAAAAATAAATTGTATATGATAAATTATGGGTATGATTATCATTTATTTTGAGTGTATCATCCAATTCTTGCATACTAAAAAAGATTCTTCGTAAATATTTTGTATGTGCAATATGATTATTTTGCAATATTATAAATGGTACTGAAGAGAGTTGATTGACCACTATTTTCATCATTAATTGTTGATTATCATATACGAGTATTTGACCATCGGTCGCACCAATTCCACCCGTACTACTTTGGATAAGTGATGCAGTAGCATGTTGATTTATTTCTACATTATTTAAATCAAAGTGTTCAAATAATTGTCCACCATTTTTAAATTCGATGTTGAAATTCTTTATTAAATTAGGTAAAAAGGTAATAGTTCCACAACGAATATAGCCATTGACAAAATCTGGAATAGAGAGTTTACAATCCAAAGAGAGGCTATTGTTTGTACAATCAATTGTCCACGATTTCAGTAGCTCGATATTGTGCTTTAAGGATAAAGTTGTCTCTATTTTGTAGGTATTTTCTCCAAGTTCAAAACACTCAAAATGGGTTACTTGAACAAGGTCGGTTATTTTTTTTGATGCAGAAGATTCGATGACTGTATTTCCTGTAAAATAATCAGCACCATGATTTATAAAATCAAGTTCTCCATGTTTCACTGTTCCAATTGGTAATTGCTTGGAGTTTTTGAATATACCATGCAAACATAACCCTTTAGTGAGTTTAAAAATCACCAAAATACCATCTTTTTCAAATCGTAAGTATTTCTCATCTTGAGTGATATAGTTGCAATTTTTCGTATACAGTGTAGGCTTATTATTTTCTTCAAATTGAAATTTTGATAAAAACTGTATGGCAAAATTCCATTTATCAAGAGTGATGTGTGTTCTATAATCACTTCCCCAAAAAGTTAATAATTTTTTCCATTTGCTAATGTCTTTGCTATCTTGGATGGATTTAAAAAATCTATAACATAAAGTATTGATATAAACAGCACCTCTCCCACAAGCAGCCCATCTGCTTAAAGAATATTTATCTTGTTTTTTGACAATAATTGGGCTTTTAGCATTGGTAAGTGAGAGTTCAATTTGAGTATCACAAAACGGTAAAAGTTCTGATGGAAGGACAAAACTACCAGCTTGTTTTAAAGCGGTTGAGACTTTTCTTATTTTCCCCCATTCATCTTCAAGTATAGTAGCTTCTGTTTCAAATCGCCCTGGTCTATAGTTAAAAATTTCTAAATCAGAACTGTATATTGAAACTATTTTATGTCTAGGTGCGAGATAATTTTCTAAAAAAGAAAGGTACTCATCTTGAGTTGTTTCATTGTGAATAGATCTTTGGAATTGTTGAAATAGTATAGAATCAGACCAAATGATAGGGATTGAAGTGCTGAGACCTTTCACGAGAACAGGTGAATAAGAAAATTCTTTTGACCATTCTTTATGAATAGCATAAGCATTGTTCCACTCCATTATGATTGCTTTGTATCCAGCTTCAGTGTAAATATCAATTAAAGAAGATGAAAATGTTTGTTCATTTACAAATGCAATTATTGGAGTTATTCCTAAAATTTCTTTATAAACTTTTAATCCAATAAGTTGATTTTGTATATTTACTTCATAAGGGACAAGCGGTCCAATAATTTGCATATAGCCACTACCTATAAGTTCTATAAGTCCTTGAGTATGAAACTCTTTAAATTTTTCTATCCAAGATGGTCTCAAATTTTTTATAATTTCTAAAGAGTATCCTGATATTTCTAAACCTATTTTTGTATTTGTTTTTTCCACAAAATCTAATAATGAAACATAGCATTTATCAATAACTTCACTTAATTGTTCTTCTGGGATAGCTGAAAAAGCTAAATTGGCATGATAGATTTGATAATATATTTTATTCAACTATAAATTCCAATTTTTGAAGATAATTACTTGCATTTAATATAGCATTATTTCTACTATCTCCTTTAGCTATTACAAAGCCTAATCTTTTAGAATGGTCAGTTGTTTTATCTGGGATAATACTCCCCTTACTATAATGAATATTCGTATAAATAATATTATCTAAATTCGCTTTTGAGAGAATATCTTTTACTTTTTGTTTTGGTTTAATATTACTTTCTTCTAAAAATTTATATCTCATTGATATAAAATCATTTTTTTCCTCATTATTCAATTCAATTTTATCAATAGGTAAATTTAAATGTAGCATAGTTGCATATTTTATAATGTCATAATGACTAGAATTCGGAATACAAATAGTTGAAAAATTGCCTCCAGATAATCTCAAAGCGAATTCAATAATAAATAATTGTCCATTATTGATTACTAAATCGCCTTTTATTACTCCATTTTTTATGTCTAAATTTTTTGCTATTCTTTCATAAAAACTTGTGAGTTCTTTGATATACATATCTTTCATATAGATAGATGGCATATCTCCCCCATCTTCAATTATATTAGGATAAAACATCTCATTTTTATCATAATTTCTATCTAAAAATCCTAAATGAAAAACTTCACCATCTATCACCAAAGTTTCTGAACTTATTTGATTTCCAGATAAGTAGCTTTCAACAATAATTCTTTTATTTTTACTAAATTCAAGCGCATAATAATATGCTTTTTCTATTTCAGTAACATTATTGATAAATGTTATCCCTCTTGAAGCTGAATTATCAACAGGCTTTATAATTACAGGAAATCCATTTTCTTTAGTAAAAACATAAATATTTTCAATATCTTCTACTAATTTAAACTTTGGTATAGAAATATTATTTTCTTCCATAAGAACTTTAGATTCATACTTATCTTCACTTATAATTGCTGATTTTGTAGGTATAGTATAATTTACACCTATGTAATCCGCTGTTTTTGCAATTATTGTTGGGATATCAACACCATAAGCAATTACTCCATCTATTTTTTCAATATCATAATTTTCAAGAAATGATTTAATAGCTTGAAAATCTTTTATATTTACAAAATAAAATTCATCACTAATCTGCTTTCCTACCGCATTAGGGTTTCCATCTAATGTTATAGTATAACATCCTATGTCTTTTGCTTTCTGAATACCTGGGAGTTGATCAACACCCGCACCTAAAATCAATAAAACTTTATTATATTTTTTCATTATTTAATTCCATTTTTATCCACTTTCCATTATTTTGTAAAGATTTCTTTGAGGCATCTAATACATATTCTGAAAATAAAATATTTTCTAAAAAAGGTAAACTATTATTTCTTTTCATTTGTTTATTTTTAGAAAATTCTAAAAAATACTTTATACTATCATAGCCATAGCCACTATATATTTTTTCATCATAAAAACTATCATAACTCTGTGTGAAAAAATACGGATTGATATGGTGAAGTTTATTTTCATCCCATATTTCAACACCTCTTTCTTTTTGATCCATTATGATTCTTCCATTTTCAAATGTTAATTCTACTCTTTGATGACTTTTTGATGGAGTACCTTTTGGATCATTCCATCCTACTTGAAAGGTACAAATAATATCATGCTCGTCTTTTAAACTTAAAATCATATTTGCAATTATACTATCGTAACAAGCATTCCCAAATTCATGAAAGACTTTGCCTTTTGTACCTAATGAAGATATAGCAAATTTCTTAATATTTTTTGC